>NZ_AKVZ01000032.1 GCF_000273745.1 Rickettsia australis str. Phillips
CATTACACTTAAGGATTAGCTTCATAATTTTATAAAGAGTGAAAAAGTTACCCTAACTTCATTTAAACCACCTTCTTCTCAAAGTAAAGAAGAATTTGCTTCTATCTTACAAGATGTTGAAAATATCTTAAAGGATTTTGAGATTTTCTTAGATAATATAGAGACTAAAGCTTTAGGAGAGATTGATTCATAGTAAAATCGATAGTTTTATGCTGCAGGGTGCCTAGTTAAAAAGGGCTTTATTGTAGATATTGAGACGTCATTGCGAGGAGATGCATAACATCGACGTGATAATCTCATAAAGCAAGTAATATATGATTCTTGAGATTGCCACGCTCCTTACAGTCGCAGCCTTATTGCATGGATCGAAAAAATACGCTCGGTGTCATACCGTAGTTTGACCACGGTATCCAGAAAAACAACTTTTAGCATATATTATTTGTCTATTTTTCCTAGATCCCGCGGTCAAGTCGCGGGATGACAGAAGAAAAAACCGATCCACGCAACAACACATACAATCGCTTACAATGACAAGAAAATCGAATCACGTAGGCAACATAAGTATCATTATGCTATTTTTTGATATTCAAAATATATTTTCCTTACTGCATAAATCCAAGCAAGGCATACGAAAGTAAATACCACCATTAGAATTGGTGAGATTGAGGTAAAAGTAGCAGTCGGCACTAAGGTAAAAATAATAGATTGTACAAGACCGCTAGAGGATTTGCCGACTTTTGCACTTATTACGTCAACCGCTGCTTTGCCTTTGGTTTTAAGCTCCTCATCAAGAGGGATATATAACATTTCTCTTGAAGTATCCCATATAGAATATTTAGTACCTTTAGCTAAAATATTTTGAATACCGCCGATCGAAACGGCAAGAGCAAGAGGTGACATTAAAATTGCTCCATCAAATAATGATAAAATTTGTTGATCAAATACTATAAGTACAAAGAATAAAATGCCGGTCACCATTATTATAACTGGTGAAATAACTGCTGCTGCAAACCAGTTATGCATACGCATAACGTTATTACCGATGATGGTCATAACCATTATTGCAACGCCTGTCCAAAGTATATACAAACTGTTAAATTCAGCATAGGTATTTACAGTCGGATATAATTCCTTAATTTTTGCTTTCCATACGGCTTCGACTAAGTTAATAGCAAATCCGAAAGCTGCCGAACAAATTAAAAGTAGCCATAAATATTTTGATTTCACAATATATTTAAAACTTTTAATCAGTCCCATCCGTTCTGAAGTTGATCTACCGCTTTTTGCTTTGGCATAAAATAATGGGTTAGTAAAAACGTTCTTGCTAATAAATCTCACTAATAAACAATAAACAATAGCAACGATAGCAACAATTGTCGTGGATACCTGAACTAAAGTGATTTTACTATCCGAAATACTCATAAACTTCTTAATAATAGTATCTTCCGATGATAGATTCATCATTAAAAAGCCGACTAATATTAAAGAAGAGTTGCCGAATAACGAAAAGAGAGTATAAAATCTTTTTGCTTCTTCGGTGGTAGTAAGTTCATTAGCAAACTGCCAAAATAATAATACGTAAAAAATATTAGGCCAAAGCTCGGCAAGACTATAATATACTATATAACCCCAATTACCTACTAATGAGATATACCACTTAAAATGAGGATAGCGTTCCATCCAGTCAGCTAGATTATCGGGATGTACATGAAAAATATGAATATTAGGATAAATAACAAAGGCAAATAAAACAAAAAAGCTGATGAAAAATGCACTTAAATAATAAAAGATCTTTTCAAAAGTAAGATGATTAATCATTTTAGCATAAATAATCACGAATAAAGCAGCAGCAGGCGTAACACAATAAACTTTAGCAAAACCTGCTATTTCTGCACTAATCTCGGAAATTAAAATACTATCTTTTAAGATTCGTAAAACATTTTGATTAAATAAAATACAAAACATTAAGGCACTCATCGGAATAAACTTTCCGAGTTCGTAATTATGCACAGGCCAAAATGCCGCTCTGAATTTGCTTTTAAACGATCGTGATGAGGTACTTAGCATTATAAATCCCTAAGGACAAAAAAAAAACTTAAGTACTCTAGGTTCTGTGTACTGTATAATTAATGATTATAAAGTACACAGAACCTCAGATTTTATGAAAATATATTTACAGATAGCATCTGAGAGATGGTATACTGTTTATTGTACTTTGAAGGTGCTGGACTTATATAATATATTTAGTCTTTTGTCAATAATTTAGTCATAAAATAACATACTCGCAATGCTAGATAGTAATAAACTACAGGAATATTTTGACCTTTATAATAATTATACAAAGGCACATAAGCTAGGTAATAAATATTTAGAATCCACTAAAATAGTAATGCAAACAGAGCATTATAGGGTGTTGTATTACTCGGCGTTATCCTCAATGCCCTCCTTGTCATTCCCGCGAAAGCGGGAGTCTAGAGCTAATCATAAGATGAGTTCCCGCTTTCGTGTGAATGACATAAACAGATACAGAGATGACAAGCATACTTTCCTAATCATCCCCTCTATCTTCAACTCACCGGAAATATTTTTTCTAGCTCGTGGCAAAAATTTTATTGAAAATTTGAGGAACTACGGTGAAGTTTATTTAATAGATTGGCTAGAGATTGAGGAACCTAAATATTTACTAGACGACTATGTGCATAAAATAATTGAAGTAATAGATAGTTTGAAAATTAAAGACATTAATTGCATAGGTCATTGTATCGGCGGTAACCTTGCGATAGCCACAAATGTACTTATGCCTAAATTTATAAAAACTCTGACTTTACTTACCTGCCCGTGGGATTTTTCTCATTTTTTTCATATAAGAATGTTGCATCGATATTTAAAACTAGATCGTGGCATAGAAAATTTACCTATAATTCCTAAAATTCATATTCAAATTTTATTTTTTCTGTTATTTCCTAACTATTTCAATGCTAAATTAAAAAAATTCTTCTCTATAACTTCCGATCAGGAGCAAGAATTAGCATTTAGAATAGAACATTGGCTTATGTCAGGGAATAATATATCTAAAGGGGTTTATAATCAAATAATACAAAATATATTGGATAAAAATATGTTTATAAATCTTAAATGGCAAATTGATAATAGACCTCTTCAGAAATTCGCTTATAGAGAGGAATTTGGAGGAGACACGGAACGCAGCACCGCAGCGTATATAAACATACGTGAGGATGCGAGCACCGGATCAACGTACAAATTACCTCTAGAAGTAGAGTGTCCGAAGAGGTCTAATTTTATTATTGATCCGAGTTTAATCGATTGCCCTGTATATATAGTAGCAGCGGAAGATGATCAAATAGTGCCTAAATCTTCCATTTTATCTTTGCAAAAATTATTAAAAAACTCTAAACTGATAGAAGTAAAAGGCGGGCATATTAGCTATTTGATAAATAGTAAATTAGATAAATTATTTAAGGAGTATACTTAGATAGAACTTCTATAAGAGCTGCGGTGCGCACGTATTACTCGCTCCGCTCCGAGGACTTTGAATGCCTAGCTCTTTTTGAAGTTGATCTTCGTATACCTATTATTCATTCACTTGGAGTATACACATTATGACAAAACCGGTTTATATAACTTATGCGAAAAGGACGGCGTTCGGCTCGTTTATGGGTAGTCTTAGCACGACTTCAGCACCAATGCTAGCTGCTCATTTAATAAAAGATATGATACAAAACAGCAAAATCGATCCAGCTTTAGTAGGTGAGGTAATACTTGGACAAGTAATAACAGGCGGTAGCGGGCAGAATCCGGCGAGGCAAACTCTGATTCATGCGGGGATACCTAAAGAAGTGCCGGGTTATACGATTAATAAAGTATGTGGCTCAGGTCTTAAAAGCGTAGCACTTGCAGCAAATTCGATTATGACTGGTGATAATGAGCTAGTTATAGCAGGTGGGCAAGAGAATATGTCGCTCGGTATGCACGGTAGCTATATCAGAGCAGGAGCTAAATTCGGCGATATTAAAATGGTTGATCTAATGCAGTATGACGGACTAACTGATGTATTTTCAGGAGTATTTATGGGCATTACTGCCGAAAATATCTCGAAACAGTTTAATATTAGTAGACAAGAGCAAGATGAATTTGCTTTAAGTTCTCACAAGAAAGCATCTAAAGCACAGCTAGCCGGAATTTTTAAAGATGAAATTTTACCTATCGAAGTAACGGTAAAAAAAACTACTAGTTTGTTTGAACATGATGAAACAGTAAGACATGATACAAGCCTTGAAATTCTGAGTAAATTATGTCCTGCTTTTGATAAAAGCGGCATAGTTACGGCGGGTAATGCTTCTTCAATCAATGACGGTGCGGCATGCCTTATGGTAGTTTCTGAAGAAGCATTGAAAAAGCATAATTTGATGCCGCTAGCTCGTATTGTTTCTTATGCTTCAGCCGGTGTTGATCCAAGTATTATGGGTACTGCCCCCGTGCCTGCCGCCCAAAAGGCTTTAAGTAAAGCAGGTTGGAGCGTTAATGATTTGGAAGTTATCGAGGTTAATGAAGCGTTTGCTGCTCAAAGTATTTATGTAAACCGTGAAATGAAATGGGATATGGATAAGGTTAACATAAATGGCGGTGCAATAGCAATCGGGCATCCGATTGGGGCAAGCGGCGGACGTGTTCTTATAACTCTGATACACTCTTTAAGAAGAGCTAAAGCTAAAAAAGGCTTAGTCACCTTATGTATCGGAGGCGGTATGGGTATGGCTATGTGCGTTGAAGCAGTTTAAATGCAAGTTAAATATGCTGTTACAGTTTTTGAATCAATAGCAAATTACGAGGTATTGCTCAATAAATATAGATTTCGTCATTGCAAGCGACTGCAAGGAGCGCGGCAATCCAGAAAAATAATTAAAAAAATGCTACAAATTAGCATTTTTATACTTCCTTGCTTCGTCAATTACTTCGTAATTTCCTCACAATGACGGAGACTTTCAAAAATATCTATAGTTATTGAGCAATGCCAATTACGAAAGTAACTTGCTATTGAAGGTAACTACAGTTTGTTATTAAAATATATCTGATTTAATATCTCTACAACCTAACATCATTACAATGCGTGATTGTATTTATAAACTCATGGAACGCAGAAGAGTTAGAGAATGCCTCCGGTTCATAACTCTCCAAATAATTCTCTGCTTCTTCTATGTTATTACAAGCATGCTTTAACTTTCTACCGAAATATTTAGGAATATTCCCCAAATTTTTTGCCAAACTCTATACCATAAAATAGTTAGGATTGAAATCAGTAGGATCTATAAGAGGAGTTAATTTAAAATACTTCAATAAATTAGAAAAGTTATTTATGAGTTTATGAGAGGCTAACGCTTCATTACGTAATTCTCATCATCAAATTTATGAAATATTTTTAGGCATACGAAGTATCTCTTTTGCAAGTTCCATATAACGAGAAGATGGAAATTGTGTATTATAAAAGGTATAAGTTTGATTGTTTTTAAGCCATTCCTGGCCATTATTTATTATTTATGCATCTTCAATTGGATATGCGGCATTCCAATCAATTAAACAAGACAATATATAACTTAAGGTAGCTAATTGCATGATTGGTGACCAATTTATAGGATTCTAAGAATACCAAATGCTATAACACTATATATTTAATAATTTCCTTATTATTTTGCATTTATTATATCCTGTTTAGGTTAAGGAAATATATTAAATGAATTTGTAAAAGATAATAAAGTTTTATTAAAAATCATTAATAATTTGGCGATAATTTTGTTAATTATACACATCTTTATATACTGTAAATAGTAACATTAAAAAGTTGTTTACTTCTTCTAGTTTCATATTTAGGATATTTCTATTTTAAGTGTAAACTTCTTTTTATGTACAATCAATCCGATGAGCAAATCAAATCTATTTTAGATGTATGGAAGATTATTGAAGTACTGACTCCCAATAAAAACGAAAATTTAAATAAATATTTTGAAATTATTAGCAGTAATACAGATAAAAAAGGTAATTTTAGTTGCCGGCTTGATGAGCAAGACAAGCTTTTGTTCTCGAAAGATGCACAGTTTAAAAAGCTATATAAAAAAGAACTCGGTATTGAACTCAACATTAATCTTGATGAAAATGAGGTAGCCGTTCATTGGCATGTTTATTTAGGATATTTAAAATGGTCAGCAGCTGCAATTGATCTTTTAAAGCAAATAGGTATGAAAAGACATTTTGCATGTAAATCTAATTTCCTTATTAAATAAAGGCAATAGGGCGATAATTTGTATTTGCGAACCTAAATTTGAAAGGCGAAAACCTTGATTACTCCTTGGCTTTCCCGGAAGATCAACTACAAGAATTGGCTAACTGTCCAGACGCTGGCAGGGTGCATGGTAGGTTATGCGCACCTTTAACGAGTATAGATTAGCCTTGATTCAGGCTACACTTAAGTTTTGTTATGTCTACTTTGAAAACGATTAATTTTAAAATATGGTTTATTACCTATATAAATATATGGACATTTATTATAGAATTAAGTATTAATCAATTAAAAGTTAAAAAAGCATTATGCTTTTGAATGGAACGAAGAAAAAAAATAATATTAATATTGAGAAGCATAATGTAAGCTTTGATGCAACTCAAAAAGCTTTTCTAGATATACAAAGGATAATTCTTGAGGATATAGACCATAGTATTACAGAAAAAAGATATTTTTGTTTAGGTCAAGTTGATGGTAATATTTTCACAGTCAGTTTTATGTTTTGAGGTAATCATATAAGAATTTTTGGAGCAGGATACTGGCGTAAAGGTAAGAGAATTTATGAGCAAGAAAATAAAATACACTGATGAGGGAATAGGGAAAGTAACAATAGTAAAAGATTGCTTACCACATCCTAGAGAACTGTTATTAAAAGATGATTCTGTAAAGGTAACCATTTCTTTAAGTAAAGAGAGCGTAGAATTCTTTAAATCAGAAGCAGCAACTGCACATGTCCCTTATCAAAAAATGATTAGGATGTTACTAGATAAATATACTAAGCATTATAAAGAAAATAAAAGAGCATAGAGCTGGCGGAGAGAGAGGGATTCGAACCCTCGATACGGTATGACCCGTATAACGGTTTAGCAAACCGCCGCCTTCGGCCACTCGGCCATCTCTCCGGTTATGGCTTAACTTTATATCATCTAAATTATAAAATTTCTAGAATTATTTTATAATGTTTCTAACTAAATAGAATCATTTCCCGGCTTGACAGAATAGCCAATAATTAAAGCTGCCGTATCATAACCGAGCAGTCCCTTAAACTTAATATCCCAATCACCAGGTAAACCATCCCAACTACAGACATGTTTAATATATTTATAACAATGCTCAGCCTCTATTTTTGTAGTTGCAATAGTTGTGTTATCCTCACAAATATTAAAAAGTTGCTCGGTTATATAATAAATAGATTTGATATCGTTTTTATATTTCCCTATTAGGTACTCTATAATTTCGACTCGTTTTTGTAGGCTAAGATTGTAAGAGCTTACAGTTAGAAGCTTTACCCAACCATCTTTATCGTTACAAATATTAAAAAGTTGTACGGCTACAGGACAAATAAATTAGGTATTATTGTTATATTTATCTACTAAGTACTTTATAATTTCGTTTCGTTTGTTTAAACTCAGATGACAAGAGTCTGAAATTAACAATTTCACAAAATCATCATTATCGCTACAAATTCTAAATAGTATTGCTGAATATTCTTCTCTAAGATTATTAAATAATTTCTGATATTTTACTAAAAATCTATTCCAAGTTATTGCTTTAATATCGACAAAATTATTATAATTTTTAGGCTGGTAATCTAATTCATAATGCGTCAATGGTACTATAAAGTTGAGGTTATCTAAATTTTGGTGATATTTGATATATCTGCTACTAGCTCACCATCTAGTTTTCTAATATCATTTACTATATTACCTATATATTTTAACTCTTCATCCGTGTGATCTACATATTTAATATTTAAATCTTCAAAGGTAATAACTTGCCCTTTGGCTATTTTATCTATTATTGTATAGTTTTTAATTATAGATTCTTCATAGTGAGCAATAATATCACTTTTCGGATTATATATCTTTGAAATTATTTTGCAGCATATTTTTACTGCTTTTACCGTATTGTGATTTAGATAATCAAGCTCTAGTATATGAATATTGGTAAGTAGTAAACTTGCATTATCTATTTTATCAAAAGGAACAACATACCATGGGTATTCACCTTCTTTAATGCATCCTTTAATAAGAGTAATTTTTCTGAAACATTCTTCTTTTAAAAATGTATCATTAGTATCTGTTAAAGCTAAATTTTCATAACCCTATATTACCTTATCTAAATAGCTCTACCAATCACTAGTTAATAATTCTAGCAATTGCTTAAAAAACTAAAACTAATTTTTATATAATAATATTATTGAGTTAATTTAAAAGCTGTATAAATCAGAAGTTATTAGAGGTGTTATTTGCTAACGTTATCTAAAAAATTCTGTAGTTCTTCTAAATTACTAATATTACTTAATTTATATGGATAATTAATTTTCCGTAGCATATTGGTTAGTACGTTTCCTGCCCCTATTTCTACTATATGTGCTACGTCTAGCTGATTAAACAGCTTTAAAGTTTCACGCCATCTAACTCGTCTACATATCTGAAGAATTAAATTTTGTTTGATTTTTGTAGGATCTAGAGTAGGTTTTGCGGTATAATTTTGGATTATCGGTATTATAGGCTTATTAATTACAGATTGATCAAGAGCTACTCGCATTTTTTCTTCTGCCGGCTTCATTAAGCTACAATGAAATGGAGCACTGACTTTCAGTTTTATCACTTTATAACCTAAATCTTTAATTATACTAATAGCATGATCGATAGCTGTGGTTTTGCCGCTAATAACTATTTGTCCTTCGATATTATCGTTGGCAATTTGGCATAAATTTATTTTGTTGATATCTTCTAATATTTCTTCAAGCTTTTGAAGTGGAATATTGATACAAGCTGCCATGCTTCCTTCACCTTCGGGACATGCTTCTTGCATAGATGTACTACGTATATGAAGTAGCTTTGCTGCTGTCTCAAGGCTAATACTTTCGGTACTACATAAAGCACTATATTCACCTAGCGAATGACCGGCAGCATAATCGCAAAGACTATCCAAATTTTTACCGGTTTCAGCCTTGATAATATTTATTATTGCCATAGATACCACCATTAATGCCGGTTGTGCGTTAGTGGTTAAGGTAAGTGCTTCAGAAGGTCCATTAAAAATTATATCAGTGAGCTTTCGATTTAGTACTTCATTAACGACTTGAAAAGTTTCTTTTGCGGGTTTAAAATTATCATAAAAATCTTTTCCCATGCCGATCAATTGCGACCCTTGACCTGGGAAGATAAAAGCTGTTTTCATATTTTGTATTATCGATTGAGTTTATTAATAGATTTAATTAAAATTTTCTAAAATAGTCAAATTATTTTAAGCATTTTAAAACGGTTTTTCAATTTTTACACTACATATAATTTTTACAAAAGTATTAATTTTTCTTAGCTCTATAACTTGATTACTTCCAACTAGTACTATAAATTAAACTAAGAAAATATAAACAAGGAAATTAGTTATGAAGTTAAAAGAACATTTTAAAAAAGTTAGCAAGTACAGCTTTTGGTCCGTGGCTTGCTGCATTTCAAAAATTATTTAGTAACGAGGAATTAGAAGCGAAAATACTGAATATAAAGCACAAGGAATCTGAAAAGCTAGAGGTTAATAAAAAAGATTTAGTTATTTTATCTAATAATGTTATTGAAATAGAACGAAATGTTCATGAATTACAAGATTATTTAGATTCATATAAATATAAGTGTGATATTCCTAAATCTGATTTATTAGGGTATGATTATTACTATAATGCATAAATTATTATGCTATCTGAAGTAGTGGTTTCAATAAAAATCTTATTAATTTTCTTATGACAATATTTAAATATAAATGATTTAAATTTAGGATATAGTAGTTAAATTGAAATTTAAATAAATGTTACTACTATTATGTAATGTAAACTAAACTCTATAAAATTAATAATGTTTGATCAGTTAAATATCTCATATCCTCTGTTAATAAGTATTTTTATCTTTCTTGCTGTAATCGTTATTTCTAAAATATCAAAATATGATAAAGACTTTAAAAGAAAAAAATTTAAGTATTATACAATTTTATCTAGATAAAAAATTGCTTTATAATCATTTGAATAAAAATCTTAAAAGCCCTAGAACTGAGAATTATGCTAATTCTTTTTTAGAAAATATCAAATCTTATTGGAAATTAGATGATATCAGGATGATTTCGCAGGAAGAGCTAGTAGGTGATCAGGAGCTCAGTAGTTTATTTAAAGACAAGTTAGAAGAAGTTGCTGCATCTTTTAGATGAAACAAAAAAAGATATAACAGCTTTGTATGAGGTGCTGCATGCTAATAACGAGTCTCAGAACCAAGAAGCACATAGATTATATATATTTATTTACCGCCTGATCAAATAAAGAAGCAAGACGCCAAAAACTTATTTATGTAAAATCTCCGTATAAATTTACTAAGGAAGAAATTGAAATACTAGATATTTATATACATTTAGTGCAGTTATTTAATACTAACTCGGAGTAAGCTAGGAAGTAATTGCTAAAAGCGGGAATAATACTAAGGACATTTTCCAATCCATGCAGCCATTCTTTAACAATAGCTAATTGACTTTTTTAAAAAATTAATTAAAACCTTCCGCAAGAGTAGCAGTAATGTTATTCTTGGGTGTAGAAGTCCTTTATCACAGATGGTTACATTATCCATTTAAAAATGCTCCTCAACTTTGTCATGGTTGGAGTGATAGTAGCTATGTCCAAGGTTTAAGGTGTAAATTTTAAATCTAAAAGCTATTATAACTGTTCTGTGACGGTTCTTTGAACGCCTCAACCCCCCAAACCCAAGGTCAAAATTTTTGGTGGTTGAAACTTGAGCAATTTAAGTTTGGGAGCATTTAAGTGTTAAATCAAGGTAAAAAAAGCATCTACGATATAGTATTAGATTCTACTGAACAAGAGATAAATATGCTAAAAGATGAAATTGCATTTTTATTAAAAAATCCTGTCATAAAAGAAGATATAGAGAGAATCGAGCAACGTTTAGGAGAGTTGGAAAGCCGAATAATGACTTAATAAAGCAGCTGTTAATCAAAAGTTTGCTTGACTATTTCATACCAGCAATTTTCAGGAGTGTTAGATTTATTACTAAAACCGCATATAATTAGCTGGTCTTTAGCTCTTGTCATTGCAACATAGAGTAGTCTGATATATTCTTGCAAATCTTGTAATTTTTCAGCTTCTTTTAATTCTTGTAAGAACTCCGGCGTATCTACAATATTAGCAGAGAAGAACATTTCCCCTTTATTGTCCCAAATAAATTGATTGCTACTTACCGGCAAAGTAGTAGAATCGCATAATATAACAATAGGAGCTTCAAGTCCTTTAGAACCGTGGACGGTCATTACTCTTATTTTATCTGAATGCTCCATATCACGTTTGATGTAGATATCGTTATTCTCAAACCAAGCAACGAATCCTTGCAGTGAATTATCTATATCATTTGCATAGTTTTTGCTTAACGTTAATAGCTCATTTATCATATCATCACTATCATCATCGTAAATCTCTCGTAAATTTAGATTATTCACCACTAAATCAAAGAAATTCTCAACAGTCGATATTTTATAAATTTCAATTAGGGAATTTAACTTAGCATATATTTCTTCACAAGCAGATAGATTATCCCATAAACTATTATCGTTTTTATTTACAAGAAGTTCGTATAATTGCTTTTCATTAATGCCGATAATCGGTGATTTTAGTAAGCCGGCAAGGTTTAAATCATCATCTGGTAGTAATACAAATTTAGCCACGGACATTAAATCCATTATAGTTAGATTTTCTTTAATATTAATTCTATCGCTTATCTCAACGTTAAGCTTAGCTTTACTAAGTTCTTTTATAAGATTATTGCTAAATTCATCTCTCTTTCTTACTAATATCATGAAATCTTTTGCAGATATTTTGCTTACGGTAGACGGTAAAATTGCTTTGCTTTCTATTTGTTCTTGTATAAAATTTACAATTTTTTCTATAAGTAAATCAGCAGCAGATTTAGAATTTGCATAATCTTCAGGCAATGCCCAAAAAAGCTCTTCTTGTTTTTCACTCATTACTAAAGGCCAAATTGTCACTAGACCTTGATGTGTACGAAATGAGGATATTAAAGGATTATCCGCAAGGAATAAACTAGGGTAATTGGATTTTATATTTTTCAAAACATTATGAGTAAATTGTAAAATCTCTGCACATGATCTATAAGAAGATGCAAGGGTGATATTTTTGAATTTTTTATTAGCACTTGTAAGGTTTGCTTCTAGTTGCTCCTTTACTAAGCTGAAATTATGAAGATCAGCCCCTTGAAAACTGAAGATGGACTGTTTATCGTCACCAACGATAAAGGTACTATTACTTGGTTTATCTGCTGCATTAAACGCTGTTATTAAAGTAGTGATAATATTCCACTGCGGGGGACTTGTGTCCTGTGCTTCGTCAACAAGAATGTGGTTTATCTCGTTTTCAAGCTTGTGCAACAACCAACCATGCGTAGTTTTATTATTCAGTAATTTTTCGGTGTAGTAAATTAGATCATCGTAATCGAGTAAATTATTTTCTTCTTTATATGAATCGTATTTTTTTAAAATAATATGAGCAAGTTTAGTAAGTAAGTTCGTATGATATGCTAGCTTCTCTATGCGATGCAACTCATCTAAACGGTAAATTTCAGAGTTAATTTTTTTTAGCTCTAGCAATAATTTAGGATATTTTCTTGTTAATTCTTTCGATAAAAGGCTTTTACGTTTTTTTCCATCTTTTGTAAAAAAGATTTCTTTCGGTTCTATTTCCAAATCATATTCTGCAAATAAGTTTTTTACCTTATCGTAAATATTATTTAATTCCCCTAACGCTAATCTTTTATTATATATTTCATTTGGAATAGTTTTATGAGTAAATAACTTCTTGAATTTAATTTTCTGCTCGATTATTTCAGTAAAAATATCTTGCAGAGTTATTTCATGAAAGCGGTTAAGTAAAATTTTAATTAAGTCATTATGCTCATCACTTAAGTAGATTTCATTTCTGATATTTAGGAAGATATCTTGTAATTTAGTTTCTTCAAGAATTTTAAATTCCGGTGTGATACCTGCTTCTAAAGGAAAAGTGTTAAGGATTTTTTGACAAAACGCATGAATTGTATAGATATTTAAAGGCTCGTTGCTATTTAGTATTTTATCGTATAAAGTTTTTGTGTTTTCTATTTCGTGAGGTAGCGGCTTATTACCACTCATTAAGAAGAGTTCATTTTCTAATTTTTCTTCATCACAAAGAGAAAGATGTTTAAGCTTACTATTAATTCTTGCGTGCATCTCTATAGCTGCAGCATTAGTAAAAGTAAGGCATAAAATATTGGTAGGTTCTGCGCCTGTTATTAACAAACGTAAAAATCGATCGGTTAGGATTTTGGTTTTACCTGTACCGGCAGATGCCGATACCCAAACAGAATAATTAGGATCGGATGCTTGTTGTTGTAAATTGCTCATTTATATATCGATTACTGGACCCCGTGGCTTAACCACGGGGTCCAGTCTTTTTAATTATTTTTCTGGATCCCACGATCAAGTCGTGGGATGACATCCACGGCCATATAACGACGCCGATAAATCATATATATTACGATTAAAGAAATAGCAAGACCAAACCAAGTTAAGGCATATTCTAAATGGTCATTTCTGATTGCTGCTAAATGATTTATCGCAAGTGGTAATAAAATATCTAGATTGCTAATATCTTTTCCTTCCGTGATAATATAAAAATTCTCTAGATTTAATTCTAAGGTTTGAGAGGCTTCTTTTAAATCTAAAGTTAGCCACACATTATTTTTTATATCGTTAGCCGGTAAGTAGCTACGAGTTTTTTCAGACGGCATAGTAACACCGATAATCTCATGTTGCTGGTCGTTTGTAGCTTGGGTGATAATATTTTTATTGCGATTACTGAACCAACCTCGTGCTACTAAAATAACTTTATCTTCTATGGTTTTAAAAGGAGTAACTAAATAATAGCCGTCTTTTTCACTCGACATTGACCTTCTACCATATAAATATATGTCTTTATTAGGTAAAAATTGACCGGTAATTTTTACTTTGTGATAAGGTAAATTGTCTTGAATTTCTGCTAAATTAATTGCCGGTGAGGTTAGATTAGCTTGCATCGAAGCTAAAAATAACTTCTTTTCTTTTAATCGACTAAGCTGCCAAAAGCCCAAAGAGACGAGTACTATAAAGATTATAAGTACAAGGAAATTTGTTTTCATAGGTAAGTTTAAGGAAGGTTGATAATTGTCATTGCGAGGAAAAACTGTAAGTTTTGACGAAGCAATCCAGTTAAAAATTCTGATTTACAGAATTTTTTTTTCATTATTTTCTGGATTGCCGCGTCACCTACTGCTCCTCGCAATGACGTTTTACTAAGCAGTTTTTAAAATACTACTAAGAAACTCTTTATGTTTTTGCAGCTCTTCTTTTGTAGGTTTAATAACAATAGTAGCGTGCTCTGTTTTGCTATTTACTTGATTAGTTGCTAAATTATTTATTCCAGCAGATTTATCAACCATTTTAAAAGCGGATTGTCTACCACCCGTTAGTCCCACATATACTTCTGCAAGTAATGCCGCATCTTTCAAAGCCCCGTGAAGCTGCCTACCTGAATTATCAACTTTAAATCTTTTACATAATGCATCAAGATTATATTTTGAGCCTGGAAACATACTTCTAGCCATAACTAGAGTGTCTATAGCATTGGACAGTTCTAAAAGTTTGATTTCTACTCTTTTTAATAATGATAATTCGTGATTTAGAAATTTAATATCGAACGGAGCATTATGAATAACAAGCTTGCTATCTGCAATAAATTCTAAAAAATCATCAGCTATTGTATGAAACAAAGGTTTGTCCTTTAAAAATTCACCGGAAATACCGTGAATTCTATAAGCATCAAACGGCATGTCTCGCTCAGGATTAATATAAAAATGAAAATTCCTACCTGTTAATACCTTGTTCATCATTTCAATTGCACCGATTTCGACAATTCGGTGACCTTGTCGTGGGTCAAGTCCCGTAGTTTCGGTATCTAAAATTATTTCTCTTAAACTCGACATTCCAAATCCTTTATTAGTCTCTTAAAATTGTCACTGCGAGCGGGTGTTGTTGCGTGGATACCAAAACCGTCATTGCGAGGAGCGGAGCAACACGGCAATCCAGAAAAAGATTAAAAAATTCTATAAATCCGAATTTTTAACTGGATTGCTTCGTCGAATTACTAAGTAATTCTTCTCGCAATGACGACTGGTGGTCTACGGAACAATACCTACGCGTGAATGACATAAGTACCATACAACAAGCTTACAATTTCCTCGCAATGACGAGAATTAGCTGTGCTATTTGTTTTTCCAAGTCTAACATATCAACGCCGCTATTTATAGCAAAATCTGCTTTTGCTATTTTGCTCTCTTGTGATAGCTGAATTTTTTTGATTTTATTATAAATCTCTATATCAAATGAAGTTCTTGTGATCGCTCTTTGCATTCTTATTTCTTCAGAGCAGTATATTGTTACGACAAAATCAAAATATTTATCAAATTTTGCTTCATAAAGCAACGGTATTTCGGCAAAACCAAATTTGAAATTAGCATTTTCTTTTTTAAATAAAATGAGTTTATCTATCAGTAATGGGTAAATAAAATTTTGTAGTTTTTCTCTAGCTAGGTCGTTATTGTAAATTAAATTACTGATTTTTCCGATATTGAAAGATGCAAGTTCAGGTAGTAATTTTAATATTTGAGTTTGTACGCTCAAATCTTTATATAATGCTTTTATGCACCTATCGGCACAAAAAGTTTTATATCCTTTTTCCGCGAAATAATCCAAAATAAAAGTTTTCCCCGATGCATAGCTACCGGTAATACCTATTGCTAACATTTTGTTATAAAAATTTTATGTTCATTAGCGAGTTTGATAGTTAATTCTTCTTCAACTATAATTACGTTATTTTTCTGAATCGCTACTCCTTTGTAATTATATTTAGCAAGATTCTTTATAGTATCAGGACCAATTGTTGGCATATCTAGTCTATTATCTTGACCTAATTTCGGTATTTTTACTAGCACTCCCTCATGGGATTTTTTACGTAAATCTGCACATCTCGCTATTAAATTATCCGTCCCTTCGGCAGCTTCTATACCTAGTATGTAGCCATTTTCAACTATAACCGATTGTGCGATGTCAAATGAACTTAAATGATTTAATAATTTTACTCCAAGCTCAATATCATTTTTATCTGAACTGGTAGAGTTAGTATCGGTTATAATATTGGAGTTACCTTGTTGATTTTTATATATTTCGTTACTTGAAATTACTTTAAAACCGTAGCTTTCAAAAAAATCCGCTACTATTTTTAGCAAATTATCATCTCCTCGAATTTTTTGCCCAACTATTTTGAACAGCAATAAACCACCTATTTTATCTACGGATAAATTTTTAAAATTTGGTCTATTAACTCCGCCTATAAAAATAATATTTTGTACCTCATTATCCTTAAAATATCTTATAGCTTCACCAACCATACCGATTTTTAAAATCTTATATTCAAAATCTTTAATTTGATCTATATCAGCTTCGTCTTTAATCGCCGCTATATAACACTTGCCGCCTTTCTTTGTATAGTTATATGCTATTAAGTAAGGTAATGAACCTCTGCCTGCGATAATTCCAAGATTTGGTAGCATCATTAAGTTTTTAATTTAGAATTCTAAACATTTATTATAAGTCCATTTTTAATATAAATCTAGAATTCTTATTTGACCTTTACATTTTAATCAAATTAAGGCATAATATTTGGTGCTAGTAGTATAGCTATAGTAATAAACGTAATTTAGAATAGAGGTTGCGGACTCGGGGGCAGTACCCGACGCCTCCACCAATACTCGATGAACTTCGTATACCAGTCGATATCAATACTGCTTATCTTTTAAAAATTGTATTTTATTTTGAGAGGTGAGCACCCGCAGCCTATACTTAATAGGTAAGGATGCGAATCCTTGATAAAATGAAATGCAATTTTTAAAAGATAAGCAGTATTTTATGGGGGCGAAATAGGATCGACGTACCTAATAAAAAGATTGCTTTTACTCGGGATGATTCCGCCGATGGCTTTTGCCATATGGGTCAAAACAAAGAAACGCAAACGATAATAATCGTTCTGTAGATTTAGCTCTAGCAGCTTAATCCTACGCGGCTGGGGGTTTGCCGGGCAACAGAAAAACCCCATACGTATACTCGTTTAACTTGAAAAATTGGCATTGCCTAAAAACGGTTGATATCGTCATTAAAACTTACAGTTTTTGCTTGCAATGACGTGAACTGCACAAATTAAGCTTTGTCGACCTATTTTTATTTATTTTTCTTTTATGAATATTGAATATAAAAAATTTGTGAATGAATATATGCTAGAATTTGTGAAAAAAATTCTAACAAAAATCCAGCATGAAAATTTATATTGGGATCAGTTAATATACATATCATACAGAACCGATAACCCTGCGGTCATTTTATCTTCAAAAGTTAAACAGGCATATCCAAAACAGATAACAATAGTACTGCAATATCAGTTTGAAAATTTAATAGTAAATGATACCGGTTTTTCCTTAACAGTGAGTTTTGACGGTGTTAAAGAAATAATTTACGTACCTTTTGATGCACTTATTAGCTTTGTTGATTCCAATAATAATTACAGCCTAACTTTTAATCAGTCGTTCAATATACAAGAAAATCACCAACATGAAGATGCAATAAGTACTAATAAAAGTTATAAAACTTCATTATCTCCAAATCAAAATGTTATAATATTAGATAAGTTTCGTAACTCTTCTAAACCTAGTTAATGCCCATATATGGATTCAAAAGTAGTTATATATACTGATGGTGCATGTGCAGGTAACCCAGGTCCCGGAGGATGGGGAGCTTTATTAAAGTTTAATGATGCTAGTAAAGAAATATTTGGGTATGAGTTAGATACAACTAATAATCGTATGGAAATCACGGCAGCATTTGAAGCATTGAAAATTTTAAAAAAATCTTGTAATGTTGAGATTTATACCGATAGTAAATATTTACAACAGGGAATTACCGCTTGGATTCATAATTGGATAAAAAATAATTGGTGTAAAAGCAACAATGAACACGTTAAAAATGCCGATTTATGGCAAAAATTATACGCAGAATTGAGTAAACATACTATTATTTGGAAATGGGTAAAAGGTCATGCAAATAATAGCGGTAATATTGCTGCTGATAAACTTGCAGTGCAAGGAAGAGAAACTGCTATAGAAATTTTAAAATGTCGTGGATAGATAAGTTTTTTATTACTTTTTTTCACAAAAAAGTAGGAGAAGATGAGTTTTTGAATCAATATTATGAAAGCCGTAGTATTGATTATTTAGGGCGTTCAAGGAGGTTTGTTATTTATAAAAATGTAAATGAACCTACAAAAATTCCGCCAAGTTGGCACACTTGGTTACATCATTTAGTAAATGAGATACCGAAAAATATCCAGCTTTTTCCATGGCAAAAGAATAATAAAATAGTTAAAAAGCCTCCTAAAACATCAAATCTTAAATATAGTAGATGGCAACCGTAATTAATTAGTATACTTAGATAGAACTTCGTATACAATTCTTCATTTATCAGGAGTATAGTATAAAAAACAATGAAACAGAACATTATTGAAACAATTATAGGCTTTATAGTATTAATTATTGCTTTGCTATTTTTGATTTTTGCCTACAACACAGGTAGTTCTATCACTAGCTCAAAAGGTTATCAGGTAACTGTTAATTTTCAGAGTGCAGAGGGTATAGCAGTCGGAAGCGACGTAATGATCTCAGGCATAAAGATAGGTAGTGTAAAGAAAATTACTTTAGATCCGAATAGCTTTTATGCAAGTGTATATCTAAATATTAATGATGATGTTAAAATACCTAAAGATTCTAAAGCCCAAGTAGTCACCAGCGGGTTGTTTGGAGGTAAGTATATTTCAATTGTACCTGGTAATGATGATGAAAATTTAGCAGCTAATGAAGAGATAAGATATACTCAATCAGCAATTAATATTGAATCATTAATTAATAAAATTGTTTCTTCATTTGGTAATAAGTAGGGTTTTGTTACATGGCTCGTTTTATATCATTCCCGCAAAAGCGGGAATCCAGAAAAAAAATATATAAATACAGAAAATTTTTGAAATTAAAAGCTTGATTTATCTCGTTTTATGCTGGATCCCCGCTTTTGCGGGAATGATATATAGGGGTTTTGCGAGCCATACAACAAAGTCTATCAGTAGAAGTAATACAAATTGCAACCGAATCTATTTTGAATGCGGTTTTCGTTATTTTAAAATCTCATAAATTTATTTCAATAATGTTATTTAAACTATTGTAAAGTCCTTATAAGAGGAGTATTGTATAGTTGTATTTAGCCAATATATCTTAATACCTTGCACTAAAGCTGCTATACCGAAAAACGATTGAAATACACCTATCCAATCCCATGGTTCATTACTATGGTTAGATGATTCAGGAATCCAAACTATGCCAAAAGCAATAATTACTAATGCAATAGTGCATTTATAAAAAATGCAAATTGCCAACTTAAAAGCTCAACCAATACTCCCCTAGTACGGGTCCTATAGCTGCTCCTACGGTTGACATTATTCCCCACAAGGATATTGCGATCATACGTTCATGTGTATTAGTAAAAATATTACGCAACATCGATAAAGTGGAAGGCATAATCATTCATCCTCCTAACCCAAGTAAAACACGGCATAATGCTAATCCCCATGAGCTATCAAATACATAAACTAACATTGAAGCGATGGAAAAAACTAAAAGCCTCCAAAGTAATAATCTTTTACAACAAAATCTATCTCCTAATGCACCTGCGGTAATTAAAAGACCTGATAATACTAATGTATATGCATTGATTATCCATAATTGTTGTAAATTATATGGTTTTAAATCAAGAATTATAGTAGGCATAACAACATGCAAAATTGTAGCATCCATTGATACTACAAGTAAATTTAACATCTAAGCATCACCTAGCATGGAAGTCAAGATTTAATCTTACAAGCACAAATAACATAAATAAAATTTGATTTTTCTTTCTCAAGCTTATATTTTAATTGGTAAGTTTATAATATGGAAATTTATGTCAAATACAGATAAGGAAAGAGCCATTGCCGCAGCACTCGTGCAAATCGAAAAAAGCTACGGTAAAGGTTCGGTAATGAAACTCGGGCAACGTCCGAATGTTGATATAGAAGCCGTATCTACCGGCTCACTGGGGCTAGATATAGCTCTTGGAATCGGTGGTGTTCCTAAAGGCAGAATTATCGAGATTTTTGGTCCTGAAAGCTCAGGTAAAACCACTCTAACACTACATTTAATCGCCGAAGCACAGAAAAAGGGCGGTATATGTGCTTTTATTGATGCCGAGCATGCATTAGACCCTGCTTATGCGAAGAAACTCGGCGTAAATATTGACGAGCTTATCATTTCGCAGCCTGATACAGGTGAACAAGCCTTAGAAATTACTGATACTTTAATTCGCTCCGGCGGTATTGATATGATAATAATAGATAGTGTTGCGGCTTTAGTACCAAAATCAGAGATTGAGGGCGAGATGGGTGATGCCCAAATGGCTTCTCAAGCAAGATTAATGAGCCAGGCACTCCGTAAACTTACCGCATCAATTAATCGTACCAATTGTATTACTGTTTTCATCAACCAAATCAGAATGAAAATAGGCGTGATGTTCGGCAGTCCTGAAACTACGACAGGCGGTAATGCTTTGAAATTCTATGCCTCTGTTAGGATCGATATAAGAAGAATAGGCTCCATTAAAGATAAAGAAGAAGTGATAGGCAGCCAAACTAGAGTAAAAGTAGTCAAAAACAAAGTATCTCTTCCATTTAAAACTGCAGATTTTGATATAATGTACGGTTCAGGTATTTCAAAAGAAGGTGAGATAATCGATCTTGGAGTTAAGCTTGATATTGTTGAGAAATCCGGCTCTTGGTTTTCCTATAATAACGTACGCATTGGACAAGGACGTGAAAACGTCAAACAATATTTAAAAGAACATCCACAAATTTCCAACGAAATTGAGAAAATAATACGTGAAAAATCGTCAAAAATTATTAATATAAATCTTAATCAAACGGAGGAAGAAAATGATTGATTTAACAGCTAAAACTGCTTTAATTACAGGAGCTTCAGGAGGTATAGGCGGAGCTATAGCAAGGTTACTGCACAAACTCGGAAGTCATGTAATTATTAGCGGTAGTAATGAGGAAAAATTAAAATCCCTTGGAAATGTTTTAAAAGATAATTATACGATAGCAGTATGTAATCTTGCAGATAAAGAAGAGTGCAGCAATTTAATATCTAAAGCACTAAAGCTAGATATTTTAGTATGTAACGCAGGTATTACTAGCGATACACTAGCAATTAGAATGAAAGACGAAGATTTTAACAAAGTTGTTGATATTAATTTAAAAGCAAATTTTATTTTAAATCGTGAAGCAATAAAAAAAATGATGCAAAATAGATATGGACGCATTATTAACATATCTTCAATAGTAGGAATTTCAGGTAACCCAGGGCAGGCTAATTATTGTGCTTCTAAAGCAGGCTTAATAGGTATGACCAAATCGCTCTCTTACGAAGTTGCAACCAGAGGGATTACGGTTAATGCAGTAGCTCCAGGATTTATTAAATCAGATATGACCAATAAACTAAACGAACAACAAAGAGAAGCCATAGTACAAAAAATTCCGCTAGGCACTTACGGTATGCCGGAAGACGTGGCAAACGCAGTCGCATTTTTAGCAAGCGATCAGGCATCATATATTACCGGCCAAACTATCCACGTAAACGGAGGAATGTTAATGGTGTAAAATTTTGTGCTAGCATAAAATAATTTTTTGTGCTAGAAGTTCTTTTAAAGATAAAATGCTATGAATATTTTAAATAAATATTCATACAGTTAAAATAAAGTATAATAGCTGAATCATCGCTATTATACGGCATATAAAATTAAATGATTTATGGAGTTCAAAATTATGAGTACAACGGACA
This sequence comes from Rickettsia australis str. Phillips, assembly GCF_000273745.1. Taxonomy (GTDB): domain Bacteria; phylum Pseudomonadota; class Alphaproteobacteria; order Rickettsiales; family Rickettsiaceae; genus Rickettsia; species Rickettsia australis. The sequence continues at coordinate 22,393 of NZ_AKVZ01000032.1, forward strand.
AGATCGAACAGAAAGTTATTGAAATGGTTGCTGAAAAGCTAAATAAAGATAAATCGATAATAACTACGGATTCAAGATTTATAGAAGATTTGAAAGCCGATAGCCTTGATACCGTAGAGTTAATGATGGCAATAGAAGTTGAGTACGGTATTGATATCCCTGATGATGAAGCCACTAAAATTAAAACTGTATCCGATGTTATAAAATATATCAAAGAACGCCAATCTTAATCTACATAAATTAAATCCCTAATAGATAATTAAAAATGTCGAATCAAAGAGTAAATAAAAGAGTAGTTATTACCGGACTTGGGCTTGTTACTCCTGTTGGGCTTGATGTTAGCTCATCTTGGAAAAATATTGTAAATGGGGTAAGCGGTATAAAAACTATTACGGAATTTGATACTTCTAAACTTGCGTGTAAAATTGCCGGACTTATAGATAACTCTGAGAAAGATGGATTTAAACTTGAAAATTTCACGCAAGCAGATAACGTTAATAGAATAAGTAAAATGGATAAATTTATCCATTACGGAGTAGCAGCCGCAACCGAAGCAGTTGAAGATAGCGGCTGGTTACCTGAAGATGAAGCATCTCGTGATAGAACCGGCTTGATATTAGGTTCAGGAATCGGCGGGCTTAAAATGATCGAAGGTACCTCTATCAAGCTTTATCAACAAAACAACGGCAAAGTTAGTCCCTTCTTTATTCCTGCCTCACTAATTAATCTTTTATCCGGTCTTGTTTCTATAAAATACGGTTTTAGCGGTCCAAATCAAGCAGCAGTAACGGCTTGCTCTACAGGGGCACATGCTATAGGCGATGCTATGCGTATGATCAAGCACGGCTATGCAGATGTTATGGTCGCAGGCGGTGCAGAAGCTCCAGTTACACCTGTTGGAGTTGCAGGTTTCATTGCTGCTAGAGCATTATGTACTAAATATAACGATAATCCTGAAAAAGCCTCAAGACCTTGGGATAAAGACCGCAGCGGTTTTGTTATGGGTGAAGGAGCAGGCGTTGTAGTCTTGGAAGAATATGAGCATGCCTTAAATCGAGGAGCTAAAATTTACGGTGAAGTTATAGGATACGGCTCTACAGGTGATGCATACCATATGACAGCCCCACATCCTGAAGGTAGAGGGGCTTATAGAGCGATGAGAGATGCAATGCTAGATGCAGCTATCACCCCCAATATGATTGATTACATTAATGCACATGGTACTTCTACTAATCTCGGTGATGAGATAGAATTAGCAGCCGTACAAAAATTATTTTTAAAAGCGAATCCTCAAATTTTAATGTCTTCTACTAAATCATCAATAGGACATTTACTCGGTGCAGCAGGAAGCGTTGAGTTTATCTTTTCAGCTCTTGCAATTCGAGATCAGATTGCACCGCCAACTTTAAATTTAGATAACCCTATGGATGAGGTTAAAATAGATTTAGTAAAATTAAAAGCTAGAGAAACTAAAATAGACTACGTGCTTTCTAATTCGTTTGGATTCGGCGGTACTAATGCTAGTTTAGTAATTAAGAGGGTTTGATTTCTACACAGTCATTGCAAGCAACTAAAGGCGTTGTTGCATGGATCGGTTTATGTCATTCCAGCAAAAGCGGGAATCCAGCGTAAAGCTAGATAAATCGAGCTTTAAAAAATATTTAAGATCAAGATTTTATTCAAATAAAGCTTTTAAAAGGCTTTATAGTACTATTCCTGCCTACGTGGGAAGGTATTATTGCGTAGATACCAAAACCGTCATTGCAGGAGCAAAGCGACGTGGCAATCCAGAAAAAGATTAAAAAAATTCTGTAAATTAGCATTTTTTACTGGATTGCTTCGTCAAATTACTATGTAATTCTTCTCGCAATGACGGAAAACCGGTCCACGCAACAACGCCACACGGGAATGACATCGAGCAGGTTTCTTGAACAATGCAACAAAGCATTCAGTCGCTCGCAATGACGAAGTGTGCATATGCAACAACATCAACAATATATTCCCTTTCATGACCCCAATTTATTACATCAAAAATGGTAATCTAAGCTTTGCGGATAAAGTAATCTTATCTGATTTAGCACTTTATTTATACAAAGGTGATAAGATTTGTCTTATAGGACGTAACGGCTGCAGGAAATCAAGCTTAATGAAAGTAATATCAGGGGACTATGAACTAGATAACGGCGAACTATTTCAAGATGCTGCAATTACAACTGGCTATTTAAGACAAGATATTTCTATAAAGACTAATCTAACTGTTTACGATTTTATCTTACAACAAACAGATAGTACAAAAGAAATAGATAAATACCAAATCGATATAATTCTAGAAAAATTACAAATCAACGGAACAGATAACTTATCAACCTATTCAGGCGGTCAGCTTAGAAGAGCAAACCTTGCTAAGGCTTTCATATTAGAGCCGGAAATATTACTACTTGATGAACCGACCAATCATCTAGATATTGAAACGATTAGTGGCTAGAAGAATTTGTTAAATCTTATAACGGTGCTATTATTTGCGTTAGTCATGATAGAATATTTCTCTCAAATGTTACTAATAAAATTTGGTGGCTTGATAGAGGGATTTTACGTAAATCCGATAAAGGATTTAAATTTTTTGATGGATGGCAAAATCTTATAATAGAGCAAGAAGAAGCAGTGCTGCGGAAATTAAATAAAAAACTATCTCAAGAGAAGGAATGGTTAAATGCCGGTGTTACGGCTAGACGTAAGCGGAATCAAAAGAGACTTGCGGAGTTGAAAGCTTTAAGAGTCATAACAAGAGAACAGACTGAAAAACTAGCTAGTTCAAAACAAAGAGTTAGGGCAGAGCTTGCCGAAAATATAGCTAAAAGTAAATTCATTATTGAAGCAGATAATATTAGTTTCAGCTATAAAAATACTAACATCATTGATAATTTCAGTTTTCGTGTAAAAAAAGGCGAAAAAATCGGTGCAAACGGCTCAGGCAAATCTACCTTTATCAAACTACTAACAAAGCAACTTACACCTGATTTAGGTAAAATTATATACGGCGGTAATTTAGATATTTCATATTTTGATCAACATAGAGAAAAAATAGAGCCTAATCATACATTACAACAAACTTTATGTCCTACAGGCGGTGATCAAGTATTTTTGCCAAACGGTAAAACCATGCATGTTGCCGGTTATTTAAAACAATTCATGTTTAACCATAATACTTAATGCAAAAACCGCTATTCTATCGGGCGGCGAAGCTAATAGATTATTACTCGCAAAAATTCTAATTAACCCTGGAAATTTGTTAATTTTAGATGAACCGACTAATAACCTCGATATGGATAGTTAGAAATTTTACTAGATATACTTGCAGATTATTCAGGCACTTTAATAGTCGTGAGCCATGATCGTGACTTCTTAGATAGGTTAGTTACTAGAACTTTAGTCTTTGCTCAAGGTAAAATTCATGATTTAACAGGAGGTTACGAAGATTATAAACAGTATTTTACTACCTATCCTATCACTAAAAAAGCTTCAACACCACTACCACTAGCATCTCAAAAAGAACCTCCAAATAAAAAGCTATCTTATAAATACCAGCGTTTGCTTAAAACATTGCCCGACGATATCGCAAAGCTAGAAATATCCATCAAATACTTAGAAAAAGAAATTGAAGACGTTAATCTATATTTAGATAATCCTCAACAATATAACCGTATTACTAATCAATTAATTAATGATAAAAAGAAACTAGACGAGTTATTAAATCAATAGTTAGAAATACAAAATTAATTTTTGTTAAAATTTTCTTGACTTAATTATTAATTGTTGTTAACGTTTTATAGATGATGGAAACACACATAAAAGGTTATTGTGAGTAAAATTACAAATAAAGAATATCCACAAAAAGAAAAAATAACTGATCATCAAGCACTTAATGATATAAAAGCTATTCTTGCTCAAATTACCGCTACTAATAATCCTGCAGAGTTAAGTAGATTAGTAAGTACAGCTCGCAATATTAAATCTGATAGTTCTTTTGTTAGTGATATAGCAAAAAAAGTAGAGGCTATAGCATTAAAAAAGCAAGAACTAGCAGAAAGCCAGCTTAATTCTAACATTACGCAAAAAGAGCTAGAACAGTTAGAAAAACAAAGAGAGCGGGCAGAAGCAATAATACAATATAAAATGGAAGCTGCAAGACAAATTCAAGAACTTAATGCTATTCATGATAGATTTAAGAGCAAATTAGAAGAATATAAAAAATTATCTCCTCCTATAGAAACAATGGTTAAAATAAATGAAAAGGGGGAAGAGATAATTGATGAACAGGCGATTAATAAAAATATTTTAACTAAAGAAGAAATAGAAGAGCGTAGACAAAAATTTGCAGAACTTCAAGAGAAACAAGAAGAAGTAAATATAATACTTAAAAAAACTAATGAAGAAAAAGAGATTATAGAAAAAGAGATTAATGATTTAACTAAGAAATTAAAAGATAAAAATTTATTACCTGAACAAATTCAAGAATTAGAAGAGAATGTAAAAGTAAAGAAAGAAAATCTAGCAATTAAAAACACTGTAGTAAAAGAAGCTAGAAAAGTTCAAAAGCACGTTCAAGAAGAAATAGAAAGTGTTAAGATATTTCATCAAGAAAACCAAGAAAAAATAAGTAAGCTTGGAGACGCTATAGAGAAATCTAAAAAATACTCTAGGTCCTAACAAACATCAAGAATTTAAACAGAAGCATTCTTTACTCAATAACCAACAGGAAGCAATAGTCAATAATAAAAATTTAAGCAGTGAAGATCAAGATATACGTAAAAATATATGTAGTAAAATTAATACTCAACGTAAAGCAAAGAGAATAAAAGATTCTTTAAATAACCCAATAGCTACCACAAAAAATTACCAAGTTGAGCAAAGTAATCAAGTTCAACAAAAAAACAAAATAACGTGTGGATAAGATAAAATTTAACAAATAAAATATAGGAGAAAATATGAGTAAACAAAGTAATGATATGGATACATTAGCAGCATTACAAAGAATTAAAGCTAGAACAACCACTTTGTCAAAGGACATAAAATCTCAACCTGTGACAAGTATGGTAACTACCGGAACACCACATTTAACAGTCGATCAGACTTTTAATCAAATGCATAATGATTATGAAGCTCAGCAAACAAAACTTGCAGGCAAAGGTGCTAAAAAAGTCGGATGTGAAATAATATAACATTCTAAGAGCTGTAACTATATGCAGCTCGTGTATCATTTTGAATTAAGCAGGAGAGACCTATTGCCTGTATTTATCCTGACAATTTAAAGCTAATATCACTTGGGAATATTACATTAATTTGCTCAAGCTTTAAATCTTCTAAGGATATTTGCATTGATTTTGTGATACTCGGTGTATTTGTATATTTAATTTCAAAACCTAAACGTTTGCTATTTTTAAAAATTAAAAGATCTATTTCTGTTCCGTTATGAGATGACCAAAAATAGCATTTCTCAGCCTCAGCTTTATAGTATCTAATAATTTGTTCTAAAACAAATCCCTACCATGATGCACCGATTTTAGGATTAGTATTTAATGCTTCATAACTATGTAACCCTAATAAAGTGTGATATATTCCGCTATCTCTAAAAAAATTTTAGGAGTTTTAACCTAACCTGTCTTTTCTTAAGATTTTCATATCAAGGATGCAAAACACGGATCATAAAAGTTCCTTCTAAAATATCTAAATAATGCTTTGCGGTATGATATGAGATAGATAAAGAATTTCCAAGTTCTGAAGCATTAAATATATTAGCGTGATCATGGCAAAGCATTAACCAAAACATACGTAACTGCATAGACGGTATTGTGTAAAAACCTAAATTTGGTATATCTCTTTCTAAAAATGTTTTAATATAATTTTGCGCCATAAAGTACTTAACTCTTCATCATCTACAAGATATGATAAAGGAAATCCGCTGCATACCCATAATTTTTGAGTGCCTGACACTTCAGATAAGGCAAAAACGGGGTCATTTCAATATAGCCTACCCCAAGCCAGCGTTTCAGAACCTTGTTTAATTAAGTCTCTTGATGCGCTGACTTAGTACTAAAATTTAATATCAGTTGATCAACAAGAACTCTTAAAATAGGAAATAGATTAGGTTTATACTGAATTTCATCGATAATCACAAACCCTTTTAGATCAGATAAAGCAAGCATCGGTTCATTTAATCTTGCTAAATCTAAAGGATTTTCAAGGTCAAAAATATTGATTTTAGAAATATTATAAGCTTCTGCGAATTATTTAGAAAGGGTAGTTTTTCCGCACTGTCTTGGCCCTAACAAAGCACAAACTTTATGAGTTTTAAAATGTTTTATTATTGATGAAAGGAATTGTTTTCTAAGCATTGAAACTAGTATACTCCGAAGTAAAATGAAGAATCAGTAGACGACGGTCAATTTCAAAAAGAGTAATCAGTTCACAAGGCGAGGAGCGGAGCATATACTTAAATTCAGCACCGCAGATCTCGTAGAACGACGTAGCCAATTTTTGAACTTCACCAAGTATACCATGAAAATTAGAAGTTAAGCTTCTAATTCTCAGTAGAAAAAGAAAAAGTGATAAAGTCAAAAAGCTTTTTCTCGTTCTGCAACTATAATAGCATGTATTTTTTTAAGCGTCTGGCCGAAATCATCGTTAGTAATCACATAATCGTACTCATTAGCATGTGACATTTCGTTTTGTGCCGACTGCATACGTAATTTTATTGCTTCTTCATTATCGGTCGCTCTCTTCCTTAAGCGTTGTTCCAGTATTTCAATACTAGGAGGCAATATAAATATAGCAACAACATTAGTAGCATTTTTCTTAATGCTCTTTGTTCCTTGCCAATCAATATCAAACAAAACGTCCAAGCCTTGATTTAATAACATTTCGACATATTCTTTAGGCGTACCGTAATAATTATCGTATATTTTAGCATATTCAAGAAATTTATTCTGATTAACTAATTCTTTAAATTCTAGACTGGTCTTAAAGTAATAGTTTATGCCCTCTACTTCTCCTAAACGTGGTTTTCTTGTAGTTGCCGAAATAGATAAACGCAAATTATTATCTATTTTCAATAATGCTTTAGCTAAACTTGACTTACCCGTACCTGAAGGGGAAGATAAAATTATAATCAGTCCTTTATTTTTTATTGTCATATTTTATGTTTTATTCCGTAGGTATAGCATATTCCAGAAAGATTCAGACAAGATGAATTTAAATGCAAGCCTGCAAAAGCAGTAGATAAACTACGTGAGTACAGGTGAATCATGTAAAATTCGCTTGCATCAAGCTTTATGAATTATGCGGTACTTTTCTTTTTATTACCTCATCCATAGTACAATTAAAATATTTTGCTATTTTTAAAATAGTATCTATTTCAGGATTGAATTCACGATTAGCTTCCGCTCTCATAATTCTGCTAACAGTTGTATAAGGGATATTAGTGACTTCAGAAAGATATTTACGATTTATTTTTTCTTGTTTTAATTTTTCTTCTAAAAATTCTTTTACCTTAGTAGCAAGTGCCATATTAATAACCTCTGAATAAATAAAGGATAGATATATACAAAGTTTGTCGAGTATTACCAGCCTTGTTAGATGGATACCACCCCATCATTGCGAACAGTCGTAGACTGCGTGGCAATCTCATCAAATATTCTGAGATTGCTTCGTCAATTATTTCGTAATTTCCTAGAAATGACGGAAAAACTGACCTATACAACAATGCCTTCTGCATAGCCGGAGCCGTACAACAAAAACGAGTATTATCACCTGATATTATAATTGCTAATTAAAAACATTTAAGCAGCCCTAGTAATTCTTCTTGGCTGATTGCAAGATACAAATCTATCATCAATTTTAGAGCTTCTTGCTTTGACTGCAATAAAAACAATTTCTTTATTACGTAACTATCTATTTCCCCGACATAGTAACGTTTTCTATGATGCAGTATTTGATAAAATTTTAATTTATAGATTATTATATAAATATATTCGGCAATAATGCCAAAATAACCCTTTTTCATTATTCCTTAGGTAACAATACTTGCACAAATTCCGTTTTAGATAGATCAGCTGCTACATTTACCATAACATCATGTTCTGTAACTTTAGACACATAACCCACTAAAATACCTGCAGGATAAATATTACCGTGTCCGGAGGTTACTATCTCCTCATTTTTTTGTACTAAATGATTGTTAGGCAAGTATAAAATTTTACTATTATTATTATTACCTGCTAAAATACCTTGTTCTCTTGAAGAATTAGCTTTAATAGGTATTCTAGAATTAATATCGCTAATTAACATTACTTTAGCATAATTATTACTCACTTCTATTACTTTTCCTATTAATTTTCCTGAATTAACAACGATTTGATCAGGTTCAATGCCTTGCTTTTTACCTGCAGAAATCAAAGCAGTTCTAGAAAAGGGATTAAAGGAAACACTAAGTAATTTAGTAGTAATGTATTCAAATTCTTCTTCCTCAGCAATCGTTAACAAATCTTTTAATGCAATATTTTCAGCTCTTACTGATTCTACTTCACTTTGCAAATGTTGTAATCTTGCTATTTCAAGTTTAAGTTCTATATTTTGTCGTTCTAAATCTTGAAAATAAACAAATTTTTGTGTTATTGAATTTATATATCCAAATATATCTTCATAAACTGCTAAACCGGTTGATACTATACTACCGGTTACTTCAAGTGATATACTAGATATTTTTTTAGGCGTAGTAAAAAATAAATATACAGACAATCCAAGCCCAAATATAACAAAAAAACGCTTAAGAGTATTTGATATTATTCTTATTAATTCTAATGAATTTGAAGAATTTTTTACTCTATTTGCAAGTATTGCCATTGTTAATCCTGTTTAAATAGTACATGTTTTAGCTTTGTAAAATCTTCGAGTACTTTTCCTGTTCCAAGTGCCACACAAGAGAGGGCATCATCTGCAACTATCACAGGCAATTTAGTGGCTTCACTAAGAACAAAATCAAGATTTCGTAATAATGAGCCGCCGCCTGTTAACACAATTCCCTTATCAACTATATCTGAAGATAATTCAGGAGGCGTTGCTTCTAATGCTACTTTTACCGCTTCAACAATTTGACTTACCGGTTCAATTAGACTATCAGCAATTTGTCTTTCGTTCAATATCATTTCTTTAGGAATACCGTAAATTAAATCACGTCCTCTAATTTCCATTTTTCTTGGTTCAGCGTTTTCATCTACATAAGCCGTACCTATTTCTTGCTTTATCTTTTCGGCAGTAGCCTCACCTATCAATAGGTTATAGTGCCTTCTTATATATGAGATAATAGATTCATCCATCTTATCACCGCCGACTCTTACCGACCTTGCATATACTATGCCCCCTAGTGATAAAACTGCAACTTCGGTAGTTCCTCCTCCAATATCAACAATCATAGAACCGGTCGCTTCCGTTACGGGTAGACCTGCACCAATCGCTGCCGCCATAGGTTCTTCAATTAAATAAACATCCCTACCCCCTGCACTTTCTGCTGCTTCTTGAATAGCACGACGCTCAACCGGCGTAGAACCGGAAGGCACACAAATAACAATTGTCGGACCAAAAAAAGAGCGACGATTATGCACCATTCTAATAAAATACTTTATCATTTCCTCTGCACCCTTAAAATCGGCAATAACACCGTCTTTTAAAGGTCTTTTTGCTTCAATATCCGTAGGAGTACGCCCAAGCATCATTTTTGCTTCATGACCATAAGCATAAGGCACAAAAGCACCGTCTTTTTTTATTAACGCAATAACAGAAGGTTCCCTTAAAACAATTCCACGACTTTTTTGATAGACAATAGTATTTGCCGTACCAAGATCGATGGCCATACCGGAAAAAAAACCTTCCAAAAATTTCATTATCATTTTATTTTTTCTCTCTAAATTCTAAAAACGCTTCTATGAAACTGTTAATAAAATAAACAATCCCATAGTAAATAAAAATTTAATTATAGACGAAGTTTAATTTGGAAAAGAGCAAGAAGCCTCAGAATTTTTGGCCGCACCGTAGGATACTACGTGAAGATCAAAAATGAGAAGTGACGCAGCTAATTTTTCAAATTAAACGAGTATATATTAAATTTCCTTATAATGTAAAATAATAAAGTTACTAATAAAAAATATTAGCATACTAGGCAATAAAATAGCAGCAATTAAAGACAAATTATTATAAGTAAGTATTTTTAATAAAATTTCTGATAACGAATATGCTATAAAACCTAAAAATAAACCTAATATCAGTACTTTTTCTTGGGAATTATCACGCTGTTTAAGACTAATAAAACAACTTGCTAAAATTACGGTTACTATCATCATTATAGGCTTAAATAATTGCTTATAATAATAAATTTGATAATTAATAGCCGGTAAACCTGAATTTAATAATTCATTAATTAATTTAGGTAAAGCCCAAATAGAAACCATTTCCGGACGAATAAATTTATTTACTAAACTATTCATTGATAAATTTGTCTGTATAGTTAAATTATTGTAAGACTTAGTTTCCTCTTTTGTAAAAACCTTAACTCTATTTAAATGTAACATTTTATTTTCAATAATACCGTATAATGCATCAATTCTCTTTAAAAAAGAATTATTACTATCAACAAATAAAATTGTAATATTATTTAATTTTTTCTCGGCAACATTAATAAATTGTGTTTGGATAATTTGATTTTCATCATTTAAAGATTCAAAAAATAATAAACCTGATTTAGATATTATACCATCACTCAAGGATTTTTTAGTTAGTTTTGCTTCTAATAACTCATATTTTTGTAAGCCTATAGTACCGATAGGATTCAATATCGTCGTAAAAACTATACCTAAAATTAAAGTAACAATACATGGAATAACAAGTACTTGCCAAATATGAATACCGCTAGATAACATAGCTGTTAATTCATTATTTTTTGTTAGATTGCTAAGAAAAAATAACATAGCGGTAAAACTGATTAATGAAGATACTTGACCTAGTAAATAAGGAATCTTATATAAAATAAGTCTCCAAAAAAAACTAAAAGGAACATAAATATTTTTGAATTTTTGCAAAAGATCAAAAATATTTGAGATAATTAATAGCCCGATTAAAAGAAATAATATAACAAGGAAACACTTAGAATATAATTTAGTAAGATACCAAGACAGTGTTTTTAGATTAACCATTATAAATTCAGTGCTAATACGAATTTAAATAAGAATTTGTGTGGTAGGGCTGGTAGGACTTGAACCTACGACCACACCGTTATGAGCGGTGTGCTCTAACCAACTGAGCTACAGCCCCTTTTTACTTGAAATTTATATAATTATTATGTAGTTAAGTCTAGTAAAATTTTTATATTTTTGAGGTATTATCTAAAAAACAGGGCAATGTGGATCAGTTTTTTTGTCATTGCGAGGAAATTACAAAGTAACTGTATGTACACAACTGCTATTATTTCATGAGATTGCCACGCAGCCTAGCTGCTTGCAATGACGATTTGGTATCCACTTATAAATAAAAAAAGCCGAGTAGTAAACTCGACCTTTTAGGATACTATAATCAGTAAACAATTTTAGTGATGTATAACTGTTACAGCTCTACGATTATAAGCAAAAGCTTCTTCAGTATTACCCGTCATAGCAGGTCTATCTTTACCATAAGAGATTGTATTTAATCTGCTATGGTCGATTCCTTTATGAGCTAAGAATTTTTTCGCTGCTTCTGCTCTTCTTTCACCTAAACCTAAGTTATATTCTCTGGTACCTCTGTCATCGCAATGTCCTTCAACAGTAGCTTTTACTTCAGGATGCTTTGATAACCAGCAAGCTTGTCTTTCTAGTTCTTCTTTAGCTTTTGGAGATAAAGAAGAACTATCAAAAGCAAACCATACAGCATTACCTGCATGCTTCTCGAAATCTTTCATTAATGATGTTTCTTCACCTTGATTCATCATACCATCCATTTGTGGGGTTCTTTTTGTTGTATTACATCCTGCAAGCACAAATAATGCAAGAAAAGCTAATGTAATTTTTGTTTTCATAATTAAACTCCTTGAGATTATAATTTATTAATATTGAATCATTTTAGCTAGTTATAAAACTAACTAACCAAAAGCTATGTGAGTTAGTTATATATCATTATTTTATTAGTTTAAAGGCTAAAATGTTATAAAATGCCATTACTCATGAATAAATGTGGTAAAAATATCATTTTTATAATACGAGTAGATACTTTGAATAAATAGATAAATGAAGTTTAATGTAGAAAAGAGGAATCGATTTTGAAGCTTATAACCGGCAGCGTATATATAAATATATAGTGAGGATCAAGAAATATTAAACAACGATGACAATTTTTGAAATAAAACGAGTATATTCACCATCTAATTAATGCACTGCCCCAAGTTAAACCTGCACCGATAGCTGAAAATAGTAGAATATCACCTTTTTTTATTTTGCCTGATGCTTTAAGAGTACTCAAAGCAAGCGGAATAGAAGCAGCAGAGCAGTTAGCATGTTTTTCTACGGTTTTCACTACTTTATGCTCTTCTATATTTAATAGTTCAGTGAGTTTATTTATAATACGGATATTTGCTTGATGAGGTATAAAATAATCAATACCGCTTACACTGAATTGATTAGCATGCAGTAAATCTTCTATAGATTGTTGCATTTTTTCTATTGCATAACGAAATAATTTTTGACCCTGCATCATTATTTTCCCGCTAGTACCGTTCATGCTTACACCACCGCTTGTGTATAATATTTCATAATCAGCCCCGCTTGAAAAGATATTACTATCTATTAATCCGGAATCATCACTACTACGCTGTAATATTACGCTACCTGCTCCATCACCGAATAAAACACAAGTAGACCGGTCATTCCAATCTAACAGCGAGGTCATTTTCTCGGCTCCTATAAGCAAAATAGTTTTATATTTACTGGACGCAATAAGAGAATTCGCTACTTGTAAACCATAAACAAAGCCGGCACATACTGCTTGTAAATCAAAAGACGGTATATTAGTTAAACCAAGATAGCCCTGTAGTTTAGTAGCAACAGAAGGAAAACTATTATCGGAAGTAGTAGTACATGTAATAATTAAATCAATATCATTTGCCGACATCCTCGCATCTGCTATAGCTTTTTTAGCTGATTTTAAAGCAAGATGGGAAGTATATTCATTATCGTCTGCTATATGACGCTGTGAGATGCCGCTTCTTGTTCTAATCCATTCATCGCTAGTCTCTACAAATTTTGCAAGCTCGTCATTACTAACTATTTTTGAAGGAAGATACCCGCCGCAACCAATAATTTTACAGGTCATAAAATCTTTAGGCTACTTCTTCTTCAGTTTCAATTCTCTTTGTTACTACTTGACGATTGTTATAAGTACCGTCGACTAAAGAAACGTGATGCGAAAGTTTATATTCACCGGTTTGCGAGTCAACTATTACGTTAACTTTGCCAAGTGCTAAATGCGAACGTCTCATATTACGTCTTGATTTTGATGTTTTCTTCTTTGGAACTGCCATTATTAGCCTCTCTAAATATAAATTAAAAAGTATTTGTCAAATTAGTGAAGCAGTATATTATAATCTTGTAATAAAATCTAGATAAAATTAAACTTATGAAAATTTTTATAACATACATTTTTATATTAGCCTTTTTTTCCTTAAGCAGCTGCAAAACTATCGAAAATAGAGGACAATCCATAGATGATGCGGCACTTGTAAAATTAGAGTCTAAAAAACTAAATAAAACAGAAGTCGTAGAGTTAATAGGTACACCTACTATGGTACCGGAATATTCCCAAAATACCTGGTATTATGTTGAAAGAGTTATGTCTCAAAGAGCTTGGCTCAATCCAAAAATTGAAAAGCAGAAGATAGTAAAAATTACGTTTGATGCTAATAATTTTATGCAGGAAGTAGTAGTAATAGATGATTTTCATAGACAAGATATAGAAACAGTACGTGAATATACTAGGACATATGGAACGGAACTTAACGGATTACAAAAATTTGTTAAAAATTTAGGGAGATTCAATAAAACTACTGACGGAAATAAAAACAAAAGCAAGAATAAGAAGAAGAGATAAGTAACTTAGTCACCATTGCTTACTATGTCATTCCTGCGAAAGCAAGAATCCATAATAAATCATTATGATAATACTTGATAAATCTATAAAAATAAGTTTTTATAGGTTTTACTGGATTCCCGCCTACGTGGGAATGACATCATTACAAAACAAAAACTAATCTAATATGATTTCGATATTTAGCAAATTAAAACAAAGTTTATCTAAAACTTCTAATAAAATATCGGAAGGTATCGACAAAATATTTTACAAGAAAAAATTAGATACAGAAACTTTAGAAAAGCTTGAAGAACTACTTATTGCAAGTGATATGAGCGTTTCGGTAGTAACTAATATTATTGAAGAGTTTAAAAAGGTAAAATTTGACAAAGAAATAGATAGTGATACAGTAAAAGAAGCCCTAGCTGAATTAATAGCGCAGCAGCTATCAAAATCAGAAATTCCTTTTACACTAAACGCAAATAAATTAAACGTAATTTTAGTTTGCGGTGTTAATGGAGCAGGCAAAACCACCACTATAGGTAAGCTTGCTGCCATGTACTCAGCACAAGGGAAAAAAGTAGCGGTTGCGGCCTGTGATACTTTTAGAGCAGCTGCCGTGAATCAGCTCAGCAGTTGGGTAGATAGAGCAAATGCACTACTTATTACCGGTGAAGAATCGGCTGACCCTGCGAGTGTTGCTTACCATGCTATGGAAGAGTCGATAAAACAAAATATCGATATGCTTTTTATTGACACGGCAGGTAGGCTTCATAATAAGAAAAATTTGATGGATGAACTATCTAAGATTGTAAAAGTTATAAAAAAACTAGACGGGCATGCTCCTACTCATAGCATTTTAATAATTGATGCTATTACAGGACAAAATACTTATAACCAAATCGAGCATTTTAACAATGCTACTAATTTAACAGGTCTCATCGTGACTAAACTCGACGGTAGTGCTAAAGCCGGAGTGCTTGTCGGAGTGGTACAGAAATTTAATCTACCTGTATACTTTATCGGTATAGGCGAGAAGATAGAAGACTTAAAAATATTCCACCGACATGATTTTGCTAAAAGTCTAGTAGGGTTATGAGGTTGTGCTACGTGGGTACCAAACCGTCATTGCGAGCAGCCTCGTAGGGGCTGCACAGCAATCCCATACAAGTTATAATAAACCCCTGAGATTGCTTCCGTCAATTATTTCATAATTTCCTTGCAATGACGGAAAGACGAACCACGCAGGCAATATCCACTTGCAATGACGATAGAATTAAAAATAAAATCACGAAATGACTCAAAAAAATACTTTATTGCTCATAGACGGATACGGATTTGTTTTTAGAGCCTATTATGCACAACAACCTTTAACTTCGCCGCAAGGTGAGCCTGTCGGTGCCCTTTACGGCTTCACTTCAATGCTCCTAAAATTGCTGAGCGACTTTAAGCCTAAACATGTCGCTGTAGTATTTGACAGCGGCGGGAACAATTTCCGCCATCATATTTATCCTGAATATAAAGCTAACCGCCCGCCTCCACCTGAGGATTTAGTCGTACAATTACCATTAGTTCGGGATGTCGCTAGTAACTTAAACTTGCCTATTCTAGAGAAAAACGGCTATGAAGCCGATGACATTATTGCAACCTTTGCCGCTAAAACAGCTGCACTCGGCGAAGATGTAGTGGTCATCTCTTCCGATAAAGATTTATTACAGTTAATGAGTGAGAACATCAAAATATATGATCCTCTAAAAGGAAAATATATTACAGAGGATGATGTTGTTAAAAAATTCGGTACTACTTCGGATAAATTACGTGAAGTGATGGCTTTAATAGGCGATAGATCGGATAATATTCCAGGCGTACCGTCCATTGGACCAAAAACGGCAAGTAGTCTTATAACACAATTTGGTTCTGTAGCGAATATATTTAACTCTTTAGACCAAGTCTCAAGCGTAAAACAACGTGAAACTTTACAAAATTCTAAGGCAGCTGCGTTAATTTCATGGCAGTTAATCGGACTTGATTCTAACATTGATTTAGATTTTCAGCTGAATAATTTAGAATGGTCACCTCCAAATAGTGATAAATTAACAGAATTTTTACAGAAATACGGTTTTAAATCTTTATATAAAAGAGCAGAAAATTTATTTGATATTAAAATTAATGATCACAAAGAGATAATAGATAATAAAGTAACTGAAGAAAAAGAAATCAATAATACCGGTGAACTTGCGAATTTTGCTAAAGAAGCTGAGAAAATAGGAATATTCGGGATATATTTATTGCAGCATAAAGGAGATAATCTTGCTTTTATTTTATCACTGCAAAACCAAAGCTATGTTATTAAAATACCTAATACTTCTAATGATTTATTTTCTTATAATACTAAAAATAATAACGACTGGTTTTCATATATAATCTTTAATTTACTAACCGATAAATCCATAAAAAAAATTACCTACTCTCTTAAACCTCTGCTTAAATTTTATGCAAACCAATCTCATAAAATTACGGCTATAGAGGATTTAGAACTAATGCAATATGCGTTATCTGCCGGTTTATCACAGAAAAATTTATTTGAAGAAGCTTTAAAAGAGGACAATATAATCAATGAATCAGCAAGAATAGTAGCAAATTTTATCTCACTTTATAAGCAAACTATATTAGAACTTAAAGATAATAAAGCCTTTAGACTGTATAGCGACATTGATTTGCCTATTTGTTTTATCTTAGATAAAATGGAGAAAACAGGTATAAAAGTAGATGCAAATTATCTCAATCAGTTATCTGCTGAGTTTGGAGCAGAAATAGCTATACTTGAAGAAGAAATTTTTGCTCTTAGTGGAACTAAATTTAATATCGGCTCACCAAAACAACTAGGTGAGATTTTATTTGAAAAAATGCAATTACCTTTTGGTAAAACTGCGGCTAAAGCAAGCTCTTACTCAACAAGTGCTGAAATACTCGAAAAACTTAGTGAACATGGATATAATATTGCAGATTTATTATTAAGATGGCGGCAACTTATAAAATTCAAGAATACCTACACCGATAGTTTGCCAAAACAGATAGATAATATAACGAGGCGAGTACATACGACATTTTTACAAACTTCTACCACTACAGGAAGACTTAGCTCACAAGAACCTAATCTGCAAAACGTACCTATTCGCTCTAGTGAGGGGAATAAAATCAGACAAGCTTTTATTGCTGAAAAAGGCTATAAATTAATATCTGCAGATTATTCTCAAATTGAGCTTAGAATATTAAGCCATATCGCAAATATAGATACATTAAAACAAGCATTTATTAATAAAGACGATATCCATACTCAAACGGCCTGTCAAATCTTTAACTTGCAAAAACATGAACTCACTAGCGAACATAGACGTAAAGCAAAAGCTATAAATTTTGGTATTATTTACGGTATAAGTGCTTTTGGGCTTGCTAAGCAATTAAACGTTAGTAACAGCGAAGCATCCGAATATATCAAGAAATATTTTGCCGAATATAAAGGAGTACAAGAATATATGGAGCAAACAAAAGCTTTTGCAAGTAGCAACGGCTATGTCATAAATTTCTTTGGCAGAAAATGTTTTGTACCTCTAATTCATGATAAAAAGCTTAAACAATTTGCAGAACGTGCAGCTATTAATGCTCCTATTCAAGGAACTAATGCCGATATAATTAAAATTGCTATGATCAATCTAGATCAAGAAATAGAAAAAAATAAGCTTAAAACCAGATTAGTACTGCAAATTCATGATGAATTATTATTTGAAGCGCCGGAGGATGAAGTAGAACTCGTAACGCCTATTATCAAAAAAATCATGGAAAACTCTACTAATATGAATGTACCGATTATAACCGAAATTAGATCAGGTAATAACTGGATGGAAATTCATTGAATTATATAAAACTGTGTCAAGACTTGTTGGCATTGTTGCATCGATACTCTAGCAGTCATTGCGAGGAGCGAAGCGACGTGGCAATCCAGAAAAATAATTAAAAAATTCTGTAAATCAGAATTTTTTACTGGATTGCTTCGTCGAATTACTACGTAATTCTTCTCACAATGACGGAAAACCGGTCCACGCAACAACACCGCTTTTAGCTAGGAATGACATCAAAATCATCAAGTACACTAAAATTTGATAAAAAATGATTTGATGAACTATAAAGGTTATTTAGGATCAGTACATTTTAATGCTTACGAAGAACTATTTTTCGGTAAAGTAGAATTTATAAAAGATTTGATAAGCTATGAAGTATCCAACGCTAAAATTTTAATAAAGTCATTTCAAGAAGCTATAGATAGTTATCTAGAAGATTGTAATATAGTCGGTAAAATACCCGATAAACCTTTTAAAGGTAGTGTTAATGTAAGAATTGAGCCTGAACTACATAAAGAAGTCAGCTTATATGCGATGTGCAACACGGCTATACTTTAAACAGTATAGTTAAAAAAGCTTTAAACGAATTTATAAAATATAATAGGTTGTTTGCATCAATTATTTAAAAAAGGAGCGTAATGTATGAAAAATTTTATCTTCACATCTGAATCAGTTTCTGAAGGACATCCGGACAAAATTGCCGATCAAATTTCAGATACAGTACTTGATGAAATTCTAAAGCATGACCCTAGTGGTCGTGTTGCCTGTGAAACATTTGTAACAACCGGTCTAGTTCTAGTGGGTGGCGAAATTACTACTAGTACCTATGTGGATATTGAGCAAATAGTACGTAGCAAGATACAAGAAATCGGCTATAATAATCCAAATTATGGATTTGACGGTAGCTGTTGTGCCGTAATTTCATCCATTATTAAACAATCGCCCGATATAGCTATGGGTGTTGACAATGCAAATGACGATGCAATAGGTGCAGGAGACCAAGGTATGGTTTTCGGTTATGCCTGTAATGAAACAGATAGCTTAATGCCTGCACCAATTTACTACGCTCATCTTTTAATGAGAAGACAAGCATATTTACGTAAACAAAATGTCTTGCCCTGGCTTAGACCTGATGCAAAATCACAAATCACGTTACAATATGAAAATAACAAACCTGTTGCCATTGATGCAGTAGTTTTATCAACTCAGCATCATCCGGAAATACAACAAAAAGATCTTATTGAAGCAGTAATAGAAGAAATCATTAAACCTACCTTACCAAGCAGTTGGCTCAATAAAGATACTAAATACTTAATTAACCCAACAGGTAGGTTTGTTATAGGCGGTCCTGTTGCCGATTGCGGTTTAACCGGTAGGAAAATTATCGTGGACAGCTATGGAGGCATGGCAAGACACGGGGGCGGTTGTTTTTCAGGCAAAGACCCAACCAAAATAGATAGGTCTGCTGCTTATATGGCCCGCTATATTGCTAAGAATATAGTAGGAGCAGGACTTGCCGATCGATGTGAGATACAAATATCTTATGCAATCGGTATTGCTGCTCCCGTATCTGTGTACGCTGAAACTTTCGGTACTAGCACATTAAGCAACGAACAAATTACTAAACTAATAACGCAACATTTTGATATGCGTCCTGGTAAAATTATTAAACATCTTAAACTTCACACTCCATGCTATCAAAAAACGGCTGCTTACGGTCATTTCGGCCGTGAAGACGCAGATTTTACATGGGAGCAATTAGATAAAGTAGATATATTGAAGTGAGTATACCCCAAAGTAAAATGAAGAGTTGGTATACGAAGATCCACTTGAAAAATAACAAGGGGTTTGTAAGCAGAGGAGCGGGGGGGGGACGTACAGAACATCCAAGGTCTTACAGAGACGACACAGCCAATTTTGCAAGTTCATCGAGTATAATTTATTGACATTTATTTATTCGTAATACATGATTATTTTTATCCTTGTTTAACTAATTAATTGCAAATATAGCTGAGAATATAAATAATGATAGAAAGTTCAGTAACTTAGAAAATTATGATAATGAACTTACAAATACTGCTCTAACAGAGCATAATCAAAATAAGCTGAGAGAGCATTATAAAAATATCACTTAAACCTTAAATAACATACGGGAATATGAGTATACAGCGAAAGCAACTCGGTACCGCGAAATGCTTGACGATGCCCGTACCTATATAAATCCACAAAAGATTATAACTTTAGGCTTAGCTCATTTTATAACGGCTAACGGTTATAAAGCCTTACTTGGAGCTTATAAGGCTCTAAATCCTGACGAAAATACAGATAAAAAATTAGACCATTTTATGAATAGCTTAGATGAGATTTATAAGCAATCCTTTTCAGCACGTCATTTAACTAGCTCAAACAAATTACCACCCGCAGAACAGTTAAAAAAATTTTTAGAAAAAACTACAGATGAAATATATGATAAACTGCAAAAAACCGGAGAAGCATATTTATCATATTCTAATGCTCCTACTAATACAGGATTACATGCAAATGTAATAAAATATTCTAAAGAGAAAACGGAAAAAATTATCATATTATATATAATGCCGGTGCTGGAGTAAGATCAGATAATTCAAAGCTAAATCAAACACCACAAGATCAATTAGCTAAAATAAATGAAACAATAGAAGCAAGAAGTCAAGCAAAATTCAGATCCATTAAGTATGAACTTAAAAATCAAACAGATAAAGAAGTAACAGATTTAATATATAAAGAAATAAAAGATAATATATTATTTATAAATGCACCAGAAGCAATAAAAGCTCATAATAACGAAATTTATAAGTTCAAATCAGAACAATTTATTAACCCAACAGCTGATTCAAGACGCACAGTTTTACTGGACAAACTTTAGGGAATTGTAGCAGCAGATCAATAAGAGAAGCTTTAAGAGACAATATACCAGATTCAGAATTTCGTGAGATACTTGATTTTATTACACAAAATCAAGTATTTCAAATACAACTCACCAAAATCAATTCCAAAAAGATATTGACAATTCAGCTACTAATCATTTTGATGCTTTTTTTATAATGAAGGGCATACAACCAAACACGAAGGAAAAGTTATTTAATAACGTTGCTGAAGAATCTAATTTAAAGTATGTCAAGATTGGTCTAGTAGATTTTTTCCCTACTGTGTTTCCCTATAAGGATACTGATTTACTATTACCGAGGATCTTTTAAAGCCTGTCATAAACCATATTCACACTTGTTTTGAAGCACACGAAATAGCTCCCTCAAAAACAGTTTTAGAAAATTATAGATTATATAAATCACACAAAGAACAAATCATTAAAGAACTATCAAAAAAATGCTTAAATGATAAAGATGTAAATATACTTATCAAAGCACAAATACAAGCAAAATAGAAAGACGGCCATCTATAGATATTTTCCGGTAAATGAAACAAAGTAATATTAACCTTAAACCGCTCGAGCTATCGGAAGAACATAAGAAATTGAATGAAGAAATAACACATACAGGCTCAAAAATTAGTAAATGAATTTACACAAGCAACGCTAGATATTTTTGGAGAGAATAAATTAATAGACTCACCTATAATTGAAACAAAAAACGAGCATATTAATATACCGCTCCCGAACTTAGAAAAACAAAAAGTTAAAACCGATAATATATTCAATCAAAACTCAGAGCCTAGAAAACAAACTATCAAAAACAAATTTTATAAGTATTTAAGCAGATTAACGGGAAAATTGTGATTAAAATCCATAAGTAATTATTTTAAAGAATTAATTAAAGATCCAAATCTTGAGCAAAATATCAATTTAGAAAAAGAAGCAAAGTTAATAGCAGACAAACATCGACTAACAAAATATATGGAGCTTATAATGTAGTATTTAGCGGTAAAACAATCTCAAAAAATATTACTCAATTATATATTTATTTTACCGTTAATTCAGGTATTGCCTATAAAAAATTGACTCAAGGTTTCTACGTCATTCTTGCGAGGCATTGTTGCGTGTATACCACCCCGTCATTGCGAGCAGTCGTAGACTGCATGGATCAATTTTATCTCTGTCCACGTTGCTTGACCACGGGATCCAGTTAAAAATACTAAAATTATTTTTTCTGGATCCCGTGGTCAAGCAACGGTATGACAACGGAGCGTTTTTCAAGAATCACACAATAATGTCTCGCAGAAATGACAGAAAAAGCCGAGCAACAACACTATTTACTATATCCTTTTAAAATCTCAAAATCTTGCCCTTGGAGAAAAAATTTTTCAGATAACGTAATTTTTGCTACAAAATTCTTTACATCTTCGCTTTGTAAATAGATTGTCGCTTTAGCATTACTCTGATCTCCGTTATTAGTGCGAGCTGCAAGCAAGGTTACTATCTGCTCTAATTCTTCATAATTTTTAGGGTAAAGCTGTAACTCAAATTGTTTATTATTAATTGCATCCTCGATTGATGAAAAGCTTTTTGCTGTTAGTTTTATTCCTCCTTCATTTTTAACTATATCACAATTAACCACTACCAAACTTTTAACCTCGAGTAAATGTACATAATCTTTTAAGACTTCTTCGCTAAAAATACTAAGTTCAAAGATATTCTCAGGATCGGAAAGCACAAGCGTCACGAACCTGCCTCTTGCCGACATACGAGAATCCTTTTTTTGTATCACACCGGCAAGATTTACTCGGTGAGTACCTTCAGGTAAATTATTATGCAAATCCGCAGTATTTAAAATATTTAAACGACTAAATATTCCTTTATATTCCGTAAGAGGATGATTAGAGATAAATAAACCCATAGACTCAAATTCATAAAAGGCTAAAGTATTTTTATCGGCATAATCACTTGATACTAAAATAGTTGAACTTAAACTAGAAACTTTAATTAAGCTAAATTGATTAGATTCCTGCTCTTCGTGATATGAAGTTGAATAAGCAAGCAACTTTGAAATACTTAAAAATAATTGCAATCGATTATCATGTAGCTCATCAAAGCATCCAGATTTAATTAAATTTTCTAATAATTTACTGTTAATAGACTTTGGCGGTAATCGTTCAATAAAATCAGTAATTGATTTAAAGGCTCCTCTTGCATTTCGCTCATCTGTTACTAACTTACCGAAATTTGGCGTAACTCCCTTAATAGCACCTAAAGCGAAGATTATTGCACTTTCTTCTTTGTCATATCCAGTACCTTCTATGTCATTCCCGCAAAAGCGGGAACCCATTTTCATTTCACTAGTTTTTTCTGGATCCTTGCCTACACGAGGATGACATAGAGCACTGCCGAAATGACAAGTTGTAAAATACCCTTCAGAAATATTAATATTAGGAGCAATAATTTTTATACCGCTATCTTTTACTTCTTGTAAAAATAAATTAATTTTATCATGATTATTTAATTCAAGGTTTAAACATGCTACTAAAAACTCAGCCGAATAATTAGCTTTAAGATAAGCAGTTTGGTATGAAATGACACCATAAGCCGCAGCATGTGCTTTATTAAAACCGTAACCGGCAAATTTAGCCACAGTTGCAAAAATGGATTTAGCTTGAGATTCCGAAATATTATTAGCAATCGCTCCTTTAACGAAGATTTCTTCCTGCTCCTCCATTTCTTTCTTTATCTTCTTACCCATTGCTCTACGAAGCAAATCAGCAGCTCCTAGGGTATAACCGGCAAGAATCTGAGCAATTCTTTGTACCTGCTCCTGATATATCACCACTCCGTAAGTTTCTTCTAAGATTGGCTTTAATAGCTCATGTAAATAATCAGGCTGTTGTAATTTATGCTTACAAGCTATATATGTAGAGATATTTTCCATAGGACCCGGACGATATAAAGCCCCAAGAGCGATCAAATCATGTATAGAATCAGGTTTAAGGCGTCTAAGTGCATCTTTCATCCCAATACTTTCAAATTGGAAAACACCTACTCCTTTACCTTTACACAACATTTGATAAGTCTTATTATCATCAAAGGTCATATTGTTAAAATCTACTTCTATTCCTTGCTCTTTAAGTAGTTTCTTACAATCGGTAATAACCGTTAGGGTTTGCAGGCCTAAAAAATCAAATTTAATTAAACCGGCAATTTCGGAATATTTCATAGAATAACCGACTACCAGCATATCGGAATTAGCATCTTTATATACCGGTACTATATCGACTAAATCAGTACCTGCTATTACGATTCCTGCAGCATGAGTTGAGGAATGCCTATGTAACCCCTCAAGAATTAACGAAGTATCAAGCACTAGCTTAATTAACTCCGCTTCACCCTCCAAATTATACAGCCCATTACCTTTAGCGGCATTTGCAAGCTCTGGAACTTCACGCATCGCCTGTTCAAGCGTAACGGGATTAACCGCACTAAAAGGTACAAGCTCCGTTAGATAATCAGCGAATTTATAAGGTAAACTAAGCACACGAGCAACATCCTTAATTACAGCCTTTGCCTGCATTTTACCAAAAGTTATAATCTGCCCTACTCGATTATTACCGTATTTAGAACGTACGTAATTAATCACTTCTTCACGTCTTTCTTGACAAAAATCAATATCGAAGTCAGGCATCGAAATACGTTCGGGATTTAAAAATCTTTCAAATAATAAGCCGAATTTAATCGGATCGAGATCAGTAATAAGCAAGCTCCAAGCGACAACCGAGCCCGCTCCCGAACCTCTACCAGGTCCAACTAAAATCCCCTCTTTTTTACTCCATTTAATAAAATCGGATACAATCAAAAAATAACCGGCAAAATTCATATTACAGATAATATCCAGCTCATAATTAAGACGAGCAAAATATTCGGTTTTCAATTCTTCTTGATTCTCTAATGAAATATTTTCAGATTTAAACTTTGTAGCAAGCCTTGCAAGCAACCCTTCTTTTGCATCTTTTCTAATTAAATCCGTTTCACTAATATCTTTGGTAGCAAAATTAGGCAACATCGGCGGGTTTGCATGTGCTGCAAAATAACAACGCTCTCTTAAATTCACAGTATTTTGTATGGCATTAGGTAGATCAGAAAACAGCTCTCTCATCTCATGCGGTGACCTAAAATAACAATTTTCACTAACTGTTTTACGATCAGGATAGTCTTTAGTAACACCGGCTGATATACATAACAGCACATCATGTGCATCATGCATGCTTTTTTCGCTAAACAAAACTTTATTAGTAGCAACAAGCGGAATAGATAATTCCGAAGCTATCTTAATATAACTATCCTCAATAAACTGTTCTTCCGGCAAATCGTGCCTCATAATCTCAAAGTAAAAACGATCTCCTAAGATTTCCTGTAGAGTGCGGGCAAACAACATCGCTTGTTCTTGCTCACGAGCTAGTAAGCATTGTCCGACAATACCCTCAGTATAACAACATAATGCTATTAGCCCTTCTTGATATTCGATTAAATCTTCAAAAGTAATATGATCACATATCTTACGATCATTTTTAGTGAAAGTAAGGCTTGATAGTTTGAGTAAATTTTTATAACCGGTTTCATCTTTAGCTATAAGCAAAATTTGAGCAAAAATATCTACATCATATTTTATATTTAGAATAACTCCATGTATCGGCTGTAGTCCTTTTTTTACTGCGTATAATGCAAATTCTAACGAGCCAAATAAATTTCCCTTATCTGCCAAACAAATAGCAGGCATTTTATTCGATGAAGCAAGTTCTACTATCTTCTCAAGCGTTAATGCACTTTCTAGAAAAGAATAAGAGCTTTGAGTTCTTAAATGAATAAATTCAGGTTGCATTTTTTATTAATGTTAAAGTTTATTGTCTTCATGACACTGTGCCACCCCCGTGGCTTGACCACGGGGTCCAGTCTTTTTTAATTTTTTTGATACCGTGGTCAAGCCGCAGTATGACACCGAGTGTATTTTCCGTTCCATACACCAAGGCTACATTTTACTCCCGACTACATAATATCTAAAACCGATTTTTTTCATTACTTCATTATCTAGTATGTTTCTAAGGTCAATGATTATTGGTGATTTTACTAAATCATAAATTCCGTGCCAATTCAGTTCTTTGAATTCTAACCATTCAGTTGCAATAACTATAATATCTACTGACTTACATGCTTCAGCTATCGAATCTAAATATAGCAAATTTTTATGTTCTAAATTCTTTTTAGCATTTTCAAGCCCAATAGGATCAAATGCTTTAACATATACATCTTTATTTAATAAGATCTTTACAATTTCAATGGCAGGACTTGCCCTAACATCATCTGTTCCTGCTTTGTATGTTAAGCCTAAAATTGCTATATTTTTACCTTTTAAATCTCTATCTAACAAAGTAGCTATTTTAGCTACCATATTACTTGGACGCTGCTTATTACTTTTAATTACTGCCTTAAGAATCTTACAATCGATATGATGATTTTCTACAAGATTATTTAATGCTAGAATATCTTTTGGAAAACATGAACCACCAAAACCAGGACCTGCATTTAAAAAATTTTGACCGATTCTTTGGTCAAGTCCTACACCTTTAGATAAATCTTTAATATTACCACCAATTTTTTCGCATAAGTCAGCCATTTCATTAATAAAAGCAATTTTGGTAGCTAAAAAACTATTTGAAGCATATTTAATAAGCTCACTCGTCACTAAATCGGTAACCACGAACTTTGCTCCTTGTTCTATTAAAGGTGCATAAATTTTTCGTAATATTTCCTCTGATTCTTTATTATGTACACCGATAACTATACGATCAGGATATAAAAAATCTTCTACCGCACTGCCCTCTCTTAAAAACTCAGGATTAGAAGCAACATTAAATGAAAAGCTTTGTGATTTTAAAGCAGCTATAATATTACTGCAACTACCAGGCGGAACAGTAGATTTTATGACTATTAAACAATCTTTATTTATATGCTTAGAAACTTTATTAATAGCATCATAGACATATTTTAAATCTGCTTCTCCCGACTCTTTTGAAGGCGTACCAACCGTAATAAATATTGCCTCGGCATTTTGAAGTTCATTATTATAAATATTTGTAAATTTTAACCTATTAGTTTCTAAAGCTTGCTTAAGATATTCATCAAGCTTAGCTTCATAAATCGGCAATATTTGCTTATTTAATTTGGATATTTTCACCGCATCATTATCAAGACAAATAACATTATGGCCTAAATAGCTCATAATAATACCTGAGACTAATCCCACATATCCGCTACCGACAAATGTAATATTCATAATTTTTTGTGATTTTTATATTAAATTTTTAAATTATACGTTATATTCCAAGTTTATACCTCAAATAAATGAAGAGTAGTATAGACGAAGATCAACTTCAAAAAGAGCAAGAAATCCACAAGACGAGGAATGGAGCGTATACTTAATACGTGCAGTACTTGTAGGATGACGTAGCCAATTTTTGAAGTTCATCGAGTATATAAAGCTTTTATCATATTTCAATAGATTTACAAGCTCAAATGAATTTTATTAAAAAAACCTTTATTAGTATTTTTATAATTCTAATTTCATTATCTTTGGCTATAACTCTAACTGTTTATAGTGCAAATAAAGGACTCTTAAATGAACCTTTGAAAAAAATAATTGAATTTTATTTAAGTAAAAATGATATAAAGGCTGTACTACATCATTTAGAATTTAAAGAAAACCGATTATCCATAGATAAAATTTCCTTAAGTCTTATAGATAATGCTAGAGGAGAAATTAACGATTTTAATCTTTTCTTTAATTTCAAAAATTTCTTCTCTAATTCGTTAATAGAGGCTAATTTTAATATTGATAAAATTTCTATAATCTCAAATAACGATGAAGAGATTATAAATACTTCAACAACCGGTGATTATTCATTAAATATAATTAAACAAGATTCCCTAACCGACATACGGCTAGCTTCAATAAAAAGTGATATCTTAACGGATGAGCAAGGAGCAGACTTACCTCTAGGAAATGCTTTATGCTCATATAAAACCGCCTATTCTAAAGATAATCCAAAGATCGTTAATTGCAAACTCACATTTGGGGACCAAGCGTTTTTATCACTAAACGGTATAATAACCGATAAAAATATTGATGCAAGTGCAGCTGCCGCAAATATGCCTTTAATAATTTATCAAACAGTCGAAAAAATTATTCCGGATAATCCTATAATCTCATATTTACGAGAACATATAAAACAAGGTTACATCCAAAACGGAGAATTAAATATTAAATTAGATAAAAAATTTTTAAAAAAAATATTTTAGTAGAAGATAATTTAAAAGCAAATTTACATATCTCGAATTTTGAATATAAATATCATACAGATTTACCGCCTTTGACTAAAGTTGATACTAATATAATCATTTCAGGGCCAGAAATAAAATTTCTAATTAATGAAGCATATAGCGGTAAAAGTGTTGTTTCAGACGGTATTATGACTTTCAAATGGGAAGGACCGGATAAATCGCAATTTGTTTTTAATGCTACTGCTAAAGGTGAAATTAACGACTTAATTGCCTTTGTTCCAAATGATGCATATCAAAATATTAAAGCTCAAAATATTGATCTTAAACAAATTAAAGGAACAGCAAATTCAATAATAGAGCTAATAATGCCTATTAGCCCAAATATCCCTAATAGCTATAATGTTTTGTCGACATTAACAAATATCTCTTTTAACACCTTAGACAATAATATCCTATTACAAAACGGTGAAGCCAAAGGTAGTTTTAAAGATAATAAATTAAATATTAGCGGTAAAGGTAAAATTAATAATTATACAAGCAGCTTTACTTATGATCATGATATATCAGATAAAAATAATGAGTGTTTACTTAAAATAAACAGTAATATTACGGCAAATAATCAAAGATTTGGAGTATTGAAATTAATTTCAGGCAGCACCGTTTTAAATTTTGAGTATAAAAAACAGCATAATAATGAGAGTTTTATTACCGTTAATTCTAATCTTGATAATTTAGAATTTTATATAGATAAAGTATCTATTCATAAAAAATTACATAAAAAAGCTAATTTATATTTATATACTAAATTAAATGATAAAAATTTGGATAGCAATATTGAATTTAACCTTTCAGGGCAGGATAATCTAAAAATTAACGGTAATGCCTTAATTAAGGAAAATATTTATAATATTAATCTAGCCTCTGTTAAACATAATCATACGGATTTAAAAGGAAAAATAATCATAGATAACCATAATCTTAATACGGAACTTTATGGAAGCGGATTAGATTTATCAAATGCTAATATGATGCAGTTTTTAGAAAAAGAGGGAGATTCTACACGTAATATTAATTTAAAAACTAATATATCAAAAATAATTTTAAAGAATAATATCATTCTAGGTAATCTTGATTTAGCAATTAAATGTGATAAAGTGCGGTGTTTCTCCGGTTTTCTAAATGCTAATATTGATAATAAAAAAGTTAAGATGTCGCTTACCGCTAAAGAAACTTTTGAACAATGGCTAATTGAATCCGATAATGCCGGAGCATTGCTTCAGGGACTCGGAATGTATACCACTATGCAAAACGGTCAGATTAACATCAACTTAAATACAAAAAGATATGAAGTAAAAAAAGGGGAAATAGTGCCGATATTAGACGGCAAATTTTCTATAAAACATTTTACGGTAGTCGATACTCCTTTTTTAACACGGCTTGTTTCCTTTGTTTCGTTGCCCGGTTTTCTTAGTTCAATAACTAATAATAAAAATATTTTATTTGAAGATATGACCGGTAAATTTAATTATAGAGGAAATATAATTACAATTTTCGATACGGAAGCACATGGACCATTCTTTGATTTTACTATGAAAGGTAATATTGATACCAAGCAGCAATTAATTACGGTTAAAGGAAATGTTATTCCTTCATTTTTCTTAATCAGTACTATTGTAACTAAAATACCAGTAGTCGGTAAAATATTTTCCAAAGTAGCCCCTTACTCCTTAACAATGAACTATAAATAGTTATACTCTGTGTACAAAAAATTATATTTAATCGGTATTTTACTTTTAGGCTTAATTTCCGGTCTTACGTTTAATTTAATTTTTTTCACGGTTCCATACCAATTATCCGAAGCAAAATACACCACTGATATAATAGGTTCGATATCACTAGCTGCTTTTCCGTATTGCTTAAAGGTCATATGGTCACCTTTTATAGATAAATACTCTATACCTTTTTTATGTTCTAAATTCGGTCACAGGCGTGGCTGGGCATTGGTATCACAGATATTTTTAATCCTAGCGATGACGGGGTTCTTAAACATACGCCCTTGTAATAACTTATATATTACTGCAATTATCTTATTTATTATTTCATTCTGCAGTTCTACGCAAGATATTGTACTTGACGCATATAGAATTGAGAGACCTATATCTAAAGAAGAGCTTTCAATGGCTTTTACCTTTAGTAGCATAGGGTTTCGTTTAGGTATGTTACTTGGCAGCGTCGGTGCTTTATATTCATCAATTATTTTCGGCTGGAATACAGTATATAAATTTGCTTTATTCATTACTATAGTTGGACCTATAGTAATCTTATGTATCAAAGAACCGAAACCTAAAGAAAAACGTCATACGGCTAATAATTTAATAGGATTAAAACAATATTTTGAAGTTATTAAAAAAAGTATTATATCTTTAAAAAATGAACAACAATATTTATTGCTAATTATATTGTTTGTCTTTTTATATAAAGCTGCAGATTCCATACCGATGGCTATGAGTTCGCCTTTATTTATAGATTTAAGTTTTACTACTCATGAAATTGCCGTTATTTACAAAGCTTACGGGTTACTAATCATGATAGTCGGAGGAACTTTAGGCGGAGTTTTAGCTACAAAAATAGGTATATTTCATAGTGTCTTAATTGGTGGAGTTATTCAATTATTGTCACCTCTTATGTTTATGATTCTTGCGACCATCGGCTATGATATAAGGACATTTATCATAACCGTTACAGTACAAAATTTTTGTGCAGGCTTTGCAGGAACTATTATCTCTATCTATTTTGCTAGTCTTTGTAATAGCGAATTTGTTGCCACACAATATTCTATTCTTGCATCTTTTAGCTCTCTTAGCCGTATTATTCTAGCTAGCCTTGGCGGTATTTGTGCAAAATATCTTACTTGGTCTGTATTCTTTTTAGGTAATACTCTGTTTAGCATGTTATTTATACCGATATTTTATAAAATATATAAAAAGAAACTAGACTTTGTGAATATTTCTAAAAAGATATGACAATTATTAAAAAAGGTTTATAATATTGATATATATATACTTCTGCGCAATGAAGAGTCAGAATTTTTATGAAATTATATAGTTTTCAAGAACATTTATTAGAATTAAAAATAAGACTGCTTAGAATATTTACTGCTTTTATAATTATATTTGCTATTTGCTATTATTTTAGCGACTATATTTATAGTTTTTTATTAAAACCGCTTGCTAAGCTAAGCGGTGATACGGTACGCAATATAATTTATACAGGGCTTACAGAAGCATTTTTTACCTATATTAAACTTGCAGCTTTTACTGCTTTTACTATTATTATACCTATAATTGCTTTGGAGTGTTATTTATTTATCAACCCAGGGTTATATCACCATGAAAAAAAAATTATCGCTTTTATTCTTTTTATGTCGCCTATTTTATTTTGGTGTGGTAGTATTTTTGTTTTTTACTTTGTAATGCCAAAAGCTTGGAATTTTTTTCTTAGTTTTGAAAAACGTGATATGATAGTACCGATAGTTTTAGAAGCAAGAATTAGCGAGTATCTAAATTTAGTTATTCATTTAATTATTGCTTTTGGAGTTGCTTTTCAACTGCCGATTGTGATAATAATATTAAATATACTCAAAATAGTTAAGGTACAAACACTTAAGCAAAAAAGACGCATTGCCGTGGTAATTAACTTTATTATTGCAGGAATATTAACGCCTCCTGACATTTTAAGCCAGTTTGCTCTTGCAATACCGCTACTTTTATTATATGAAACTTCAATAATGATATGTAATTTTATAGAAAAATCGAGGACACTAAATGTTAAATATCAAATGGATTAGAGAAAATCAAGAATTATTCAATGAAAAGCTTAGCCAAAGATTTATTGAACCTATGTCTAGTAAAATTGCTATGCTCGACGAAGAGAAAAGAAAAATTACGAGTTTAATTCAAGAATTTCAGCATGCACGTAAGGTAAAATCAAAAATTTTAGGTAATATGGCCTCTAAAAGCGGCGAAGAGTTTGAAGGGCTACAAAGAGATGTCAAACATATAAATGAGAAATTGGAAGAACTTGAACAGGATCTAAATAATAATAACGAATTAAATGAGCTATTAAATATGCTTCCTAATATTCCGGACGAAGAAGTACCTTACGGAATAGATGAAAGTATGAATAAATTAGTTCGTACTTACGGAGAGACAAATCCAAATACTTTAAATAAACAGCATTTTGAACTAGGTACAAAATTAAATTTAATGGATTTTGAACAAACTGCTAAAATTTCTGGGGCTAGATTTGTAACGTTAAAAGGTGATTTAGCAAAGTTAGAACGTGCTTTAATTAACTTTATGATTGATGTGCATACTAAGGAGTTTAACTTCTTTGAGATATCGCCTCCAGTATTAGTTCGAGATAATGCTATGTATAATTCAGGACAACTACCTAAATTTACTGAAGAGTCTTTTGCAACAACAAATGGTTACAGACTAATTCCAACCGCCGAAGTACCTTTAGTAAATATAGTCGCCGATACTATTATACCAAGGGAAAAATTACCGATGCGTTATGTTGCTTACACCCCGTGCTTTAGATCAGAAGCAGGTAGTAGCGGTAGAGATACAAAAGGTATGATTAGATTACATCAGTTCGGTAAAGTTGAGCTAGTATCTATTACTACTCCGGAAGAATCAAAAAATGAGCATGAATATATAACTAATGCATCAGAGACTATTTTACAAAAACTGAATCTTCCTTATCGTGTTATGTTACTGTGCACCGGAGATATGGGATTTGCGGCAAAAAAAACCTATGATATAGAAGTGTGGCTTCCGGGACAAAAGCAATATCGTGAAATTGCTAGCTGTTCTAATTGTGGGGATTTTCAAGCACGTAGAATGAAAGCAAGATATAAGGAATTCGGCAGTAACGAAACTACCTTAGTCCATACTTTAAATGCTTCAGGATTACCTATAGGAAGAACTATGGTTGCAATACTTGAAAATTATCAAAATGAAGATGGCTCAATAACTATACCTGATGTTTTAATAAATTACATGGGAGGGTTACAAAAAATCACTACATATAGTGAATAATTGTTTATTAAATGTAAATAATAAGGTAAAGTTTTGTGATATACTTGCCTACTTACTATTCATTTATTCGAGTATATCTTAAATAATTTGAAAAATTGGCTCTGTATGGTAGAAGATGCGGTTGCGTGTGGGTTGATTTTTTCGTTGTCACCCCGTGGCTTGTGACCACGGGATCCAGTTTATAATACTAAAAATTAGTATTGTAAGTTTTTTGCTGGATACCGTGGTCAAGCCACAGGGTGACACAGTATACAAAACGATAATTTAAATTCAGGTTATTTGTGTTTAGTGATTTACGAAAATTTGACAAAGATATATATAATTATAATGCTCCTAATTTTATACCTATAGCATGTCATTATAATGAAAATACTTTACTTACCAAAGATGGTAAATTACTACAAATTATAAAAATACACGGCATTAATTCAGAGAAAATAAGCGATAACATACAAAATTTACGTGAAATGGTTAGAGTTTCTATAAAAAAGAATATAACCGATTATGATTTTGCTTTTTGGCTACATACAATAAGAGAAAAACAAAATTTAGATGATTCCACTCCTTACAAAAAATTATTACCAGCAAATATTCATGCACTATGGCAAAGAAAAAACCATTGGAATGATAAATTCGTTAATACTTTATATATATCTATAGTACATGATTCTGCTAAAGTTGACATCAAAAATTTTAACTCTTTAATAAATTCTTTATCTAATAAATTAATTACTGATTTTGAAAATAACTACTTAGATTCAGCTTTTCAAAAACTAGAAAATATCACTAATAATATTTTAAACGATTTAAACGAATTCGGTGCTGAGAAACTTGGTATAATATTTGAAAATGATAATGTTTTTTCTAATCCTTTATTTTTATATAATCGAATAGCTAACCTTAATAATAATGATTGTTTGGTACCTATAATAGATTTATCCGATGCACTAGGTAGAAGTATTTATACAATTAGCGGCGATAAAATGGTAGTTACGGATTATAAGGAAAAGAACAAATTTGCTTCTTTACTATCTATAAAAGAATATCAAGAAACTCCTTCTAATACACTGGATAAATTTTTACAATTACCGATTGAATTAATAATAACTGAAATATTTTACTTTGTTAGCAAAAAACAAGTAATATCCAAATTGTGTGGTCAAGATTATATTCTAAAAATTACTAATGACTCAATTTTACTTAATCATAAAGGGATTAATAAGCTTGATGCAGCTAATTTAGATTTGCAATTTTGTAATCAGCAAATTTCAATTGCCGTTATAGAAGAAGATGAAAATAAACTAGATGCAGCTGTAGCTAAAGCATCAACCGAACTTTTTAAACTTGGTATTATTCATGTAAAAGAAGATCTTAATATTGAACAAATATTTTGGTCGCAATTACCTGCTAATTTTGCCTTTATCCGTAGAATGTCACCATTACCCGTAGAATATATTGCTTCTCTTACCGCTCTTCATAATACTACACTCGGTAATCAATATAATCCTTGGGGTAAGGCTATAACTTTACTGCGAACCGAGAAAGGTACTCCATATTTCATGAATTTTCATGATAAAACAAATAAAGGTAATACTTGCATCTTTGGTACGGAAAAAACCGGCAAAACTGTATTATTGAACTTTCTAATATCAGAATCGACTAAATACGATCCAACAATCATTTATATCTCTAATAATAATGATTCTAAAATTTTTATTGAATCAATAGAAGGCAAATGGTTAGAACCAGACAAACAAATTATCAATCCATTTTTAGTAGATGATACAGAAAAATCGCAAGCCTTTATTTTAGAATTTTTAAAATTAATCAGCGGTCATTATATTTCACCTCTTAGCGAAATAGAAATATCCTTTTTAGAGAAATTAAAAAATAAAATTTTATCAATTGAAAAAGAAAAACGTATTTTTTCCGATATTTTAAAATTAGAGGATTTTAAGGAGGAAGGAGGAATACAAATACTTGATAAACTTAAAGTTTTTACCAAAGGACAATTATATTTCGGATTATTTGACGGACCATCTCTTAACATTGAAGAAGGGAAAGTTATAGGGTTCAATTTATATAAACTGTCTGATGAGCCGTTTTCTAAACAATTTTACCCAACAGAGAGAAAATTTTTAGAACAATTTAATAATAATTTAAAGAAACACCAAAGTATTAGTGCAGCAGTAATTTATGCTTTTACTTATCATTTAAGCCTAGTTGGCACACAACCTAAAATATTTGCTGCCGATAATTTGGATAAACTTTACAGACCTGAAGTTTATTATGATAATATCAATTTAATCTATAATACTTTATCTCAAAATAACGGTGTTTTCGTCAGTAATTTCAATTTTATTTATCTTAAGTCATATCCAAAATATACTATAAAACCTTGGCTTGATTTAATTAATACTAAAATTATTCTACCGTCTGACGTTAAAATAGAAGATTTAGATAAAATTTTAGGTTTAAGCGAGGCGGAAATACGAAAATTATCACAGCTAATACTTTCTGCAAGAATGTTCTTAATTAATAAGGATAATGAATCGATAGCTTCTGAATTAAGTATTGCCGCTTTAATAGGAATTGTCCGTATTTTATCAAGCAGACAAGAGGAAATGGATATTTATAAAAAAATACTTGAACAACACCAAGGTCCTCCGGATAATTGGATTAATTACCTATATAATGAGTTAAATACAGACTGATGCGAATAACTACTAAAACCATTGTCATTTGAGGTGGTATTGCATGCGTGGATACCCAAATCGTCATTGCGAGGAGCGAAGCTTTGTTGCAATCTAGTTTTAATTTCATGAGATTGCCACGCTCCTTACAGTCGCGCGCAATGACGGAAAATTGGTCCATACGGGCAATGCCTTCTCACAATGACAACAAAACAACGAACATAAAGAATACTCAAAGTGTTAAAAAAATATTTACTATTTTTCTTGTTTTCATTTTTCTCATTTAATGTACAGGCATCTATTTGGGGTGATATAGCCGATTGTCTTAGCGATCCATGTAATTGCGGACAAAGCGATAGAATGGAAACTTGGAATAGAGGCAGCAAAAATGAAGTGACAAGAGGACCTTTTAAGCCAGGTACATTATGTCCTCCTTGGAATAAAAGCGACGGTCGCAATAATGATACTTGTTTATTAAAATTTGATTACCCAGGTACATTTATCGGTTTTTTACTCAATAGATGTGCGGAAGAAGCCCCTGATAGTAGTTACTTTACTCCAAAAATTCGTATTAGAGTTCAAAGCTGTAATGCCGCAGCTTGTTGGCACCAAAACTCTACTTTAAATTGGGATGGAGAATGTGTATTATGGCCTACAGGTTACGGTCTGCCTCTAACTAGAGTCTGTGCTAGAGTTGCCGTACCGGATATGCCTCCACCTCCCGGAATAAACGCCACACCTTCCCCTGCAGATCCAGGTTATACTGATGGAGTACATCTCAATAAAGTCGGTTATACAGAAACTGATAATAAGATAATCGGTGTAGACGGAAAAATAGTTACTTTAAAATCTCCTAAACTTTGTGCTTATAGCGACCCTGGGCTTGTTAACCTTGTTTCAGATTCCGGTGTACATCTTGATCCGATGGACTGGAATCCTAATCGTCAACCTCTTCATCAAACTAACGAACTTAGCCCTATTGCAAAAGTATTAAAATTTTTAGTTGAAACGGTAAAAGGCGCAAGTTTACCAAGTTTATTAGGGCAGCTTCTTGGGATGATAGATCAAGATTCAGAATTTATAAAAGTACTTCAATCAATACTTAACGCAATAGGAGAGGTTTTTAATTTTTTCCCGAGTTTAGTAATAAAAGTTATTGAAGCACTGGGATCATTAAACGGTTCTGTAGATAGCTATTCTTTTGGTTGTGTACAATTACCTTTAGGACCTCTTCCACCACCATATTGCCCAAATTTAGATTATATTAGTATTAATGCTAATGCTCATAATATATGTAGCATAAAAAATACCCCAGAGGATATTCAGAAAGGAAAACCTGTATTTAAACAATCTTCAACTGTACCGCCTTGTGTAGTATCAAATGTTAACAACAATATTATTAATAATACCATACGTGTTAGCTTTAGCAATCTTGTTCCGCTGTGCACGAGTTCTACCTCTGATCTCAAGACTTGTGTAGAACCACGTAATACAAATTTTCTTTCAGCAAAAATTACTCATACTAATACGGCTTTTAAAGATTTAATTAAATCGTGTAAGAATACTTCAGTAGGCACTCCATGTATTAATACAGAAATTGCTACGCCATGTAGTGTTACGGCTAACGGTTGTAATGAGGGATTTAGAATAGTATATTCGCAGAAAATTGGAAATGTAGAAACACCTAGCGATTATTACATAGATGATATACCGGACTGTCCAAGTTCTAGTTCAACTACCTGCCAAAAAGTATGGGGAGTTAATATAGGCGAATTTAAGGATGTAAGCGTAAAGTTTCCTAAGATACAAGGGCAAGATACAAATAGCTTACTACCTATAAAGACAGATGTCACCCTAAAAGACAATAACGGTAAAGATAGAAAACTTTATGTCTCTATTAGTAATACCGAAGACGATAAGCAAAATCCTAATAATATTTGCTTATTTGAGTCCGGTAATTTAATAGATTGCGTACAGAGAGTAAATCATTCTTATAGTCTAGCTACTTATGAATGTTCAAGACAATATGCCGGAATTACCTGTACTAATAACAATGCCAACGATGCTTATTATAAACCGCAATTCATTGCTTCATTGCAAGTAAGAGAAAAACAAACAGATGGGACTATTAACATTGTAGATGAAACAAGCACTCTTGTAACACCGTTAGCATACGCCGGACCTCCACCTCCCAATCCCACGGACACAGAAAGTATAGTAATGCTTGCCGGTTATAAGTATAGTTCTTCTGTTGCGTTTATACCTAAAGATCCGCCAAAAGATCCGACAAATGATAAATATATTGCTATGCCGTTTTCAGGAGAGAATGCTCTAAATCAGTTGACTATTCACGGTAAATATAAAGACGATAAAGCACCTTATGATAGTAATGGAAAACCTGACTCAAGTGCGGTATATTTAAAATATTTAGAATATGTAAACGGTAAATATATCCAAGGTGGAACGCATGCCTGCTTGATGCCGAAAAATTTCCAACACTGTAATCCTATGCCGATTCCTACTTTACCTGATGGATCACCTATGCCCGGTTACAATAATGACTCGATAAATTGTGTACTTGCTAAACTACACAACAACAATACTATAAATTGTAAGAATTTTAAAAATACATATAGCCTTAAATATCCAAACCTTGGTTTATGCAGCAAAGATATAAATACAAGTAGCTGTACTCTAAAAGAAACAGTGGAAGGTATTACTATTTATGCTTGCAATATAAATAATATTCCAAGTAACTGCTATACTAATAATAATAACCCTAATACTCCAGTATGTGTTTTAAGTAGGGATTATAAAGATAGAATCGAGCCAGGACCTGACAAAGGACCAACATTAGTACCATTAGATGATCCTTTTAAATATTATACAGTGAAATATACAGCAGTAGATGAAAACCATCCTCCAGAGCCAACATATAAAGCTGAGACTGAGGATGTACGAGATAAAACTTGGCAAGAGCTAGATCTTTGTACTCCTATATTAGTACCTACTTGTGCTAAAATTCCTAGCACAGCTGATGCTCCTTCCGGTAGCACACACGGTAATGCAGAATGGGATGAAAGCGATATAGGAGAACTTGCAATAGGAAGATGTCCGACGAATTGGATAGTTATTGATCCTAGTAAACCTTTAGAACGCCATTGTTTATCATACTTTGATAGAAAAGTTGTTGAATTCGAACCTTTAGGTCCAAATGTCGGATGTAGAAAATCTACAGGATTGCCTATAAAAGTTAGTTATAACGATTTTCCATCAAGTCAATTACCTGAGACCCCTTATAATCCGGTAACTAAAATAGGTGACTATATCTTAAACAAAAAACCGGTACAACATGGGAGCATTATGGCATTTCCAAAGGATGGGGCATTTATAAATGCAACAAATGAACCGGACAATACAATATTACATACTGTAGAATTCAAAGTAACTTTAGATGCGATAATTGACGATATTGAGTATTTTAGAGTAGAAGATTTATGGTATGATGATTGCACATTAATATATGTCAATGGCACAAAGCTACTTAGTCTTCCTACTGACGTTGATTCTCTAGATGAGAAAAGGTACTGTAACTATGGACATGACCAAGGTCAAGCATTACAAGCTAAAGTTAATAATCAACCTATTAGTGCAAGCAATCCTATTAATATCAAACCTTATTTAAAACAAGGAGAAAATATTATAAGATTCCAGCTAAGAGTTATGTTTGGTGGTGGGCTATATTTCCACATGCAATATAAAATGAAGAGATAGATAAATGAGTTGGATTATTTTTTATACGGTAATCGCTACTTTACTGATTCTTGATTTGGGAATAGTACACAAAAAAAATACCGTAGTAAGCTTTAAAGAAAGCGTACTTTTTAGTCTTTTCTATTTTGTAATAGCTTGTTTATTCGGTATCTATGTTTACTATAATATAGGGGCAGACCATGCTCGTGAATATTATACTTGCTTTCTCATTGAGAAAGCTATGTCCCTTGATAATATTTTTGTTATCTCTATTATTTTCCAATTTTTTAAAATTCCTGGGAAATATCAATATCGTGTTTTATTTTTTGGTATAATAGGCGTAATAATATTCAGAGCCATAATGATTTATGGTAGTATTATTCTTATAAATAAATTTGCCTGGTTATTATATATTTTTGCCGTAATACTTATTGCTACAGGTATAAAAACTTTCTATGTATCACATAAAACTTTTGATATACAAAATTCTTATATTTACATGTCAATAATAAAAAATCTAAATATTACCCCTAATCTTGAAGGAGATAAATTTGTTGTTAAACGTAATAATAAACTATATTTTACTCCCCTTTTTATATCGTTAATGCTGATAGAAGCAATAGATTTAGTCTTTGCTATAGATAGTATACCGGCAATATTTGCAATTACTAATGATGTTTATATAATTTATACTTCAAATATTTTTGCTATTTTAGGGCTTAGAGCATTATTCTTTTGTTTAGCAGAAATTGTAGAACGTTTCGGTTATATAAAATATTCTGTGGCTTTAATTTTAATATTTATCGGCTTTAAAATATTTATTCATCATTATATAGCAATTCCGGCATATGTTTCGCTCACTGTAACTATTACTTTATTACTGTTTGGTATAATTGCTTCCATAATTAGAAAAAATATGATTGACCATTAATAAAGGAGATATATAATATTTTTTATTTTTTAAGCAATTATAATGATAAAATTACTAAAATTATTTTTTATTACTATCATCATTTTTAATAACATTGCTTTTGCAAAAGAAACAAGGTTCTATATAGGAGCAGAAGGCGGAATAGTTGAACCGGTCGTTAGTAAATTCCGACATAAACACTCAAATACAGAAATAATTTTAAAAAAATCAAGTATGTATAGTGGGAAAATAGGCTATATAGTATATCCACAGATAGCTATTGAATTTTCAGCAACTTATCAACCTAAATATCGTCTGCATTACGTATTACCTCAGCAAAATTTAAGTAATGGTCTCACTATTCATAAAACCCCAGGTAATACTACCGTATTATCAAATATATATATGCTAAATCTTATTTATGATTTAGAAAAAATAAAAACTTTCACACCTTTTGTAATACTTGGAGGTGGAATAGCACAAGTAAAAGTTAAGCCTACCTCCTCTAGGTGGAGTGTTATAAATGGTGATTATTTTAAAGTCAGAAGAACTCATAAAAATTGCGTTGCTTGGCAAGCAGGTCTTGGCATTTCACAAGATGTAACTTCAAATTTAAGTATTGATACAACCGCAAAATTACAAACGGCATATAGAGTAAGAATTAATTATGATACGCTTGATATGAAAACAGGACAATTTGTGCCGGCAAATCCTATCAAAAAAACTATAGCCGTTGGGGAATTTGGCGTAGGATTTACTTATAGATTGCCATTTTAATAATTCTGTGAAATATTTATATGAAAGCATCGTCAACGTCATTGCAAGGAAATTACCTAACAATTGACGAAGCAATCTCAGGATATTTGACAAGATTGCCACGTCGCTTCGCTCCTCGCAATGACGTTATGATACATACAAAAATCAACTATATAAGGAAAAAATATGTCCCCAAAAGCTACTAACTCTTCTTCTACCTCTAACGGTCATGATAAGACAACAAAAACTAACAAGCCTGTTCTGAATGGTGCAGTTTCAAATCATAACACTTATGATGAAGTGCCGTATGAAAGCTACCCATATGCTCTTACAACTCCTTATCACTTAAGTACACTTGCAACTCTTTTCGGTGTAAATGCTCCTGAAGTCGAGAATGCAAAAATATTAGAGCTTGGTTGTGCAGCAGGCGGTAATTTAATACCACACGCAGTTCTTTATCCAAAAGCTCATTTTGTTGGTGTGGATTTGTCTAAGGTACAAATTGACGAAGCAAATAAAAATGTTAAAGAACTAGGATTAAAAAATATAGACTTCCATCATTGTTCAATAACCGATATTGATGATTCTTTCGGTAAGTTTGATTATATAATTTGCCATGGAGTAATTTCTTGGGTACCAAAAACCGTTAGGGATAAAATTTTTGAAGTTTGTAATAAAAACCTTACTTCAAATGGAATAGCATATATTAGCTATAATACCCTCCCTGGCTGGAATATGGTCCGTACTATCAGAGATATGATGATGTATCATTCTAGCTCATTTGCAAATGTCTGTGATAGAATAGCTCAATCTAGATTGTTACTAGAATTTGTTAAGGATAGCTTAGAAAACTCTAAAACTCCTTATGCAGAGGTATTAAAAACCGAATCAGGGCTACTTGCTAAACAAACCGATCATTATTTACGTCATGATCATCTAGAAGAAGAAAATGCTCAATTCTACTTCCATGAATTTATGAATGAAGCAAGAAAGCATAATTTACAATATTTAGCCGATTGTAATCTTTCGACTATGTATCTCGGTAATATGCCTCCGAAAGTAGTAGAACAGTTAAAAGCGGTGAATGATATAGTTAGAACTGAACAATATATGGATTTCATTACGAATCGTCGTTTTAGAACCACTTTACTATGTCATAGTGATGTGAAAATTAATAGAAATATTAACAATGATGATATAACGAAATTTAATATGATCTTTAATATAGTGCCTGAAAAACCACTCAAAGAAGTAGACCTGAATAATGCTTCCGAAAATTTAAAATTCTTCTTAAACGGTAATAAAGACTCTAACTTAACAACTAGTTCGCCTTATATGAAAGCTATTTTATATACTTTCAGCGAAAATCTAAATAATCCGTTAAGCTTTGAGAAAATAACAGCTGAAGCCAATAACAAGCTACATAATACTAAATTAAACGAAATCAAAGCTGAGCTTTTAAATAATGCAATGAAGCTAGTACTACAAGGTTATATTAGTATTACAAATCAGAAACATAGAAATCACCCTGAGCTTGATAAGCCTAAAACAACAAAAATGGTCATACATCAAGCAACCCATACATCTTCTATGTGGGTCACAAATTTGAAACATGAACCGATCGGCGTTAATTTCTTTGAGAAGTTTGCACTTAGATATATGGACGGTAAACATGATAAAAAAGCAATCATTGAGGCTGTACTGGGTCATGTAGAAAAAGGCGAACTAATTTTAAGTAAAGAAGGTCAAAAAGTAGAAGATAAAGAAGAAATACGCAAAGAACTAGGAAGCTTATTTACTCCGATGATTGAGAAGTTTTCTTCTAATGCTTTGTTGGTTTGATGTGTTATGTCATTCCCGCGAAAGCGGGAATCCAGAAAAAACTATAAATACAACAAATTTTTGAAATTAAAATCTCGCTTTATGCTAGATTCCCGCATACGCAGGAATGACATCGGTAACGATGCAAGCGATACTCAAAAACACAAAAATAACTTATGCCCATATTTTTTTATTTATTTGCAACATTAATAACTATTAGTAGCTTATGCGTTGTTTTAAGCAAAAATTCCGTATATTCGGTATTATGGTTAATTTTTACATTTATCAACGGTGCAGGACTTATGATTTTGCTTGGAGCAGAATTTTTAGCTATGATTCTTATAGTGATTTATGTTGGAGCTGTAGCAGTATTATTCTT
Source organism: Rickettsia australis str. Phillips (assembly GCF_000273745.1). Classification (GTDB taxonomy): domain Bacteria; phylum Pseudomonadota; class Alphaproteobacteria; order Rickettsiales; family Rickettsiaceae; genus Rickettsia; species Rickettsia australis. The sequence continues at coordinate 66,100 of NZ_AKVZ01000032.1, forward strand.
ATTTGTGATAATGATGATAGATATGCATTCTAATAAGACACTAACGCAGTTAAAAAAAAATCTAGCTTTAAGTATTTTTATAGCTTTAATTATGTTTGCTGATTTAGTAATAATTATTTTACTTGGTACTAAAAACATTAATTTTAGCTCAGATATATCATTTGCCATAACAAATAATATATCAAATACTAAAGCAATAGGTAACGTGCTTTACACTAACTTTATGCTACCGTTTCAAATGGCTGGGCTTATTTTATTTGTCGCTATGATTGCATGTATTACGTTAACACTAAAAAAACGTGAGGGAGTAAAAAATCAAGATATTACAAAACAACTCTCCCATAATAAAGGTAATGTTGTATTGATGACAAAGCCTACTCTAAATAAAGGTGTCGAGAATATTAAATATGAATGAATATATTTCGCTCAATCATTATTTAATCTTAAGCAGCTTAGTTTTTACTATTGGGATGTTTGGACTATTTATGCATCGCAAAAATATTATCAATATATTAATGTCCATTGAGTTAATGCTGCTTGCAGTTAACATAAATTTTGTTGCATTTTCCGTATATATGCAAGAATTATCGGGACAAATTTTTAGTATTATAATCTTAACTGTAGCAGCTGCCGAAACCTCAATAGGGCTTGCAATATTATTAATATATTTCCGTAATAAAGGCTCAATTGAAATCACTGACATTAATCAGATGAGGGGGTGAGATGTATCAAAACCTTTCCATAATGATCATCATGTTACCGCTTGCATCTAGCGTAATAAACGGGTTATTCTTAAAGTTAATCGATAAAAAATTAGCTCAAATAATTGCAACCGGTTTTTTATTATTATCTGCCTTATTCTCATTAATAATATTTTGCGATGCGGGTTTAGGCAGGAATATAATCCATATTAAGTTATTACCATGGATTGAGGTTGGAAATTTTAAAGTAATTTGGTCGATTTATATCGATCAGCTCACTAGCATAATGTTTATAGCCGTAACATGGGTGTCAAGCGTCGTGCATATTTACTCGCTTGGCTATATGGCGGAGGATAAGGGAATTGTACGTTTCTTGTCTTTTCTTTCTTTATTCACTTTTTTTATGTTAATGCTAGTATCAGCAGATAATTTCTTACAATTATTTTTCGGCTGGGAGGGCGTCGGGATTTGCTCATATTTACTAATCGGATTTTGGTATTCAAAAGAATCAGCCAATAAAGCAGCGATTAAAGCTTTTGTTGCAAATAGAGTCGGCGATTTTGCTTTTATCTTGAGCGTAATAACGATTATTGTTTATTGTGGTTCGGCAAATTATAAAGATGTATTTTCATCTGCAGAGTTACTATCTAATACAAAAATATTTTTACATTTTTCCATTCTAGACATTATTTGCTTGTTATTATTCATCAGTTGTATGGGTAAATCTGCACAAATCGGTTTACATGTATGGCTTCCTGATGCGATGGAAGGACCCACTCCCGTATCCGCACTTATTCACGCCGCAACCATGGTAACAGCGGGAGTATTCTTAGTAGCACGCTGCTCGCATTTGTTTGAATATAGCCCTTTAGTTCTACAATTTATTACAATAATAGGCGGCGTTACTTGTCTTTTTGCCGCAAGCATTGCTATTATGCAAAGCGATATCAAAAAGATTATTGCTTACTCTACCTGCAGTCAGCTTGGTTATATGTTTATGGCTTGCGGGGCATCTGCCTATAATAGCGGGATATTTCACTTAGTAACTCACGCATTTTTTAAAGCCTTATTATTTTTATCAGCCGGCAGTGTAATACACGCAGTTCATGAGCAAGATATTTTTAAAATTGGTGATTTAAGAAATAAAATGCCAGTAACTTACGGAAACTTCTTAATCGGTTCACTCGCATTAATAGGAATTTATCCGCTTGCAGGGTTTTACTCTAAAGATTCGATTTTAGAAGCAGTGTATAGTAGCGGCTCGTTTATGTTTATTTTTGGAATAGCAGCAACAATACTTACCGCTATTTATTCAATGAAGATTATTATGTTGGTATTTCATGGTAAAACTAAACTAGAAAAAGATGTTTTTGAGCATACCCATGAACCGGCTAAAATAATGAATAATCCTCTTATATTACTTGTCGCTGGGAGCTTTTTTAGCGGTATGATCGGCTATTATTTACTTTCTATGGACAAACCAAACGGCTATTTCCATGAAAGTCTATTTAATTTACATATTTATAAACTACTAATTAGCCACCCGCCTTTATATATTAAGCTACTACCTATGGCAGTTGGTATAATTGGGATTGTTATTGGGATTTGGATATTTTCATTGTCATCCCACGAGCTTGTAGTGGGATCTAATAAAAATAAAAACAACTGGATCGCGTGGTCAAGTCACTGGATGACACCCCTTGGATTAATTTCCAACATACTAAGAAATAAATATTACTTCGACGAGATATATAATTTCTTAATTGTTAAGCCTACTAACTGTTTAGCCTATTTATTTTATCTTGGTGACCAAAAAATAATCGATCGTTTTGGACCGAACGGTTTTTCACGAATTGTTAATTGCTTTAGCATTCTTATCGGTAAAACACAAACGGGATATGTTTTTAATTATGCTTTGTATATAGTATTATTTATTGTTGTAACAATTAGTTATTTTGTTTGGAAAGGCTTTGAGTGTCATGCCGTGGCTTGACCACGGTATCCAATACTCTTGTCACCCCGCGACTTGATCGCGGGGTCCAGTTAAAAATACTAAATTATTTTGTTTTTTTGGATACCGTGGTCAAGCCACAGTATGACATCGAATGCGTTTTTTTCGATCCACGCAAGAATGATGTATACTACTAAAAACTTATAAAATCTTAAAAGAATGTTAGAATTACCTATTATATCTATCAGTATTTTTCTGCCGCTAATAAGCGTGATATATATTTTGCTGTTTATTAGTCAAAGTAAAAAGACGGATAAATCGATATATGTAATGTATGTGGCGGTGCTTAGTTCTGTTTTAACATTCATCTCAACTATCTATATTTTAATAGAGTTTGACTCCTCAAATCCTGCTTATCAATTTGTTGAACGCTACGCTTGGCTTGATAAAATCGGGCTTGAATTTCATGTTGGTGTTGACGGTATATCAATATTTTTTGTGGCTCTAACTTCTTTTCTTACTCTTATTTGTATAATCGGAAGCTTATTTACTGTTAAAAAATATATTAAAGAATATTTAGTATGCTTTTTATTAATGGAATCTTTTTGTATAGGAGCATTTACCTCAGTAAATTTATTATTATTCTATCTCTTTTTTGAAGCAATATTAGTGCCGATGTATATCATTATAGGCGTATGGGGTGGCGAGAACAGAATATATGCGGCTCTGAAATTCTTCTTATATACTTTCTTCGGCTCGGTATTTTTCCTACTTTCATTAATTTATATTTACAGTAAAATTCATAGTTTTGATTTAACTTATATGCCTGAACTTACTGATAATATTCCATTATTTGCTCAGCAAATTTTATGGTGGGCTATCTTTATAGCCTTTGCCGTTAAAATCCCTATGATTCCGGTTCATACTTGGCTACCTGATGCACACGTACAAGCTCCAACTAGCGGCTCGGTTATTCTTGCCGGTATTCTGCTAAAACTTGGCGGTTACGGTTTTTTAAGAGTATTACTACCGCTACTCCCAAGTGTATCACAAGAATTTGCAATTTACGTAATTTACCTTAGCGTTATTGCTATAATATATGCTTCCCTTGTTGCTCTTGCTCAAAAAGATATGAAGAAGATGATAGCCTATTCATCAATTGCACATATGGGATATGTTACGATAGGTATTTTTAGCTTTACTGAAGCCGGGGTTAGCGGAGCAATATTTCAGATGCTTAGCCATGGCGTGATTTCCTCATGCCTATTCTTAATAGTCGGCACTTTGTACGAAAGATTGCACACTAAAGAAATAGTTAAATACGGCGGTGTAGCAAGTAAAATGCCTATGCTTGCCACATTTTTTATGATTGCAATGCTTGGCTCTGTCGGCCTGCCCGGTACTAGCGGATTTATTGGAGAATTTTTAAGCTTGCTTGGGATTTATAAGGTGAATGTAGCAGCAACTTTTGTAGCAGCTCTCGGCATAATCCTTGGGGCAGTTTATATGCTGAAATTATATAAAGAAATTATGCTTGGTGAAATTACCAATAAAGAACTTATGCATTTCAGAGATTTATATAAATATGAAATAATCTCAATAGCTCCTTTAATATTATTAATTATTTACTTTGGTCTAATGCCGAGCCCTATTCTAAATGTATTGAGTTTATCGGCGGAGAATTTGTTGGTTAAATTTTAATTGCTTACAAAAAATATAAATGCTACTCTAATTATAGAACTTAAAAGTGAGTTCTATATAGAAAAAGAAGCTAATAAAGTAACAGGCATAGATATAAAGTCATGTAGTAAATCCTAAGCATCAGATCATAAAGAAGCTTTAAGAAATGCTCATAACAAACTTGGAATTGGTCATAATAATCAACAAGATAATACAGAATTAACTGGAGCTACACCAAAAGAGCATCATGAAAATTAAATTTATTGAAAAGCAACAGATATCATACCGTGGTCAAGCCACAGTATCCATAAAAGCAATTCAAAATACTAATCATTTTACTAGATACCGTGGTCAAGCCACGGTATAACATGGACATGTTATCACTTCATCAATTACAATTTAATATAGAACAAAGAAATTTATTTGATCTATGTATCACTTTTCTCCCTTCTTCTATCACCTATATAAAAGGAGCTAATGGTTGTGGTAAAAGCTCACTACTGCGAATGATAGCAGGAATTATGCAACCAAGTAGTGGTAATATCTACTATAAAAATAGTAATATTCACAATATCCCTAAACCTTACTGCACTTATATCGGTCATAATTTAGGTCTAAAACTCGAAATGACTGTTTTTGAAAATCTGAAATTTTGGTCGGAAATTTATAATTCTGCCGAAACGCTATACGCCGCTATTCATTACTTCAAATTACAAGATTTATTAGATGAAAAATGCTATAGTTTGTCTAGTGGGATACAGAAAGTCATAGCCATATCAAGGCTTATTGCTTGCCAATCTGACTTATGGCTACTTGATGAAGTTGAAACTAACTTAAGTAAAGAAAATAGGACTTTATTAAATAATCTAATTGTCATGAAAGCAAATAGCGGCGGTATTGTTCTTCTATCCTCTCATCTAGAAAGTTCTATAAAATCTGCACAGACATTACAACTTGATTCATTATTAGACTTCTTGCCTAACTTGCAATGGTAATTTGTACGTCGATCCGGTACTCGAATTCTCACGTTACTTACGTGTACGCTGCAGTTCGAGGTGAAGTATCTCATTCAAATGCCTCCTTATTAGCTACGTTATGCGAGAGGTCTATTATTATTTTGCGTATTTTTATAAATCTTCTAATGTACAATACAAAATATAAGACTAACTATAATTCAAATTGAACAATTAATTATTGTACTTACAGCACGTGCTTTGTAACTTCTATATATTCATTCTTATAACTAATTCTCTGTTTTTCTAGCTCTTTTGGAGGCAAGACTTTTAATTATTAATATAAATCCTTATCATATGATTTTAGCTCTAAAGTACTATATTTATGAGCTCCTCTTTTTAGTATATTCCGGTAGGGATAATGTAATGAATATTAAATGTAATAGAGAGCGTTATCAATAAAACTATAGTAGTAACAAAACAAACTACCATACTATAAATCTGTTTTATAATTATTTACAATTAAGAGAATAGAAGTCAAAAAAAAGCAAAGCAATACTTATAGTGGATTACAAAGGTTTATGAAATTTCGAATGCAAAGTTCGAATTTTCAAGGGATTAACGACTATGTCATGCCTGCGAAAGCAGGAATCCAGCATAAAGCGAGATAAAACAAGCTTTTAATTTCAAGAATTTGCTGTGTTTATACTTTTTGTTCTGGATTCCCGCTTGCGCAGGAATGACATAGAGTAAAAACTATCCAGTACTATAGTAATTTACCTATACTCATAATCCTTATGTAGTTTACTAGCGAGTGCCTGCTCCCATCTATCACCATTTTGCAGTAATCTTTCTTTATCATAAATAAGTGCGTTATGAGTTAGGCTTGCAAACTCAAAATTAGGACCTTCAACTATCGCATCTACTGGGCAAGCTTCTTGACACAACCCACAATAAATGCATTTTGTCATGTCTATATCATAACGTGTTGTACGCCTACTGCCGTCTTCTCGTTCGTCCGCTTCAATTACTATTGCTTGTGCCGGACAAATCGCCTCGCAAAGCTTACAAGCAATACAACGCTCTTCCCCGTTTTCATAGCGACGCAGTGCATGCTCACCCTTAAATCTAGGACTAACAGGGCTTTTTTCATAAGGATAATTTATGGTAACTTTGGGCTTAAAGAAATACTTTAAGGTCAAAGACATTCCCCTTATTATCTCATATAGAAAAAATGATTTTAAATTGTTTATCATAAAAAAATATATATATTAACGATCTATGGCTTTGTTGCAGCTTCTATGTCATTCCCGCGTAGGCGGGAATCTAGAAAAAAGTATAGATAAAGCAAACTTTTGGAATTAAAAGCTCGTTTTATGCTGGATTCCCCCTACGCAGGAATGACATAGATCCATACAACAATACCGGTTTTAGCTAGACATTAATTATAATAATAACTTTCAAACATGCGGCAAATTATCAGTGTAGAAAAGTACACTTGACGCTAACACTACCCAAAATAAAGTTAGAGGTAAAAATACTTTCCAACCAAGTCGCATTAATTGATCATAGCGATATCTTGGCAACGTCGCTCTAATCCATAAAAAGCAGAACAACAAGAACCCAACCTTAAATACAAACCAAAAGAATCCCGGAATACAATCTAACCATGATATATTAAAGGGTGGTAAATAACCTCCTAAAAAGAAAGTGGTAGTCATTGCACTAACTAATATCATATTAGCATACTCACCTAAGAAAAATAAAGCAAATCCCATAGAGGAATATTCAACATTATAGCCTGCGACTAATTCCGATTCTGCTTCAGGTAAATCAAAAGGTAACCTATTTGTTTCAGCAAGTACCGAGATAAAGAACACGATGCCCATAGGTAGTAGCATTAAATCAATCCACCACGGCATTGTTCTTTGTGCTTCAATAATCCCACTTAAATTCAGAGTACCGGTAGTAAGTAATACAGTAATAATAACGAATCCCATAGATACTTCATAAGAAATCATTTGGGCCGAGGAACGTATAGCACCAAGGAATGCATATTTTGAGTTACTAGCCCAACCGGCAATAATAATGCCGTAAACGCTTAAAGAGGATATAGCAAAAATATATAAAACACCAACATTAATATCTGCAAGAACTATGCCCTTTGCAAAAGGTATAACTGCCCAGCCGATTAAACTTAATATAAAAGTTATCATCGGTGCTAAAATAAATAATATTTTATCGGCATTAGTTGGAATTATCGGTTCTTTGAATAAAAGCTTAACCGCATCAGCAATAGGCTGAAGTAATCCAAACGGACCAACGACATTCGGTCCACGTCGTAACTGCATTAATCCAATAACACGACGTTCTGCATATGTTAAATACGCAACACATAAAATTAAAGGGATAGTGATCGCCATCACCTTTAGAGCGATGATAATTAACGGAAAAATATATTCAAAAAAGAATTCTGTCATAATGTTATTTAATTGTCATACAACCGTCATTGCGAGGAGCAAAGCGACGTGGCAATCCAGCAAAAGATTAAAAAATTCTGTAAATCAGAATTTTTACTGGATTGCTTCGTCAATTACTTACGTAATTTCCGTGCAATGACGACTCTTTATGCTACCTCCCTACTTCTTGCTTCCTTAGCCTCTACGCACTTAGCCATAGTGACCGAGTTTTTGCTAATTACGTCAGTCATGTAATAATTACTAGGCTCCGTAGTTATAGGCTCTTTTGATAACTTATCTTTAGAGCTAAATTTAGCAAATTTACTCTCTACAATTTTATCAATATTAGCAAATATCTTATATTCTTTAGCAAGTTTGGCTCTTACTTCTTGTAAATCACTCATTCCGATATCTAGTTTCAGATAACTGGCAAGCTCTTTAATAATTTCTATATCTTCTTTAGCTGTTCCTACAAGCGATACTGCTTTTTCTGCTATTTGCGGTCTTCCTTCTAAATTTACGTAAATGCCGCTCTGCTCTGTATAAGCAGCCGCAGGTAAAATTACATCAGCATTCGCAGCACCTGAATCCCCATGATGTCCTTGATATACTATAAAAGCCGATTTCAACTTATCAAATGAGATGGCGTCCGCTCCAAGCAGATAAGCGAGTTCCAGTTCCTCAAGCTTAATAGGATTATTCAAACCAACGTCAAGACCGCCAACTATAGAAGCATGATTATACAATATATTAAAGCCCTTCCAATCATCACGCATAATATTATATTCAGTCACTATCTTATGGATAAGCGACAATATAGCATATCCGTCATCTCTCGCATATACGCCATCACCTACTATAATCATCGGATATTTTACTGCTTTTAAAGCTTTCGTAAACTCATGAGTACCAATAGCTAGCTCCTCAATAATCTTAATATCACTTCCTAGATCCTGAATTCTATAAGTTTGGTTATGTCCTTCACCTATTCTTGCTACTTTTAATGAACCGGCACGCACTTTCTGTCCTATTCGGCTATTTAACACCGGAGCTATCTGCCTTGGATTTGCTCCGATTAGTAAACATAAATCAGCCTTTTCGACGCCGACAATCGTTGTATTAAATAAGTAGTTTCCTCGCTGCGTAGTATCTATTTTATAGTTAAACTGATTAACACTATAATTATTACAGCCAAGCTTTTGCATTAATGTTTTCAGCATAAACATTGCTTCAACAGAAGCAAGAGAACCTACAATAGCAGCAATTTTCTCCGGTGTTACGGATTTAATTTTATCCGCTATCGTCTTTAAGGCTTCGCTCCAACTAGCCTCTACTAACTTACCGTTTTTTCTGATATAAGGGCGATCTAAACGCTGATATTTCAAACCGTCATAACTAAAACGGTTTTTATCAGAAATCCATTCCTCATTTATTTCTTCATTAACACGAGGTAATATTCTCATTACCTCATCGCCTCGACTATCTATACGAATATTGGAACCTTCGGCATCATGTACGCCAATGCTAGCGGTATGTTTTAGTTCCCATTTACGAGCTTTAAAGGCATAAGGTTTGGAATTTAAAGCACCGACCGGACAAATATCTATCATATTACCGGAAATTTCAGAATCGAGTGTTTGCTCTAAATATGAAGTAACCTCCATATGCTCGCCACGATGGATAGCTCCCATTTCTTCTATTCCGGCTATATCATTTGCAAATCTAATACATCTTGTGCATTGTATACATCTAGTCATCGCTGTTTTAATCAGCGGTCCCATATATTTATCTTTAATAGATCTCTTATTTTCATGGAACCTATTAGTACCTTTGCCGTATCTAAAAGCCTGATCCTGCAAATCACACTCACCTCCTTGATCACAAATAGGGCAATCTAAAGGATGGTTAATCAGTAGAAACTCCATCACCCCTTCACGTGCTTTTTTTACCATAGGTGTATCGGTGTGAATAACCATACCGTTACTTACCGGCATTGCACAAGAAGCTATAGGCTTTGGTGATTTTTCCATTTCAACCAAACACATACGGCAATTACCGGCGATTTTTAAACGCTCATGATAACAAAAATGAGGAATTTCTTTACCTGCTTGTGTACAGGCTTGATAAACGGTGCTACCTTCTGATATTTCTATTTCAGAACCGTCTACGTTCAGTTTTATCATCTTATTTAATCCAATAAGTCATAGGGTTTGGGTATGTCTGATCCTCTATCATATATTTAAAACCTATGGCAACACGAAGTACATACCAAACAGCGAGTGCAAAATATAGTACTACTCCAATAATGATAAACGTAAATATGAAACATACAATCCACCCAAGTATCCCAAGACAAAAAGTACGAAATAACAACACATAATGACTAATAGCAAAGTGATCACCTTTATCTTTATTGAGATATGCAAAAAATACTCCAATTAACGGTAATATCGGTGCTACTATTCCACATAGATATAATATATATACCACAATTAGATTCTTCTTACCACTCTCGGTATATTCTTTAAGATGCTTGTCCATATACTTTTCCTTTTTTACTTCTCAATTTCATCTTTTAATCTGTGTATTTCTTTCATAGTAATTCGGTAATTTCATGAATTTCTTCTATAGATTCTGTTTTCATTAACATCTTTTTTGCTATTTTTGCCATAGCTTTCTCTTCGCCTCTTTCTTCAGCCCTTTTAACAGCACTAGCTTCAATTCTCAACCAATTTAAGCGGTGTTCATATTCTTCTCTTTTCTTCATCACTTAAATTTATCACTTCAAGCACATTTAATGCTTGCTTGAGCTCTTTACTGTTTAATTCTTTAGGAAGCTTATCTTTATTTAGCAAATCATTTCTAGTTAAAAAAGCAACCCATACATCTAAAGCATTCTTTACTTTTTTTACTATATCGGATAATTCTTCTTTGATGTTATCAGCAAACTTATTGAGTGCTATAGTGTGTAGCTCTATATCCTCAAAATATTTTAAACTGGTTTCATCTTCTTTCAACCTAAATATATTATGATATTTATCAATATTTGTGATGCCGGTAAAATTAGTATATGGATTCCTATCGTTTTGTTTAATTCTGAATATCTAGAACCTTCTTTTAGCTGTCCAACATATAGCTTTGCCCAATAATATAAAGCTCTTTTATCATAATTTGCTTCATCCGTTACCTGAATTTCGATATTAAATATTTTACCGCTTTCGCCTTTAGCTTTAATATCTAAAACAGAAAGCTTATTGTTTAAAAAACTCTTTGGATTATATGGATTAATTAGAGTTACTTCTTTTACCTGATCTGCCTTGGTTACTATCGAATTAATAAGCGATATTAATAAATCTTTGTTTTCTTACTCCAAAGATTTTCTTAAATGCCAGATCTACTCTTGGATTAACTCAATACATAGTTATTTTTTCAAACTCTCTATCACAAAATGCATGATACTGCCGTGCTGTATATAATTTATCTCATTATCCGTAAATATTTGCAATATTAAATCGATTGTTCTTATTTCGCCAGTTTGTTTTTTTATCACGCATTTAACAGGATTATAAGGCTTTATTTGTTCACTTAAGCCTATGATATCAATAGTTTCTGAACCGTCTAATTGTAAATCTAATCTTGTATTATTGCCGGTAAAAGTTAGCGGTAAAATACCCATACCAACTAAATTTGAACGATGTATTCGCTCAAAGCTCTCGGCAATCACTGCCTTTACGCCAAGCAGTTGCGGACCTTTTGCTGCCCAATCTCTAGATGAACCGCTACCATATTCTTTACCGGCAAAAATCACTACCGGTACATCATTAGCTTTATAGTCCATAGCCGCATCGTAAATAGTTTGCTGCGTACTACTTAATTGGTTTATAGTAAAGCCGCCTTCTACTGCCTTACACATTTCATTTTTTATACGGATATTAGCAAATGTGCCACGCATCATCACTTCATGATTGCCTCTTCGTGATCCGTACGAGTTGAACTCTAGAGGCTCTATATGATGGTCCGTTAAATATTTAGCAGCAGGGCTGGTTTTACTAATACTTCCTGCCGGCGAAATATGATCGGTAGTAATAGAATCACCGAAAATTGCTAGAATTTTTGCAGATTTTATATCTTTTATATTATTCTTGCTGCCTATATCCTCAAAATAAGGCGGATTATTAATATAGGTACTATTCTTACTCCAGTTATAAGTAAAACTATTAGTAACCTCTAGACTTTGCCACTCTTTTGTTCCACTAAATATATCGGAATATTTTTCTATAAACATAGAGGAATTAATTGAATTTGCAATAACTTCATCTATCTCTTCTTTACTTGGCCAAATATCTTTCAAATAAATATTTTTTCCTATTGGTTGGCTATTTAAATCTATATTAAGAGTGCCGCTAAGTGCATATGCTACGACTAAAATAGGCGATCCGAGATAGTTCGCTTTAGTAAGGGGATTAATTCGCCCTTCAAAGTTCCTATTACCCGATAAAACGGAAGCAATAACTAACCCGTTTTTATTAATAGTTTCCTCTATGTCCGGATTTAAAGGACCAGAATTACCGATGCAAGTAGTGCAGCCATAACCTACTAGATTAAACCCTAGCTCATCTAAATATTTATCAAGACCGCTAAGCTTCAAATATTCCGTTACGACTTTTGATCCAGGAGCAAGAGAAGTTTTAACCCAAGGCTTTACCTTTAACCCATGTTCTAGTGCTTTTTTAGCAAGAAGTGCTGCACCAATCATCACGCTAGGATTTGAGGTATTAGTACAGCTAGTGATCGCTGCAATTACCACATCACCGTTACCGATTTTGTAATTCTGATTTGCTACGGCATATTTTTTATCAATACCTTTACTTTCTATACCGAAATTCGGCAATTCATGTTTAAAACTACTTGCTACATCGTTTAAATTTACCCTATCTTGCGGACGTCTTGGCCCGGCAAGCGAGCTATGTACCGTAGATAAATCTAGCTCTAAAATTTCGGTATATTCTGCCTCATGCTCAAAATCATACCAAAGATTCTGCTCGGTTGCATATTTCTCTACTAATTTGATTTGTGCTTTTTCTCTACCTGTTAGCTCTAGATATTTTATAGTTTCTTGATCAATCGGGAAAAAGCCGCAAGTAGCACCATATTCAGGCGACATATTAGAAATAGTAGCACGGTCGGCAATCGTTAGGTTTTTTAAGCCCTCACCGCAAAACTCAACAAACTTACCTACTACTTTCTTTTTCCGCAACATCTCGGTAACGGTTAAAACTAAATCGGTTGCTGTAGATATACCTGTTAATTTTCCTGTTAGTTTCACTCCGATTACTTCTGGTAAAATCATAGTAAGTGGCTGACCAAGCATTGCAGCTTCTGCTTCTATTCCGCCAACTCCCCAACCAATTACCGACACTCCATTTACCATCGTTGTATGGCTATCCGTTCCAACTAAACTATCAGGATAAGCAAGTCCGTCTTTATGCCACACGACTTTTGCTAAATATTCTAAATTTACCTGATGACAAATACCCGTACCGGGCGGCACTACTTTAAAATTATTAAATGCCTGCTGCCCCCATTTAAGAAATGCATAACGCTCTATATTACGTTTCATTTCCATTTGCACGTTTTTATCGAATGAATCCTTAGCTGCATAAGAATCAACGCTTACTGAATGATCTATTATCAAATCAACAGGAATAAGCGGATTAATTTTTAACGGATCACCTCCTATTTTCTTCATCGCATCACGCATAGCAGCCAAGTCGACAATAGCAGGCACACCGGTAAAATCCTGCATCAAAACTCTTGCCGGCATAAAATCTATTTCTGCATCAGATTTTTTAGTGTTCAGCCATTCTTTAAACACAAGTAAGCTTTCTTTATTACCACTGGTACGTAGCACGTTTTCACATAATACTCTTAAACTGTATGGGAGCTTTTTTAAAGGAAGTTCGATATCGCTTGCCGCTTTATTTATATCATAAATTTTGTATGAACTATTATCGACTGATAACTCTTTTATATATTCTGAATTATGCATTTTTGACATTTGTTTCTCACTTGATATTCGTTATGCTAGTAACATCGCCGACTATGTCATTCCTGCGTAGACAGGACTCCAGTATAAAAAGTATAAATACAGTATACTTTCGCTTCCGCGGGAATAACATAAAAACTAGAAATAATTATTACAATAACCTTATCCCAAAACGTAGATTTTTCAAACAAATTAATGTTGTTCTGATAAAGGTTTTTGAAGACCCTGAAGCTTAGTTGCTATCTCCGCTTCACTTAAATTCGTAACGTTAATAGCCGTTTCTGTGGCTATGTTAACATAACTGCCCGTTACTTCGGTTACACCGCTGGAAACAAGATAAGTAATTTGTGGGTTGTGTATATCATCTATATAAACCTGTATTAAACCGGCTTTTAAACTAACGATCATCGGAGCGTGATTCGATAGCACACCAAACATACCATCCTCACCCGGCATTGTTACCATTTTAGCTTGCTTTTCAAATGCAATACTTAAAGGAGTAATTATTTTGACTAAAATTGTTTCGTTCATATAATAATATAGTGAAATTAATGTCATTACGAGGAGCGAAGCGACGTGGCAATCCACAAAAATAATAAAAAAACGCTATAAATTAGCATTTTTTACTGGATTGCTTCGTCAATTACTTCGTAATTTTCCTTGCAATGACGGGACAACTGGTCTACGCAACAATGCCACGTGGGAATGACATACACATTAATTCAAAATCTTCGCTTTCTCAATAGCCTCGTCTATAGTTCCGACCATATAAAAAGCAGCTTCCGGTAAATCATCATATTTACCCTCTACCAATCCTTTAAAACCTGCGATAGTATCAGCTAGATTAACAAATTTGCCTTCAGCTCCGGTAAATACTTCGGCGACATGGAAAGGCTGTGATAAGAAACGCTGTATTTTTCTAGCACGCGACACAGTTAGTTTATCTTCTTCGGATAACTCATCCATACCTAAAATAGCAATGATATCCTGCAACGATTTATAAGTTTGTAAAACCTGCTGTACTTGTCTTGCTACGCTATAATGCTCCTCACCGACAATCATCGGGTCAAGTACCTGAGAATTACTATCTAACGGGTCAACTGCTGGATAAATTCCAAGCTCGGCTATCTGACGGCTAAGTACCGTGGTAGCATCTAGATGTGCGAAAGAAGTAGCAGGAGCAGGATCAGTTAAATCATCCGCCGGTACATATATAGCCTGCACGGAAGTTATTGAGCCGTGCTTAGTAGAGGTGATACGCTCTTGTAGTACTCCCATATCGGTAGCAAGAGTAGGCTGATACCCTACCGCTGACGGAATCCTACCAAGCAGTGCCGATATTTCAGAACCTGCTTGAGTGAAACGGAAAATATTATCTACGAAAAACAAAACATCTTGCCCCTCATTCATATCTCTAAAACTTTCCGCAATGGTCAGACCGCTTAACGCAACTCTTGCCCTTGCTCCCGGTGGCTCGTTCATTTGTCCATAAACAAGAGCTACTTTTGAATTTTCCGGTTTCTCAAGATCAATCACACCCGAGTCAATCATTTCATGGTAAAGATCATTACCCTCTCTAGTTCTCTCACCGACTCCTGCAAATACCGTATAACCGCCATGTGCCTTAGCTACGTTATTAATAAGCTCCATAATTAACACGGTTTTACCTACACCTGCACCGCCGAATAATCCTATCTTACCGCCTTTAGTATAAGGAGCAAGTAAATCAACAACTTTAATACCGGTTACTAATATATTACGCTCGGTTGACTGATTGGTAAAATCAGGAGCAGAATTATATATAGCAGAAATATTTGAGCTTTTAATGTCTCCTTTACCATCAATCGGCTCACCTACAACATTCATTATACGACCAAGCGTCTCAGTACCTACAGGAATACAAATAGGACTACCTGTATCTATTACTTCTACACCCCGCGCTAATCCTTCAGTAGAATCCATAGCAATACAACGAACCGTATCATCACCTATATGTTGGGCTACTTCCAGCACTATCCTTCGTTTATCGTTATAGCACTCTAGAGCATTTAAAATTTCCGGTAACTCACCGTTATTCGTAAATTTTACATCCACCACCGCTGAAATAATCTGAGTAATTTTACCGATATTTTTTGTCATAATTTTTTCTGTTAAGATAATGTTCTTACATAGTTGCCCATATGTCATTCCCGCGTAGGCGGGAATGACATAATACACATATCTACACCGCCTCAGAGCCGGCTATAATCTCTATCAACTCCGTAGTAATAATAGCCTGTCTTGATCCATTTAACTTTAAAACTAATTTACTTATTAAATCATTAGCATTATTTGTTGCATTTTCCATAGCGGTCATTCTAGCTCCCTCTTCACTTGCTCTACTTTGTAGTAAAGCATAATTTATTTGGGAATTCACATACAAATTAATTAGATTAGAAATTAGATTTTCCCCCTCATACTCATAATGGTCATTCTCTATTTTAGAACCATCATGATATTTTTCTACCGGTAAAACCTGTTGTCTAGTCATAATTTGAGTCATTGCGTTCTTGAATTTATTAAAATATATAACACAATTACTAACTTCTAGATTTGCGACTAGCGACATAATTTTTTGTTTTACTTGCAGCATCAGATTTACAGCATGAATTTTGGGTAACTCAAAATAACTATCAATATAATTTGCATATTGCCTTTTTAGTGCTTCGTAACCTTTTTTTCCTATAATGATAAGCTTTATTTGTTCGCCTTTATTTTCTAACTCTTTAATATCATTCTTAACTTGCTTAATTATACTGTAATTAAACGTTCCGCATAAACCACGCTGTGATGTCATAACTATCAATAAATTTGCTTTATTCGGTATAGTATTAAAAAATTTCTGCTCTTCTATAGATAGCTCATACATATCAATTGATACTATATCGGACATCATTTTACTAATAGCCTCAATATAACAATTTGAATTGGCTATTTGACTTTTTATTTTTGCCATTTTAGAAGCTGATACTAATTGCATTGCCTTAGTAATCTTTTGTGTAGATTTAACGCTTTTAATTCTAGTTCTTAATTTCTTTAAATGTGACATATAGTTTTTTAGTTTGCCATTGTCACCCCGTGTCTTGTACCTACGGAGTCCAGTATTTTTAACTTATTTTACTGGATGCCGTGATCAAGTCACAGCATGACACAGTAGGCTTTTACAAAATTTTCTAAAAATGCTTTTAGTTTCTGCTCGGTTTCTTCGGTTATACGTTGCTCGTTTTTTATTGATTCCAAAATATCTTTTTTATTTAACCTTATCTCCGTAAGCATTTTATCTTCAAATTCTTTTACTGTCTGAAGCGGTACATCATTTAAATATTTCTTAGTGCCGACATAAATACTTATTATTTGTTCTTCTACCGGAAAAGGATGATATTGAGCTTGTTTTAATATCTCAACTAATCTTTTACCGTGATCGATTTGTGCTTTAGTGGCAGGGTCTAGATCTGATCCAAATTGTGAGAAAGACTCCAGCTCTCTAAATTGAGCAAGTTCTAGCTTTACCGAACCTGCTACCTGCTTCATAGCATTTATTTGTGCTGCAGAACCAACGCGGCTTACTGAAATACCGACATTAACGGCAGGTCTTACACCCTTATAAAATAACTCACTTTCTAAGAAAATTTGACCGTCGGTAATTGAAATAACATTCGTTGGGATATAGGCAGATACATCACCTGCCTGCGTCTCGATTATAGGAAGAGCAGTAAGTGAACCGCTGCCTTTTTCCTCTGACATTTTAGCAGCGCGCTCAAGCAATCTTGAATGCAAGTAGAACACGTCACCGGGATATGCTTCTCGCCCGGGAGGTCTTCTAAGTAATAATGAGATTTGTCTATATGCGACGGCATGCTTACTTAAATCATCATAAATAATAAGTGCATGCATACCGTTATCACGAAAATATTCGCCCATACTACAGGCAGAATAAGGGGCAATGAATTGAAGAGATGCAGCTTCCGAAGCAGTAGCCGAAACAACGATTGTATAGTCCATTGCTCCGGCATCTTCTAGTTTTTTTACTATCTGTGCAACGCTTGATCTTTTCTGCCCAATAGCTACATAAATACAATAAATTTTATCGCTTTCATTAGTAAGTAAATGAGCTTGTTTTTGATTAATAATAGTATCAACCGCTATCGCCGTTTTTCCGGTTTGTCTATCACCGATTATTAACTCTCTTTGCCCTCTACCTATCGGAATTAACGAATCTATAGCCTTTATTCCGGTTTGTACAGGTTCGCTTACGCTCGTTCTTTCTATTATTCCCGGAGCTTTCATCTCGATATGTCTGTATTCTTTACTTGCAATATCGCCTTTGCCGTCAATAGGATTACCAAGAGCATCAACAACACGACCAAGCAAAACTTTTCCTACCGGTACTTCTAAAACTTCTTTAGTTCTTTTGACCTTATCTCCTTGCTGTACTTGGTTATCATCGCCCATAATTACAGCACCGACGCTATCATTCTCCAAATTTAAAACAAGCCCCTTAACACCAGATTTAAACTCTACTACTTCACCAGATTTTACATTAGCAAGACCATAAATTTTAGCAATACCGTCACCGACCGAGATTACCTGCCCTACTTCTTCAATCTCACTTAAGCAATTAATATTAGCTATTTCCTTTTGTAATATTTCAGCTACTTCAATAGGCTTTAGTTTCATGTGGGATGACTCCTAATTACGCGTTGTTATCCCGTGGCTTGACCACAGGATCCAGTTAAAAATGATAAAATAATATACAGCTTTAGATTACTTATAGATCCCGTAGTCAAGCCACGGGATAACAATAGTACTCAAGCAGCAATCCTAACTTTCTTTAAAGTTTTCGTTATTTTTTCTAAACTACCTTTTATTGAGTAATCTTGCAACATACTATCATATTTAATTACAATACCGCCAATAATAGTACTATCTATATCAAATAATATTTCTGTTTTTTGATTTAATTCTTTTTCTATACGAGATTTAATCCACTCCTGCTCTTTAGGTTGTAACTTATTTGCAGAAATAACCTGAACTATCTTGATGTTTTTACTTGCATATAGTAAAGTATTATAAGTATCTACTATATTAGATAAAATAGCAGTACGAGAATTTTTAACCAATAACAATAAAAAATTTTGTACTATTGTACTAATTTTGATATTTTTTGCTAACGAATTGACTGCGTTAATTTTGTCGTTCTTATTTACTATAGGAGAAAATAGGAACTCTCTAATATCAAAATTATCGGTAATAACACGATTTATAGCGGTAATTTCTTCAAAGATTTTATCTTGTATATTATCAACCATAGCATTATTAAATAACGCCACTGCATAATTCTCGATTAAATTATCTTTGTTCATACATGTACTGCCCTATCATAAGCAGCGAGTACTGACTCGTGCATCATTTCCGATAAAGTCGGATGTGGGAAGATAGTATTAATTAAATCCAACTCTGTTGCTTCTAAATTTTTTGACACCACATATCCTTGTATTAATTCTGTTACTTCCGAGCCTATCATATGAGCACCGAGCAACTCACCCGTCTTAGCATCAAATATAGTTTTAATTAAGCCATCGCTATCACCAATTACTAAAGCCTTACCGTTAGCCATAAAAGGAAACCTACCGATTTGTAATTCATAACCTAAAGCTTTCGCTGCTTCTTCCGTAAGCCCGACGCTTGCTATTTGCGGCGAAGAATAAGTGCAACCCGGTATATTATGCTTATTGATAGCATGGGGTTTTAAGCCCGCTATGCTTTCTGCTGCAATAATACCTTCATGGCTTGCTTTATGAGCTAAACAAGGCACTCCTGCTACATCGCCTATAGCATAAATGCCTAGTTCTGCAGTTTGCATTAATCTGTTAGTAACTATATAACCATTTTCTACTTTAACTTTGGTTGTTTCTAGTCCTAAATTTTCTGTATTCGCCGTAATACCTACTGCCATAAGTAAGATTTCAGCTTGTAATTTTTGTGTTTTACCGGATAAATCTAGCTCAACTTCTATCTTATCTTTTGATTTTGTTTGCTTAATTAATTTAGCATTTGTAATAATTTTTATGCCCTTTTTCTCAAAATTCTTATGAGCGATTCCAGCAATTTCCATATCTTCAGCAGGTAATATTCTATTATGTGCCTCAATTACGGTAACATCCACACCAATACTATTATAAAATGAAGCAAATTCTATACCTATTGCACCTGAGCCGACAATAATCATAGATTGCGGCACATGATGCGGTATCATAGCTTCTTTTGAAGTCCATATTTGCTTGCTATCAGGCTCAAAGCCTTTTAAAACCCTAGATCTTGCTCCGGTAGCTATAATAATATTTTCTGCTTTTACTGTAGGTTTATTATTTATATTTATTACCTTATTTCCTACAAAACTTGCTACTCCGTCTATCATGGTAACTTTATTTTTTTTCAATAGTAACTTAACGCCACCTGCAAGCTTATTTGAAATCTCTCTTGAACGCTCAACTATTTTCTTAATATTGATTTCAGCACCTTTAGAATCAATTCCATAACCTTTAGCGTGTTTTATATATTCAAAAACCTCAGCAGATTTAAGCAGGGATTTAGTCGGTATACACCCCCAATTAAGACATACCCCTCCTAAATGTTCTTTTTCTATTAATACAACTTTTTTCTTTAATTGTGCTGCTCTAATTGCTGCAACATATCCACTTGGACCACCGCCTATGACGGCTACATCATATTGTTCCATTTTATTTTTGTTTTGTTTATATTGTCATCCCGCGACTTGATCGCAGGATCTAGATTTTGATTTTTTGGATCCCGCGATCAAGTCGCGGGATGACAAGTATTACTAAACCATACTACTCTTCAACATCCATCTGTTTTTTTCATGCACCTTAATCCGTCCAATAATCATATCGGCTGTACCCTCGTCACCCTCTGCTTGTGCTACTTTGAGCCCCTTATATAATGTATCTCTAATAATATCTTGATCTTTTGTTAGACTTTTAAGCATTTCGTTTGCTGTTACGTTTGGATTTGCCTCATCTATAGATGCAAGTTTTATTAAATTTGATAATGCTGGGACTTTAGCACCTAAACTTCTCACTCTCTCAGCAAATTCATCTAAGCCTTCAGCTAAATCTTCATATTGTCCTTCAAATAACAAATGTAAACTTCTAAACTCCGCTCCTTCTACATTCCAATGATAATTCTGTGTTGTAAAATATAAAGCATAACTATCTGCTAAAATTTGTTCTAAAGCTTTTACTACTTGCATAATATCCCTCAAATTTCTATGCACTTTTTGACTTTATAACATTTCTTTAGATACTTCAAGAGATAACAGGGCTTATATAAATTCCTGATATATCTCTTTTCTGTGTTTGATTGCAATAATAATTACCGTAGATGTTTCTTGTTCAATACGGTATATAATACGGCAATCACTCACTCGGAGTATTCTATGACCTTTCAAACTATAGCGTAACGGTTTACCAAAAGCTATGGGCTCAAACATTAATCGTTCTTCAATTGCACATTTGATAAGAGTTTTTGCATTGGAGGAAAGCATTGGGATATGCTTATTTGTTACTTCTTCTAGATAACGTATTTTAAATTCATTTCCACGCTTCTTCGTGAGAGTAAGTTTTAGCATTCTCTTTATCAAGCTTTTTAGCAACTTTTGACAAAAATAAATCTTCTCTCATTTCAAGAGCTTCGTGTTAACTCTCTGACTAAACTCGATAAAGATTTATTTTCTTGAACTGCTAAATTACTAAGCAAAGTGGAAATGACCGGCTCAAAAGTAACATTAACTCTTGGACTTTTAGACATATAGACTTATTTTTATTTGATTAGTATTATTATTGTAACACTTTTACATCACTCAAACAATAAAATTATCAATTCAGATTAAAATTGCAATGATTATATATTAAATATTAATTTTTATTATTAATTAGTAATTTCTTGACTAATTTATTAATTTTATCTATTGTGCCACTGTTAATAAAACTTAAGGATAGAACAGCATGAATCACATATTACATTTTTCGTTAACTACCGTAGCAAGACTTACTAATACAATAAAAACAATTGGTGGTCAAGGATACTACATGCTTAAAATAGGACATAATGTGGCCAGTTATTATCTAACTACTACCTTTAGTTTAATTGAACAGACTTGCCATAAAGAGAATATATTAACCACTCTGTGTAGTAAAGGAATTGAATTATTAAATACTGAAACAAGAAATTTTATATTTGAAGGAATGTTCAAAATAAAGGAAGTATTAAATGCAAACAAAACTATTATTACAGCGATTAATGATAATGGGCAGACTATACGGGATTATATATTGCAAAAACAAGGTGATAAGATTTATATATATGAGGAACGCTTGCTTAAAATATGTCAAGAAAATCTTCAAGAAAAGCTTACTATTGAGGGTATACTGAGTATCGCAGGGGATAATAACCATATTATAGGAGATATTAAAGGGTGCGAAATATTTGAAGTAGAGAAAGAAAATACTCTACAGGCGCTTCTCTCAGAAATAAAGGATTTAATAGCTAACCCGATATCTAGCACTACTCAAGCAAGTGATATTAATACAACCAACAAATGGACAGAGTCCGTAACAGAATATTTATCGGAAATGGCGACTAATGCAATCGATAACACAATAACAAATGCTACTGCCGAAATTGCTGAATCAATCTTTTCCGATAACACTGAAAGTTGGACTGAAACGGGAATAAATTTAATTACTAACACCGTAGCAAACTTTACTAATAACACTTTTAATACAACTTACAACTCTCAAGAAAATATGTTTGATGAGCGTGATAACGATAATTCCTTAGTTGCATATATAGGCATTGGTACAGCTGTAGCTGCCTCCATAGTTGTTGCAATAGGTGCAGGAGTAACTTGGTATTGCGTTAGAAGTAACAACGCAAAAAAAGCTAAATTAAAACAATATATTGATGAAATTGAAGCTGAAAGAGCTGCTGCTGCTATAGCTGAAGATACACTTGCTGCTAAAGCTAATGAAGAACATAATGATCATACTACGGTAGAGATGACCGGACTCTCCTATGCAGGCGAAGATACTCATATATAGATCACTTAGATTCTTTTTAAATCAACAACCAATAGCAAATTCACTGTTGGTTGTTCCTCGAAAATAAAAATTGAGATTTATTTTAACTCTTTATTTATCAATTCTTTTAGCTTTTCTTTCGCTATTTCTTTAGAACTTCGTCCTGCATAAGAATCATAAGTTTTATTATCTTCAATGAAATGTACACAGAAAACTGTTCTGTCATTTTTTTGTAGCCAACCTATAAATCATCAAATTTGTTTATCTTTTAACTTTATGGTTCTACCTCGGCTAAGTTTATTACCGCTGCCTGTTTTACCGTAAAGCTTCCAACCATCTAACAACATCTTTAATAAATAAGATATTTTTAGTCATTTCCTGATCTTGAACGCTTACAAGCAATTTATTATCTTCTAGTTTTTGAAGAAAAGTTAATTGTTCTTCCGGTGAAATGTCTAAAGAACTAGAAAGTCATGCATTAGTTAAACCGTTATTCTTCCCTTTATCTCCTAAAATCTCATGATTACCATAATCAAATTGCGTTACATAATCACGAAATTTTTCAATACCTAATTCTTTGGTAATAATCTGCGAGTACCAAAGACAGCTATTCTTCATCCAGTCTTTAGGTGTATGGGGCTGTTTCCAAACCTCTAGCATATCAGCATCACATCTTAAAAGGTAATTTTGGATGAGTTTTATCAATTAAAAACCCATCATCATAACCCATTAAACTTATAGCAATTTAAAATGTTGAGCATGGAGTATAACGAGACTTGCAATTACCTGCTCGTTTAATAAATTTATCATTTTCTTTAACTAAAAAACAATTAGCTTTAGTTATAAAAGGTATAGTAAGTGATATTATAACAGTTAGATATAAAACAATTTTTTCATATAATTAAAATTCTGAATAAATAAGCAGGTAGCTTTGTTGTATACGATGCCATTACCGCGGAAGCAGGGGGAATGACATCAGCTTAAACAAGTATACAGTTTAATAAATCTCTTGAGACTGATCTTCCTTACTCGGTACATAATCAAAAATATCATTATTATCTTGAGTATCAATCATATCTTCATTCTCAAGCATCTGAACATTATTTACTTTAAATGCTTCTATAACAGTGCCGTTTGGTGTAATTTTACCTGTTGCTCTATCTACGGCGATTAGCTTAATTGAATCCGGAACTTTGAAAGACAGCGATGACTCATCCTTATAAGCATTACTCATAAAATCAATAAAAATCGGCAATACTACGTTTGAACCTGTTGCCCTTTTTCCAAGTTCTTTCGGTGTATCATAACCAACATAACTGCCAACTACTATCTTAGGCGTAAAACCTATAAACCATGTATCTTTACTATCGTTACTAGTACCGGTTTTTCCACCGATAATTTTCCCTAACTTCTTCGCAGCATAACCGGTTCCTCTATCTATTGCTCCTGTTAAAAACGAAGTAATTTGATAATCGCTAGCTTCATCCGTAACTCTATAAACATCTTCTTTCGGTATTTCTAATATTGCGATATCTAAATTGGCGTCCGAGACATTACAAGAAAGACATTCTCTATCATCTCGCCTATAAATAATTTTACCGTTACGGTCTTTAATTAATTCTACAAAATGAGGTTCAACTTTTTTACCGCCGTTAGCAATAATTGCATAAGCATTGGTCATTCTGCTAAGTGTAGTTTCAATTGAACCAAGTACCATAGAGTAAACTTTTTTTGGTTCATTATTAATACCGAATCGCTTAATTATATCAACGATTTTTGTAAGTCCTACGGCAGTTGCTACTCTGACTGTTATAAGATTACGGGATTTTTCAAGACCA
>NZ_AKVZ01000033.1 GCF_000273745.1 Rickettsia australis str. Phillips
GTACGCATAGTAATTTTACCCAAAAACTTACCTTCATAATTTTTAGGACGCCAACTAGGCATCCCAGGACCTTGCGCAATCTCAATAGGCCCATCGTTAAAAATCTGATTCGGCTTAATACCGTTTTCAAGAGCTGCGAGATAAACAAAGGTTTTACTCAAAGAACCGGGTTGACGAAGTGCTTGAGTTACTCTATCAAATTTACTTGTGGAAAAATCATAACCCCCGACACTTGCAAGTACCTGCCCGGTATTTGGGTTCATAACCATAATAGCACCATTTACTTCAGGGATCTGACGCAAAGCATAAAGAGCATCTTTTACAGGTTCAACTGCTATCACATCACCTTTTTTAAGTAAAGCCTTAACTGATTTAAGATTACTTCTTGTCCATTTCATTTCAGCAATAGGAATCCTAGATTTATTGCCATCTATAAGTCCAATCTCTGCATGATTATCGGCCACATCCAGAACTACAGCTAATTTATACTCTAAAAGCGATGGAGGAGTCGATAGTTTTTTTATCTCCTCTTGCCAATTATCAAGAGGAATATTAGCTATAGGCTTTCTAAAACCACGTCTTCTATCAAACTCCCTTAGACCTTTTCTTAAAGAGTTTTCAGCTAATTGCTGCATCTTTGCATCTAAAGAAGTAATAATAGTAAGACCTCCGGTATAAAATTCTTCCTTACTATTTAACATCCTAATTACTTCTTCTCTGACCTGTGCTGCATAATAATCTGCCGTAACAGTTTCTTCTTGAGCTCGTTTACGTAAAACTATCGGGCTATCCATAGCTTCTTTCGCAGCATCTTTTGTTATATAACCATCTTCAAACATACGTGCTATTACGTAATCACGACGAGCTTTTACTCTAGCGTAGTTTCTCTCTGGATTAAGTTCGGAAGGGGCTTTAGGAAGTGCTGCAATAAAAGCTGATTCTGCAATGGTAAGTTCCTCTACGGATTTATTAAAATAATTTTGTGCAGCCGCCGCAACGCCATATGCACCACGACCAAAGAATGTTTGATTAAGATATAATTCTAAGATTTGATCCTTAGTAAATACTCTTGAAATCATATAAGAAAGAATCGCTTCTTTAATCTTACGTTCAAGAGAAACCTCATTAGTTAGTAGAAAATTTTTAACCACTTGCTGAGTAATGGTAGAGGCTCCTTCCATACGCCTATGATGTAGATAATTAGATATGTTTAAAAATGCCGCTCTAACTATTCCAAGCAAATCGACGCCTGGATGGTTATAGAAATTCTTATCCTCAGCTGCGATAAAACTTTCTATTAATGAACTCGGTACGCTATTAATAGGTACAAATACACGACGTTCAAAAGCGTACTCCTCCATTAATTTACCGTCACGAGAATAAATACGCGTTACCGACGGTGGATAATAACGTGCAAGTTGTGAGTAATCAGGTAAATCACGTGAATAGTGATATATTATATACCCCACAACCACACAACCTATTAGAATAAGTACGGCAAAAATTTTTAAACAAAAAAACAGCGATTTATACATGACTTATAATATTTCGCCGGTTAAACTATTAAGTGAAGCCTTAGTAATTTTTACATCAATGATTTTACCAAGTAAAGATTTATTAGGGTTTTGGATATATACAGACTGCATATATAGAGTTTTACCTATTATTTGATCATCGAATTTACCGCTACGATCAAATAGAACTTTTATAGTACTACCAACACAACTTTCATTACAAGCTAATTGCTGAGCCATGAGTTCTTTTTGCAATATAGTTAATCTCTCTGATTTTATATGTTCAGGTATTTGGTCGGTTCTAGTTGCACCTGGCGTACCGGGACGTGGGCTATATTTAAACGAATAGCACTGACCGTATTTTACTCTGCGGACCAAATCTAAAGTGTCCTCAAAATCTTCATCTGTTTCACCGGGAAAACCGACAATAAAATCAGAGGATAAAACTATATCTGGCCTTGCTTCTCTTAAGCGATTAATTATATCAAAATAATATTCTCGATCATGTTTACGGTTCATTGCTTTTAATATTTTATTTGAACCTGACTGCACCGGTAGATGTAAAAACGGCATTAATTTAGGCTCAGTACCGTGCAGTTTTATTAGATCATCTGTCATATCCATCGGGTGCGACGTCATATAACGCAATCTCTCTAAATTTGGAATTTGTGCTAGATGTTTGAGTAAATCGGCTAAACTAAATATTTTATCTGCAGGACCTTTCCCGTGATATGCATTGACATTTTGTCCAAGTAGCATAATTTCTTTAGCACCGCCGCTAACTACCTGTAATGCTTCTCTGTAAACCTGTTCTACGTTCCTTGAAAATTCAGCTCCTCTTGTATAAGGTACTACGCAGAAAGTGCAAAATTTATCGCACCCCTCTTGCACCGATATAAAGCTACTAGCTCCTTGCGGATATAATTGTTCCGGTAAATTATCAAATTTCGCTTCTTCAACAAAATCAAGATCGATTAAATGTTTTTCGTGTCTAACGACTTTTGAGATTAATTCCGGTAGGTTGTAATAAGATTGCGGACCGACAACAATATCGACATAAGGAGTTCTTGTAAAGATTTCTTCCCCCTCTGCCTGAGCAACACAACCTGCTACAACTATTATTGCAGAGTTTAATTCTTGTTTTTTTCTCGTATCTTGTAGTTTCTTAATACGACCGAGTTCAGAATAAGTTTTCTCAGCTGCTTTCTCTCTGATATGACAGGTATTTAGGATAATAACATCAGCTTCTTCAATATTTTCCGTAGGTTCATAACCAAAAGGATAAAGCAAATCTTGCATCTTAACGGAGTCGTAAACATTCATCTGACAGCCGTAGGTCTTAATATAAAGCTTCTTACTCATAAAATTTTTAATATTATAAAAAGTTCTATACTATACTATATTTAGATCATTTTATCAAATTTTAAATAAACCGAAAACACTATCCATCTGCTCTTCTTAACTTAATTAATTCATCTACTAAAGAAAAATTTTTTCCTATAGTATCTATATAATCTTGCACTTTTGTGTGTAATTTTGCTAAAGCTTGATTTGGAGTAGTAATACAAATTATACTTTCTTTTTTATGGGCTTTATCTTTTATTGTCTTTTTTGCCATATTAATAATACTTAATAATGAATAGTATTTTTATCAAATAAGGATAAACATACCATATTATTTTTTACTTATAAATTCAGCTAAGCTTTAAACTAATTTCTTGACGTATTAATCCTATCCATATAAATTTGCATGGATAATAACTAAGTGGATATGTGATTAAGTGTTTTTTAGCAAAAGAAATTGAATTTTAAATATTATTGCTGATTAATTCTTGCTGTACAGATTCTTTCGGTGATTTCTTTTAATTTTTCTATTCGTTCAATAAGATAAAGCAGCTATTCTTTTGTCATTTTATAGTTTTTATCATATCTTGGCATCAGCATAAGCTTTTTCAAGAAGCTCAAAACACTTTTTTTGTTCTTCGGTTAATTGAAACACACTTAATAATTCATTATCGTAATTTCCTGCCATACTGCCCAGTTTTTGTAAATTGTATAGTTTAAAGTTTGTAGTTTGAGAAAACTAATAAAATAGTGCTGTAAAGACTTTACGTAGCTTGATGAATGGGCAAGGCTGATAAAGCATACTCCAAATCGTTTAAATAAGTAGTTGCCCCTTTTAAAAAGTCGTGACCTCTACCACACCAATATTCATAGTAATCTTTAGAGATTTCTTTCATCTCACTCCAAGGTAAATCTTTAGCTTCGCTAAGCATAAATTCCTTGCTATCATATAAAAGAATACCTTCTTTTGTGATATCCGTATAAAAATAACGTCCTTTTTCTAACTGCCTATTTATATATTCTTGAATCATATGGGATAATTTGATGTTTTATTACTACCGTTTTTTCTAATCTTTTATGTATTCTATCTTTTAATTTTAAAGCAGTATAACCTTTATAATTACCTTTGTTGCAGAATTATCAAGATATCAGTATCGCTATGATAGCCTTTAGGTAGATCAACGCACCCAATCACCTCTAGCAAAAGAGCCGTATAAGATAAATCATAGCAATTTTATCCTAGGCAATATCTAGAATTTGCGGTACTATAAAATTAAGCCTAGCTTGGATCTTAAGAGGAAGTTCAGGTAAGGCGGTTTTCATTTAAATATCTATATTTTATATTTCTGCTTTTAGCTTTTTTAGTTCTTCTATTTTAAGCTTAGTATATCGTGCTATTTTCTCTATAGGTTCATTCTCTATTAACATTTTTTTGCTGTTTCAATTTTCTCTTGTTCTATACCCTTCTCCATACCGGCATTAAACTTTGCTTCAAACTTGTCTATTTCTTGTTGTATAGCCATTTCAGTCCTCAAATAATCATCATGCTCTTGATCTGTCCGTTTATATTGCTCTAAACTTGCACATGTCGATAACACAATTTAATTTTTAATTTCTTTTGGCGGTTCTTGTTCTTGCGAAGCATATTTTAATAAATGTAACCATTCATCAGTATCATCTTTGAGATGATTTTTTTAATTTTCCCAATTCAATGAATACATAAGTTAATAAAAACAAATATTGTTTATGGGTATTGCTTTCTTTTATGTAATGATCGCTAATATACGGCAATTCATCAGGCAAAGCTTTTGTTCCTATGATCGCAATTATTTACTACTGGCAATAAATCTTTATGTTTCATACCTTTCTTAATTTGACTAACGTAGGTATAACAACCGTAAAGCTGCGTTCTATTAAGATAATCTTTCTCCATCTTACGCTGCATCTCGATTATATACCAAGTTAGATAGCTTAAATCTATAATCCTATCTTCTTTCGATAACCTAAGAAGAGAGTGCAGTAAATTTATTAATTTTACTTTATCGCTAAATAATTTCTTAAATGCAACATCATTTGTACCACCTAAATATCTTTGCATGAATAATTGAATCTTTAATATATTTTAATATATAATAAATTAATTTTAGGTAGTAAATTACTTCAATTTATTATCGATATTAGAGTTCTTGCATAACTTATCTTATAAAGAGGAATTCATCAGGAAACCCTTGCGCCACCGCAGCGTATATAAATATGTGAGGATGGGAGGTAGCAGATTGACGTATAAATTACCTTTAGACGGAGGTTATGTAAGAAGTCTATTGGATTAATATCTATCATTATGATTGTATACTCCCCAAATTGCTTTCTTTGAGATCCATCCCGTATAACCTTTACATGTAATTTGGCAGAATTGTTCTTTGCATTTTTTTAAACCGCAGCGAACCTTAGGCATTAATTTTGCTATAACTCGGCTTTTAGAATCGACAGATTTGGTAAGCTCTATTTCCTTATCAGAGGTAATAATCACTGATCTTTTACCTGATAAAACGCTTGAATGTATCCAACCACCTTCACCGTTAATGTCACGTACTTGTCGCCATTGCTCGTACTCTGCAGTTATTTCTACCGGTTCGCCTTTTTTAACAAAAACCCATTCTACGGCAGATTTAGTGGTTGGTCCGCTCCTTGCATTTACTTCATTAGATTTTATTGAAACAAATCTCGGAATAGGCAATTTTTTATTATCGGCGTTAATTGTTGTTGATAATATTATCGTAATTAAAATGATAAAAACTTTAATCATTATCTTCCACTTCAGATAAAGCATCTTCTTTTTTTGCTATTATATAATTACCAAGCCTAAATTGTACTTTTATTCTATTAATTTCCTGCTCGCTAATACCTATATTTTTCAGGACTGTTCCACCGATTTGTAATCCAGTCTCATAACTTTCCGGAATAATAGTTGTGGCACCTAAATCATAAAACTCTCTAGCATTTTTTAAATTTTTTAACTTAACGACCACCGGTATATCCTGATAATTACCGCTAATTGTTTTAAGCGATTTCTTGATAGTTACTTGATTATTCATAGTAAGTATTATAGCGAATGCTCTTTCCGTACCTAATGCCTTTAGAGTATCGGCTTGCGATACATCACCTTTAAAAACCGGTAAACCGTTTGATAGCTCTTCTTTGACTCTATCATCATCTAAATCAAGTATTACGTAACTTATACCTTCCGCTTCCAAAACTCTTGCTACCATTTTACCGGTATTACCAAGGCCAGCAATAATGATATGGTTTGTTAAATCTCTTGCCCCAAGCTCAATCATTTGAGTCGGAGTTTTACCAAGTCCTTTATCAACTTTCTCAGCAATCTTTTTCCCTAAAGCTGCGAGTAATGGAGTAAGTGCCATAGTAAAAGTAACTACGAGTAATAATATATCGGCAGTACCTTCTTCTAATACTCCACTATCTTTACCTAAACTGAATAATATAAAACCAAACTCTCCACCTTGCGATAATAATAAGCCTGAATAAAAAGCAACTCCTTTATTAAAACCGAATAAAATACAAAAAGCTGTTATGATTAAGGTTTTTATACCTATTAAAGCAATAGATAAAGTAAGAATATGAGATATTTTTTCATACATTTCTAGTGCGTCGATATTCATACCGACAGTCATGAAAAACAATCCTAAAAATAAACTTTTGAAAGGATAAATACTTTCTTCTGCCTGCAATCTAAACTCAGTTTCAGCAACTAATACTCCCGCAACAAATGCTCCTAGAGCTAAAGATAAACCAAATGTTTCGGTAGCCCAAGCAGCAGAAAGTACTATTAACAAAGTCATCGAAATAGGTAACTCGCTTGCATTATTACTTTCTGATGAAATGAATGAAAATACAGGACGAAGAAACACACGACCAACAATAAATATTGTAAGTAAGGCCGTTACGGCTTTTAAGAGTGCAATACCAAGAGCCGCTGCAAGCGAGGCTTTATTATTACCGGCAAGTAACGGAACTATCACAAGCAATGGCACTACAGCCAAATCTTGCAGTAACAGAATAGCTAAAGAAACTCTTCCTATTTGTGTCGATTGACTACGATTTTCCTCAATAACCTGCATCACAAGTGCCGTAGATGAAAGGGCCAAACCACCGCCGGTAATAATAGCTGCACTACTATTGCCGTCTATAAGCACCATTGCACCGGCAATTACTATAGCGGTTGTTAAAACTTGCAAACTACCAAGACCAAATACATATCGTCTCATAGCTTTTAATCGCTCAAAAGATAACTCCAGTCCTATCGCAAATAATAGAAATACTACACCAAGTTCACCTAGTAACTTAGTTTGGTCATATGTTACGATTTTTAAACCGTGATCACCTATTGCAGCTCCTGCAATTAAGTAACCAAGTACCGGACTTAATCTAAGACGCTTAAGTATAGCTACGATAAAAACCGCAGTACCAAGTAAAATTATAACGTTAATAAGAATATGATCGTTCATCTTTTCCAAATTTCTTCTAGCTTAAAATGCTCCCGTGCTTCAGGATAAAAAATATTAATTAAAACAGTACCGGCATCTATTAGTACCCACTCTGATTTACCAAGACCCTCTATATTACTATTTATACCGGCATTATTTTTTAATTCTAACGCCACATATCCAGCAATTGCTCCAACATTTTTAGTCGAACGACCGCTAGCAAATATAATGTAATCGGCTAATTTATGTTTTCCTGTTAAATCAATTACCTCAACATCTTCTGCTTTTTTCTCACTTAAACATTCTAAGATAAATAATTTTAATTCTTCAGTTTCTTTTTTCATAATAATTAATAAATGATATAATAATATTAATTATTATATTCATAAGAGTAGAGTTTATCAATGAATGTTTAAAATTCTATAATAAAAATTCATATAAAGCTTTACTTTAACCAAAAAAACTTTAATTAATATTTAGGCTTTTATATCTAAAAAGTGATAAAATAATGGCAATATCTGCAAAAGAGTTAGAAAAAATACTTAAGGAATCCTTCCCAAACAGCATAATAAAAATTACTGATTTAGTAGGAGATCAAGACCATTATGCATTAGAAATATCAGATGTTCAATTTAATGGATTTTCTTTAATTAATCAACATAAGTTAGTAAAAAACGCCCTGTCTGAAATATTAAATAAAAAACTACATGCGATTACCATAAAAACTATCGCAGTTCCTGAAAAATAATTACAAATATTAATATAATAAATTATGCCTAAATTCAACTTATTATTTAAGTTTTATACTTACTTAGGATTACAATTTTCCTGATAAAGCAAAATTTATAAATATAACTTTTGTATTAGTCAACAATATGTTGACTAATATTCTTAAATAGGTACTCTAAAATTAATCTACTCCCAGCTCTAAATGCAATATAAACTCAGCTTTTCTAAAACAGCTTTAAAAAATTTACTCAAAAGTTCTACAAACAAAAGAAAAGCTATATTAGAAAAATTAGAACAACTAAAGTTAAGTCCTTATAAGGAAAATAATAATATCAAAAAATTAATAGGACATAACGGGTATAGATTGGAGATTATAGGGTGATATATAGTATAAATAAAGGAAAGTTAGAAATTCTAGTAATTAATGTTGACGTTAGAGTTAGAGGAGAGGGCTATAAATGAGTAATAAACATATAATAGAATATCAAGGAAAGCCTACTTTTGTTGTTATACCTTTTAATGAATATCAGGAACTTATCAATAAAACACAATGTATTACCGATGAAACATTATACGCTGAAGCTATAGCCAAAAATGAGGAATATTTTCCTGAAGCTTTGGTACAAAAAATTTTAAATGGCGAAAATCCGATTAAAGTTTATCGTGAATATAGAGGGTTATACCAAGAGCAATTAGCTATTAAAATCGGTAAAACTAAGCAATATATCTCATCTATTGAAAAAGGATTATGAAAAGGTACAATAAGACACACTAAAAAAACTAAGTACTGTTTTAAATGTTGATTTAGATATGTTATGATTTGCAGCAAAAAATAACCATAATTAAATCTTTATTAGAAATGTTAATAGAGCTAATATTTATAACGCTTAGATTATATAAGGAGTAAAATTTATTTTTACTCCTTATTAATTTATGTAAATTTACTCTTCAAGTTGTTTTTTTATCCATTTTTTATATTTTTGTTCATCTAAAAGACCTTGTTTTAAGGTTTTTTATGCATCATGCCATTTATTATTATGCTCATTTAATCTTTCATAAGCAGTATTAGTATCTTTTTCACTTGTATGCATAGCATATAATATAGCTTTATAATCAACTAAATCAGCAAGTATCACTTTACCTTTTGTTAGCCATTGCTTACTGCTCGGTCCTTTTACTGTTTTCTCATTATGTTTTGATCAAAGCTCATTTAACTCTTTTGCATGTCTTTCATGATCCGTTTTAAATGCCTTCAATTGTTTTTTATAATCTTCATCAGTAATTTCTATTAATAGCAGCTTTATATGCTTCAATAGCATCATAATCAAGCTCTACAAGTTCTTTTATTGCATCGGCAAAATTATTTTGGGTTCTTACTAAAGTTGTCATGTTAGCCTCCTTAATTTTTGGTTGTAATTATAAGCCTACTCCTTAAATTTTTTCAGGTCAAGGTTAAAAAACAACAATAAAAATAAATTTTTTATAAGTAAACAGTAATTAACTTTATTGTTAAGAATAATAGTTTATAATATTGACCTACCATATAAATCTTTCTACCATCATAATATGGATCTACTGAACACAAGATAATTAAGTGGTTCTGTATTATTAACTAACCCAAATATTTAGGAGGGAATTATGACTAATAATAACAAAGGCTTTGCCTCTAGAGACAAAGGAAAAGTAAAGGAAATAGCTGCTAAAGGAGGACATACTTCTCATAAAGGTAGCCATTAAAATAATAGATAGAAAATATTAAGCTGCATCTTTGATTATAAAATAAAATTTACCACCCAGCCAAGGATAAAAATTTTATAGTTCTTATCCTTAACTGATGCAGGTTTTTAGAAGTTTACTTTAAGTCTTAGCGTACCGGACTAAGCATGGTATTTTTTAGCTAAGTTCAGCCCATAATGCACTCCGTACTCCATTCTACCTTTCTTAACTATTACTCCTGCTCCTAAATCATACAGCATTTTAATAGGTTTAGGTGATGGTACCGGTAGAGGCTCATTAAGACCGTTAAGATCTGCAATGATTGCTGGTGTTTTACCTTTAAATTCGTAATTAATAAAGGCATGAACTTGCGGTCTAATTATGAACTTATCCTTATAGAAAGTTGTTTTAATTTTACCGCCGAGTATACCCTCAATCTTATTATTGACGCTTCTGAATAGTGCGGATCTGGAAAGAAGTACCGTATTCTTGATAACTGGAATCTTTAATCTTAGTAAGTCTGAGTCCTATCATCGGTGCTAACGAAGTTTCTTTCCATAGATAACTATAACCCCCAACTACTTGACCGCTATAAGAAGTTGAATGATACTTACCGTGTGCTGTTTCATAACCACCTATAATATTACATAGCTCATTAATTTTAATATCGCTTCGTGAATAGGTAGTTACGCCTGCTATAAACAGGTTATTTATAAAGTTATATAAACCGTATATGGAACCAATATTAGTTCTGACCTTTAGTAGTATTACCGGCTTTAGCATTTTGGTAACGTAGCTTCGTATCGACTCTAGTATAAGCAGCTCCAAATACTATATTATCGTTTATAACGGTATCAACCCCGAGTGAACCACCGGTAGATTTAGCTTTATAACCGCTAAGCCCGTTAAAGGCTTCTTGTACCGCTTTGCCGTAATATGTGCTAACCCATACTCCGTAAACGGAATTATTAGCGTTACCTTCACCGAGTTCACAGTCACCGCCTCCGCGCGACAGCTCTGCACCTCTTTTGCATGATTCAGCACCTTCTGCTGCAGGATTTACACCATCCTCTGGAGCATCTTTAAGAGTTTTAAGTCTCTTACCTACTTCTTGAGTACCGGTACTAGTATTATCATGAGCAGCATTAAAGCCGTCATTTGCATTAGAATGACTTATTCCGCTACCTGAATTTCCGCCACTACCTGTACCTGAAGAATTGCCTAGGCTACTACCTATAGCAGGCATACCGCCATCAGAACTGCCTCCCATATTGTTACTATTATTAGCAGGAGCAACACCTGTTGTTGTAGGATTACCACTATTACCATATGGACTGCTTCTACTGTTGGTTACACCGCCGTTAGAGCTTGCACCACCATAGCTTGTGCCACCTATACCGACGTTACCCGGACCATAAGGATTGCTTCCAACATTAGCTGGACCACTACCCGTAGTGCCTGTAGCTCCACCTGTACCAACTTATAGGTTCCCGCCTACTGTACCAATATTACCACCAGTAGTTTTACCCGTACCCGGACCACTTGGAGCCACAACACTTGGGCCACTCGGAGTAAATACTCCATCGGTTACAGAACCGCTAGGAACATTTCCACCTGGTGCCAAGACCGTTAGGACCAAAGACTCCTCAGCCTGTAATCGGAGTATTACATCCTGCTGGATTGCTAGGTGTTACGTCGTAGCCCGCCCGGAGTGGTAGGCGGAACATATATATTGTTAACTACACTACCACTAGTCGGTGACGGTTGTATAGGATTGGAACCACTACCAACACTTGGACCAACGAAAGGACCCATAGGAGTAAGCAGAGTAGTTACTCTATGTATTTCATTTGAAGGTCTTTGAATTATAGGTAATACTACTTCACGTCTTTGCTCTACAGGGGTATTCACTATAACATTACCGACAGGAGTATTTATTAAAATTTTAATGATATTATCTATTGTTACATCTCCTGTTGGTTCTATCGGTAAAAGTACAAAAGAATTATCTGTAATTTGTCATCTGACAAATCCGCCTTCATTAGCAGTAACGTTAAACGGTAAGCTTGCAGCATTACCGACTTATATTGCCTCCTGCCCCGCTAATGACAGGATAAGCACTACCATGCCCAATAGCAGATGGATTATTTTGTGCAGTTAAAAATACTTTAATTGAAGAAACATTTGATAAATCAAAGGTACTACCGCTTGCGAATACTATATTACCGCTATTTGCGTTACCTGTTTGACCTGCATTTATAGTATCATATAAGACATTTATAATAAGCTCACCGGTTGTATAAGTGATTATTACCAAAATCAAAAGTAATATTACTACCTGATATATTACCCCAGACATTTACTTTAGTATTATCACCGGTAAACATCATTGTCGCCTGATCGGCAACTATAGTATTTGCTCCTAAATTCGATGCAATGAAAGCGGTTTTCTTCGGTACAAAAGTAATAACATTAGCACCAAT
The DNA here is from genome assembly GCF_000273745.1 of Rickettsia australis str. Phillips. Lineage (GTDB taxonomy): Bacteria > Pseudomonadota > Alphaproteobacteria > Rickettsiales > Rickettsiaceae > Rickettsia > Rickettsia australis. The sequence continues at coordinate 12,292 of NZ_AKVZ01000033.1, forward strand.
TACTGCTTTTTGTAGCCATACATCATCATCGAATTTATGACTACCACCGTTAATAGGTGCTTGTACAAGTGCAGCATTAGTATATTCCTGCTGAAGAATCGCTACTGCTCCCTTTGAATTTCTCTGAAACGATTTTTGTTTTATAATTAAATTTCATGGTTGCTCTCGGAACTTTAACACCACTGACCGTGGCTGCAGCTATATCTAAGCTCTTACTGTTATAACCGGTAAATACAGCTGATTTACCGGCATCAATAGTAATAGCTTTAGCATAATATCCCCTTTTACCGTGCCTTTATTACTACTAAACTGAACTAGTGTAAGGTTTAAATTATCACCGCCTAAATCATCGATAAAACCGTTATCGGCATTAAATACTGCCGTAACCTCGTTATTAGTGTTGGTTGTGACAATAGAGTAAACATCTTGGCTATCAATGGTGAATTTACCGTCACTATTAAGCTGAATAGTTTTAAGGTGGTTTGAGTCTGAACCGAACGGCGAAGTACCTGTTATTAAATCACCCGTTATTGCAAGAATATGGATTTTATTGCCGGTAGTAGTAGCCCCACCAACCGTGCTTGTATTGGTAAGTGTTAATGTTACAGGCTGACCAGTAGTAAATGAAACAGTATATACATCTACGATACCCGTAAGTGTAACATCACTACTACTATTACCTATGTCACCAGATGATGTAATAGGTGTAGGGCTGTTAAATGTTATCAAACTAAGGCTAGGTGCTACAGCTAGGTTAAAAGCATTCGGGCTAATCTTTTTGTTAACACTTATAAAATTAACTGCCCATTAAATTTTATATCACCACCATCAATTAAAATTATATTTCCTGCATTAACATCTCCAGTACGATTCAGCAAATCAGTGCTAACGGTTATATAACTAACTTTTGAAGTGCTGCTACCTATAGCCACACTAACGCTACTTGGACCGGTAAACATTAAATTAACGCCATTCCCCGTAATAGTACCAACTAAACTAGTTGGTTGCGTCAATTCTATAGTACCCGTACCGACTCCTTGAATCTTAGCAATTGACATATTACCGCCGACATTAATCGTGACGGTGCTTTTGTCAGCTCCTGCTTTTAAAATTTTGAGGTTCGTAATTGTATTCGTTGAGTTTCCATTACTGTTAACCATACCTATTAGTACCGTTAGGTTAATCGCCGGTACTAGTGATATTACCTGTGATATTTGGGACTGTATTATTTGCGGTTTTAAAAATTGCTGTACCGGCAACATTTTGAAAATCCATACTCCCCTTCACTATTGTAGTACCGAATTGAGTAGGTCCACCAGTTCCGGTAGGAGGAGCAAAGAATACATTAGTGTTAACTGTCTCACTCCCTAGTACTGGAATGGATATATTAATAGTATCCGTAGCAAGAGCCGTTATTCCTATGTCTCCGTCTCCTGAAAAAGCTATTTGTTTTAGCGGATAATCAACAGTACCAAGAGAACGGGTATCAGGATTAATTCTTTTATTTTTATCACCGTCTATTATTAATTTAACTCCAGCATTTTGTGCATTTAATTCAACTATAGCCGTATGTGCTGTAAGAGGCTCTTATTACCGGTTCGATATATTGTACTTGGGGTATTGACATCTGCCGAAGTAGCCATTAATTTTAAAATAGATGAATCGTTTTTAAATGCAACACCCGGTGTATCTAAGTCAAAATCAGCATTTATTGAATCAAGTGCATAAACGGCCGGTCCAACATTAGCATCACCGATGTTAAGTGCACCAATTCTTGCCGAGGTAAGTGATGCATCGACAAAAACCCCACCGGCAGCAATATTAAGCACCGCAGTATTCCTCACATCAAGTCCATTTGTACCTAACTTAGCATTAGTACCAACAACTCCGACATTACCACTCACATTTATAACAGCAAGAGGATTTGCCTTTGTACCAAGAGTTTCATTACCAACATTACCCTGTAAAGTTAATACATTCTTATTTGGCGGAGTACTAGAAATACTACTTAAATTAACAGTACCGCCCGCATTACCACCATTGACAAAACCATTAACACTATTTGTAAAGGTAACTTGTTGATTTTCGCTAGTAGTTAAACCAAATACGGATTTAGTATTATTCAAATTAATAGCACTTCCTAGAGTTAAAGCCTTGTTAGATACGTCTACAGTAAATGCTGCGGCTGCATTTCCCTGCCCGATATTAATTGTGTTTACCGTACCTATACTTGAATCAGTAGCCGTTAAAGTAGTGCCGTAGTATAAACGTTTAATGTTCCTGTGTTCCCGTTTGTAATTTGGCTGTTAAGTAAATAACCTGCAGAATTTGTACCTGAAAACTCTAAAATACCGCCATTGGTAAAATCCACGTTACCGCTTGTTGTAAGCGAGTCTTATAAATTCGCCACAGCATTGTTACCAAGTGTTAAAGAAGCAGCTGACACACTTTTTTGAAAGATAATCGTTTTATTACCCAATGCATTAACAGTAATTGCCACAATATTATTTATGACTCCGGTAATGTTACCCGCCTCCTAAAAATACTAAATTACCTGCTGCTGTGCTACTAGTAACGGATTGTAAAATTCCTGTATCATTAACATTAACAGTACCTGCATTACCGATAAAATTAGTCTGTCCAATAATAGTGGTTATGTTAATAGTTCTGACACCGCCAAATGCTGCATTACCGGTAAACGTTCAGGAATTTACCACAACACTTCCCGTTACTCCATTAGGTGCATTAACAATTGCTGCATTATTAACATTAAAAGTATGAGCATATGAGGCTACGGGTAAATCACCGTTCACATTAAAAGTTACTGTATTTAAGCTGCTCCCAGAGCCCCTGTAGCACCTGTTATGCTACCGCCGTTAAATAAGTATACCGTTATTACCTGAAGTATTTGTGATAGCACTATTAACGTTAGTACCATTATTAAGAGTTAAAGAAGATAAAGCATTAGTTAAAGCAACTGCACCCGCATCAACATTCCCGGCAAGGCTTGCAGGACCTGCACTACGTTCACTGCAGCAATAGCAGCGGCATTAGTACCTATATTACCAACAACACTAATAATTCGTAGCTCAATTTAATACACCATTATTTGGGTTAGCAGTTGTAACTGCACTTGTTAAAACAACATTGCTGCCAACAGTTAAAGAAGAGGTATTATTAGTAAGAACCACGTTAGTTGAGCTGACGTTAGCACCGAAAGTAACAGGGTTAGGACCTATATTTACTAAAGCAACTGCCGTGATAGTACCAGTAACATTACCGCCATTAATAGTTACAGTTCCAGTATTTACAGCATCTGTAGTAATTGCTCCATTAAGACCGTTTTGTAGTAATAACGTACCTACACCGACAGCAAAATTTACAGCACCCGTCATTGAATCACCAGCAATCACATTAGTACCATTTACCGATACTGAAATTTGTAGCCTTAGAAGTAGAATCTAAAGTAACATTACCGCCTGCATTAAAATTCACAAGCGTAATAGCATTACTAGCACCAACCGCACCCGTAACCTCTGTACCTGCACCAAAATTTATCGTACCATTAGAACCTATAGTACTATCTATATCACCGGTAATTGTTGAGCCGTTAGTAACGATTCGCAAAATTTATAGCTCCTATAACATCACTTACCGTAAGATTGGTGGTGGTTGTAAAATTAATCGGTGCATTAACGTTATTCAGTATTAGATTACCTGTTATACCGGTGAGAATAGCATTTTTCGTATTAATCATCGGGACTACAGTAATATTCCCTGCTCCTGAAAAAGTCACACTATATTAAAAGATTACCGCCTACTCCTACTGTACTTAAATTAAAATCTGCTCCATCTAATATTAAAGTGTTGCCGCTGGTTGAGCTTAACTGAACTATACCACTTGCCGCTGCACTGGGATTTAAATCCCAGTTCATTGTAACCGTTACATTTCCGTTACTTTGGATATTTAATTATTGAACCGGCATTTTTGCATTTCATATTAGCAGTACTAATATTAAAATCCGCATTAGGCGCTAAAATACACGTCCCAACTCCACTATTATCACCGATATTTATATTAGTAGCACTTGCCTAGGTAGCAGTTTGATCGGTCAAGTTCCTATTGCCTGTAGCATTAAGAGTCGTAATACCGCTAAGGTTAATTCCTCCACCAGCTGTAACAGTTTCTATAGTACTAACCAGTTAAAATACTAAAATTATTAGTATTTTTTATTATTTTTATGGACCTAGTTAGCAAGCCACGGGGTGACACAGTGGGTTTTACCGGTCCACGCTGGTAATGCCTGCTTACAATAACGATATCTTGCTTTATTGAGCAAAATCTATAAATTTTTGCATAAACAAATTGATTTGCTACGAATAATAGAGTATATAGTATAGACATCATTAATTCTCGGGGCGTAGCGCAGCCTGGTAGCGCATCTGGTTTGGGACCAGAGGGTCGGGAGTTCAAATCTCTCCGCCCCGACCATAAAAACATAAATTATAATGTCAAAAGACGACCTCATTCAGTTTACAGGTACAATACTTGAACTTTTACCTAATGCTACTTTCAGAGTAAAGCTTGATAATAATCATGGAATTATTGCTCATACTTCCGGTAGGATGCGTAAAAATCGTATCAGAATATTACTAGGAGATAAAGTTACGGTAGAAATGACTCCTTATGATTTAACTAAGGGGCGTGTGATTCATCGTCACTAGTCTTTATAAGTATGAAGCAGAACAGAGAAAACCTACCGATTATATTAGCATCAAACTCTCCTGCAAGAATTGAGTTACTAAACAGAATCCAAATTATCCCTTCACAAATTATTCCGGCAGATATAGATGAAACACCTAATTTGCGTGAGTTACCCGCTCCCTTAGCCATAAGACTTGCTTATGAAAAAGCTATTAAAGTTGCATCTCAAATAGAGGAATCATCTATAATTATAGCTGCCGATACGGTAGCGGCAGTAGGTAGAAGAATATTGCCGAAAGCTACTACTTATGAAGAGGTCAAGAATTGTATTAAGATGGTATCCGGGCGTCGTCATCGTGTCTATACCGGTTTATGTATTATCAAAAAAGAGAATGATCAGCTTACAGTTAGACAAAAAATAGTTCAGACTATTGTTAAGTTCAAAAAATTAAGTGATGAAGAGATTAATTTTTATTGTTCTTTAGATGAAGGGAGAGATAAAGCCGGCGGGTGCAAAATTTCCGGTTATGCAGAAGCTTTTATCTCATTTATTTCCGGCTCATATTCAAATGTTATGGGATTACCTTTATTTGAAACGGTAAATGCTCTAACTTCTTTAGGTTTTAAGGTATATTAATATTGTAGTGTTGCCTCTGTAAAGATTGATCTTGTTACATGGATCGTTTATGTCATTCCCGCATGGCATTGTTGCACCTTAGCCGTCATTGCAAGGAGCGAAGCGACGCGGCAATCCAGAAAAATAATTAAAAAAATTCTGTAAATCAGAATTCTTTACTGGATTGCTTCGTCGAAGTACTACGTAATTCTTCTCACAATGATGAAAAGCCGGTCTACGCAACAATGCATTCCCGCCTCCCGGGGATAACATTGAGTAGGTTTTTCGAACCATACACATCAATTACAATTTTAATTCCCAGGCTCATCCAAATGACTTCTCTCATAATTTTCATGACGCTCTTGAGCTTCAATACATAATGCATCAATAGGTCGTGCTTCTAATCTTTTTATACCTATTGGGTTGCCTGTTTCTTCACAGTAACCGTATTCCCCATTTTGAATACGTAATAATGCTTCTTCTATTTTACTCATTAATTTACAATATCTATTTCTACTACGAAGCTCAAAAGCTCTTTCTGTTTCATGAGTAGCACAATCGTTAAGATCGGATTCTTTTAAATTTTCTTCCTTTAAATGATTTAAAGTCTCTTGAGATTCCTTTAATAAATCCTCTTTCCATCTTAAAAGTTTTTGTCTAAAATATTCTAGGTGATTAGGACACATATATTCTTCATCTTTAGAAGGTTTATATCCCATAGGTAATTTAGGTGTTTCTAGCATATTAACATCTCAATATTAGCTTTAGTATATAGTTTATAAGGTTTTTAAAATAATATAATATATAACTTAAAATTAACGCAAGCAGATTATGAGTATTAATTTTATTTTTTAATTGGATATGCTGTAGTATATACAGTCTCTAAACGCTTTATACTTGTTTTAGTATAGTTTTGTGTAGTAGATAGACTTTTATGACCTAATAGCTCTTGAATAGAGCGTAATTCTGCACCATGCTCAAGCAAATGTGAAGCAAAACTATGTCTAAATGAATGAGCAGTTAAATGCTGCGGTAAACCATAAAAATGCTTTAACTTAATTAATTCACGATTAAATACCTGTGGCTGCAATTTCTTACCTTGCTTTCCTCTAAATATCGGTTCATTATCCTCTAGCTTATACGGCAATATTTCTAAATATTGGGTAATTAAATTTTTAGCAATCGGTAACCACGGAATTATTCTTTCTTTACTACCTTTACCTATTATTCTTATAAATTCTAGATTTTGTAGATGAAGTTTCGTAATTGATAATGCTTCTGATATACGTAGACCTGAAGCATATATAAGAACAAGTAGGGATTTATTTCTAAGTTCTACCCACTTAACATTCCCGTATTCTTCAATATGTTCAAGGGATATTACTACATCATCCTCCGATAAAGCTTTTGGTAATAATTTAGTTTTTTTAGGAGATTTTATAGAAAAAATTATATGACTATTTAATTGTGTTGTTTTCTCTAAAAATCTATAAAAATTTTTTACTGCAGATAAACCACGTGAAATTGAAGAAGTGGTAAAATTATCACAGTTACGTTTTGCAAGCCAACTTCGGATTAATCTTATATCTGCGTTTTTAATATGATTTATCGTTACAAGCTCTGAATTATAATAATTCATAAACTTAAGGAAATTCTTAAGATCATTATTATAAGAAATTACTGTATAATTAGAGTAATTTCTTTGCAAAACGAGGTATTTTTGCCACTTATCTATTAATTCTTGAATTAATATATCTAACATTTATAAAAACTTAACTATTTTTAATATTATTCTTAATGCTAACAATTATTGACTCATAATTTTATAAATGTTAGCATAAGTTGATGGTTGATGCTTACATATACGTAACCTATAAAACACAAAAAATTTTTTAAGTAAAAAATTTAATTTATTTTAGGAGGATAAATTATGTTAAATAATACACTATTTTTAGATTTAATGAAATCCTATATGAATCCGGAATTTTATATGAGTTCTATGAAAAATATCCCTAGTGTAGATCTTTCATCTATCATAAATACAATGCAACGAGCTATGAATATTCTTTTAACAACTAACCAAATTGCTACAGAAAGCATGCAATCTTTGCTTAAGAAAAATTCCGAGATTACACAAAATAATGTTAATACTATTTTGAATACTACTAAAGAAGCAGCAAATTCTAAAAATTTCAAACAAGCTAGGGAATGTCATCAAAAATGTTTAAAATCTATTTATGAAACATCTATGGATAACGCTAAGGAATTAGCAAGTATTGCTTATGAAGCTTCACACAAAATATTTGAAGCCGCAAATAAGCATATTGCCGAAAATGTTCATCATGCTTCTAATAATATGCAGAATATGGCAGAACAAGTACAAAAAAACTTTAATAAGAAATCTGCGTAATTTTTAACTATTTTTTACGTCATTCCTTTAAAAGCAGGAATCCATCATAAAGCGAGATAAATCGAGCTTTTAATTTCAAAAATTTGCTGCATTTATACTTTTTTTGGATTCCTGCTTTTAAAAGAATGACGTAAGAGCCATACAGCAACACTTTCCATCAATTACTCGCCTTTCTGTTTAACCAATTTTGTAAATAAGACTCTGCTAGCTCCTGATCTTCTATAACAATCACATTTTCGGCATTACGTTTATCGGCAGCAGCCGTGAAATTAAACGAACCGGTTATTACTTTCTTTTTATCAATAATTATAACTTTATTATGAGCAATTCCCGGTACTTTATCTATACCTACATCAATTTTTGCTTGTTGTAATTCGTGTAATTTAGAAAATTTCTGCTTTAAATTACTACGATCAAGCAATATTCTAACTTTTACTCCTCGCATCTGTGCATTAATAAGTGCAGTAGTAATTAACGCATCGCTCATACCGTATGCCTGCATATAAATAGATTTTTCAGCTTTATCTATCTGATTGGCTATAAACTTAGTACAACCGGCAGGTGGAGTAAAACACGTACTAACTTTACTTCTTGAAAGCTCTGAAATATTGTAATGCTTTATTTGTGGAGCAAATAAAGCGAATGATTTTTGATTTATTAGATTAGTAAAATAATCCGGATTCTGTCCATAAATACCTAAAGCAACTCCCAAGATAAAGGCAATAGATATTTCTATAAATTTATTATTTTTTCTCTTCATGACTTATTTATATTTTAGGCGTTGTGTGTATGGATCAAGAAACACCCATTGTCATTCCCGAGTAGGTGGGAATGACAATGAAGTAACAACACCTACTGCCTTACGTAACTGCCCGGTGCTTCTTCAATAGCCTTTAGATTCTGATAATCTACAGAATCTACTAGCTTATTATCATTATTTTTTATAAGCCAATCAAGCCAATAATTCCACCATGAGCCTTCATATTCCGTAGCCTTTATAAGCCACTCATGACTACTTAAACTTAAGTCATCGTTAAGCCGATAATTATATTTAGCAATCGCAGGAGGATTAACTACACCTGCTACATGCCCTGAATCCGTGAGACAAAAAATCTTATGTCCGTTTAATAATTTTACTCCATCATATATTGAACGCCATGGAGCTATATGATCTTCTTTTGCGGCTACAAAAAAAGTGTTGCAATCAACTTTGCCAAGATCTATTGTTGTCCCGAGTACCTCTAAATTATTAGACTCTTTTAGCAAGTTATTACAATATGTATTGTGTAAATATTCCTCATACATTTTTGCCGGCAAGTTAGTAGAATCAGCATTCCAATATAGCAAATCAAAAGGCATAGGTTTTTTACCAAGCAAATAATTATTGACAAAAAACGTCCAAATTAGATCATTTGCCCTTAGCAAACTAAAACTATTTGATAAATATTGTCCATCAACATAGCCCTTTAGCTTTATATCTTCTTTAATGTAATTAATTGTAGCTTCATTAAAAAATATTCCAAGCTCGCCCGGGTGAGTATAATCAAGCAAAGTAGTAAAGAAAGTGCTACTGTGAACAGAATCTATTTTTTTTACTTTAAAGTAGGCGATAATTATAGCAAGGAACGTACCACCCATGCAATAGCCGACAAAATCAATTTTCTCAAAACCAAGATTTCTAACATACTCAAAAGGAGCTAAAATGCCGTCTTTTAAGTAATCCTCAAAGCCTTTTTCCGATAGAGAGATATCAGGGTTAACCCATGAAATAAGAAAAACTTGAAAATTATTTTCTACCAAAAAAGATACTAGAGAATTATGCGGAGATAAATCGAGTATATAATATTTATTTATACATGGCGGAATAATAAATATCGGAATCTTATGAGTTTTCTTTTTCGGCTCATAGCATACTAGCTGCATCAAGTCATTTTGGAATATAACTTTTCCTTTTGTTGCCGCAATATTTTGACCGAGTTTAAAGGCGGATTTATCGGTAGTTTTAATATTTAATATATCGCCTGAACTTTTGATATCTCTTAAGAAATTTTCTAATCCCTGTAATAGATTTTGACCGCCACTTTCTAACGTCTTACGTAAAACTGTTGGATTACAAAAAGCAAAATTTGAAGGTGAAAAAGCATCAATAAAATGTTTAGTTACAAACTCTAAATGTTGTTTGAGATCATTTGATAGCTCATATTGTTCTATATGCTTCTTAAGCCACTCACTAGATAGTAAATAATATTGTTTAACAAAGTCAAAATAAGCATTATCCTCCCATGAAGAATCTTTAAATCTTTTATCTCGATTATCCGGAAAAAATACAGCTTTTGCCGGACTACCAACAAATTTTGCAAAGCTATTCGCTGTAAGCTCTCTTAACTTATCAATATATTCAATATTAAGCTGACAAAATTTTTCAGGATTTGCCCAAAATTGTTCTACTATTAAAGAAGCTATAATCCTGTTTTTATCACTGTCAATTAGGCTCTTAGGGATCATACTACCTTTGCCTTGCATGAAATGCAAAATAAGCTCTTGATATTTATCGGCAATTTCTTTGAAATTATTAATTATCGTCTCGTGCGGGATGTTATACATGTTTAGTTCTGATAATGTTATATGATTGTATGGCTCTATATGTCATTCCCGCGGAGGCGGGAATCCAGACTAAAAAATCTTGATATTAAAGATTTTAAATTACTTTAGTCTATTTTTTAAGTAAATAACTTTTATACTGATATTTAAAGTTATTTTTCTGGATTCCCGCCTCCGCGGGAATGACATAGAGCAACCTATATCTTTAAACCATCCCACATACTATCAACCTTGTCGATAACTTCCTGACTCATTTCTATTTTTTGACCCCATTTTCTATTTGTCTCAGGGTATATTTTATCTGTTGCATCTATTCCCATTTTACTACCAAGACCTGACTTAGGTGATGCAAAGTCCAAATAATCTATCGGGGAATTATCTATAAAGCTCGTATCACGTTTTGGATCGCTTCTTGTCGATATTGCCCAAATCACATCTTGCCAATTACGAACATCAATATCATCATCTACAACGATAATAAACTTACTATACATAAATTGCCGTAAGTAAGACCAAATACCAAGCATTACTCTTTTAGCATGACCGGGATAGGATTTTTTAATCGATACTACTGCAACTCTATATGAACAACCTTCAGGTGGAAGCCAAAAATCTACTATTTCCGGAAATTGTTGTTGCAAGATAGGAATAAAAATTTCATTTAATGCTTCACCTAAGATTGACGGCTCATCAGGCGGTTTTCCCGTATAAGTACTTAAATACATAGGGTTTTTCTTCATTGTTATTGCAGTTACGGTAAATACAGGAAATTCTTCAATATCATTATAATATCCGGTATGATCCCCAAAAGGGCCTTCAGGCAAATACTCCTCTAAACTTACATAGCCTTCTAGCACTATTTCGCTATGTGCCGGTACTTTTAAGTCAATAGTTTTACATTGTACCAGCTCTATTTTTTCATTACCGAGTAAACCTGCAAAATTATATTCTGAAATATTCTCAGGTATCGGCGTAACCGCTGCCAAAGTTACCGCTGGATTTGCTCCAATCACGATGGCAGCAGGAAACGGCTCTTTTTTTGCTTCTTTCCAACGTTTATGATGCTCTGCTCCGCCTCGTAACTTTAACCAACGCATCAATAGCTTATTAGGAGCTATTGTTTGCATCCTATATATACCAAGATTATAATTATCCACCTTATCTTGTGTTGGACCTTTAGTAACTACTATACCCCAAGTAATTAAAGGCGAAACATCCTCAGGCCAACATTTTTGAATCGGTAATATATTGATATTTGGTTTGTCAATGACGACTTCATGACAAGCTGCTTTTGATATTGTTTTAGGAGACATAGCAAAGATACGCTTAGCAAGAGGTAACATTGATAATGTTTCTTTAAAAGATGCGGGAGGTTGTGGCTGCTTAAGAAATGCTAGTAACACGCCAAGTTCTCTTAATTCTTTGGGTGACTTAAGGTTAAGCCCCATGCAAATGCGATAGATACTAGCATAAAGATTAGTTAGGACTGGTATAGTGGATTTACTGCCATCAGCTTTTATAACATTTTCAAAAAGTAATGCAGGTCCGCCTTGTGCTAATGCTCTTCTGCTAATTTCGGTAATTTCTAAGTCAGTTTTAACCTCAAGAGAAATACGCTTTAACTCACCGTTTTTTTCTAAAAATTTTAAAAACCCCGGTAAATCTTTAAAGCTCATAGTTCTATTTTTTTGTTTTATTTTGGTCTCTTTATTATGTCATTTCCGCATGGCATTGGCGTTGTTGCATGGATACCTGAATCGTCATTGCGAAGAGCGAAGCGACGTGGCAATCCAGTAAAAATAATTACAAAAATGCTAAACTTGAGCATTTTTAACTGGATTGCTACGTCAATTACTTCGTAATTTCCTCGCAATGACGATTTCCCTACTTACTAAAATTATCTTTTATCTGCATATTATTCTGAATAATTGTGTAGTTAATTAGCTCATCAATTACAGAATTTTTAATATTATATACTATATTTTTTTCTGAATTGACATGAATATTTTTAGCTGTTAATTCATCTATACTTCTAGATTTAATATGTGCAAAATATACTTCATCACCTACTTGGAATATAGGTGTATTACTTCCTATTTTAGTATTAAAAATTGATAATAATATCTCAGGAGTTAATGTTAGATTATTTTCCATTTCTGATCTAATATAGCTTTTTTTGCTTATTTTTATTCCAGTAGCTTTAAGCTCTTTTATGTTCTCTTGATCTGAATTATATTCATTTGCTAAATCCTTGATAATTTTTAAGTTTACATCAGCGATATTCTGCTTTATCCAAACTTTATTTACCTGCTCTTTAATAGCATCAAATTCAGGTATTTTTGTCGGCTGAATAGATTTTAATTCTACCAATATAAGATAGCTTTTATCTTCTGCTTCTATAGGATAAGATAATTCTCCTTCCGAAAGCTCAAAAATACTATCAGCATTTTCGGCAATTATTTTATCTTCAATAAGCTCTGCATAACTTATATAGTTAACGTTTTGTATCGGTAGCTTATATTTTTCGGCAATTTCAACTAAGCTTGACCCTGCCGCTGTCTCATCTTCCAGCTTTTTAGCAAACTCCATATTAAGTATGTCGATTTTTTGTGCCTTTAATAAATCATACAATTGTTTTTGTACCAATTCAAAGCTTTGATCACCGAATTCATCTTTATTTTCATTATAAAATTCTAACAACTCATCTTGAGTAACTGAGACTTTTAAATCCTTAATATTAGCCTTAATATAAGAAAAACTGCGTTTCTCAGGTACCTCAAACACGGTTTTATTATCTTGGTAAAAAACCTTTAATTGCTGGTCGGTAGGGGTAGAGATTTGTAAATCTTTCGGTTTATTTTGTAAATCTATTTGTATTAATTCTACTTCTCTTTTTTCAGCCATATAATCTACTATATTGTCAGTCATAGATTTAGGAACATAGAAACTTTCTACAAAACTACTAACAAGAATGTTTTTTAAAGCTTTTTCTTTAAAGTTTAATAAATATTTTTCTTCATCCATATAAGAATTTCTAAAATAAGTTTTAAAAATTTTTATATCAAAAACACCTTGCTCATTTTGAAAAACCGGTGATTCTTTAACTAAAATTTTCACTGTATCATCACTTAGATCTAAGTCGTAATAGCTAACTAAATAATCTAAGACATTATCGTAAACAAGTCTTTTAAGGATTTGGTTATCAATATTTAACTGTGCTATTTCTTCATCCGTTAAACTTGTTCCCGTTTGCTTACTTATAGCATTAATTGCTAAAGATTTTGCTCGCAAAAAATCTTCTTGGGAGATATTTTTTACATGAGAAAAAGTAACAATATCACCGCTTCTTCTTCCGTTTAATACATCTTTAATACCAAATCCGACAAAAGCAAAAGCTATCATTGCGAATAAAACCCGCATTATAAAACTATCGGCAGTCTTTCTAATATTATCTAACATAATTTTTTGTCTAAGTTTTTAAGTGAAAATATGTCATTCCCGCAGGCAATGACTTCTCGCCATTCCGGAATGACATTTAAGCAGCTTCTCAAGACTACATTATAAAGCAAAAAAAGCCTATATAGTCAAACTATATAGGCTTTTTTATTATTTTTGTAGATGTTCGATGTCATTTCTGTATTGTTCAGTTTTCCTGTCATTGCGAGAAAATTACAAAGTAATTGACGCAACAATCTCAGTAGTTTGTTATTATTTCATGAGATTGCCACGCAGCCTATGGCTGCTCACAATGACGACATAGAGCATATTAGAAGTTTACACGAACTTTTACACTACCTTGCTGAGCGAAATACTTACTTCCGATATTGGTATCGTAGTTAATACCGTATTCCATCATTTGATGCTTAGCAGTAATACCAACACCGATATCAAAGCTTGTTTTGCTTTGCTTAAAGCTGTTGGTTGGGAAAGGAGAAGTCATACCTTGTAATCTTGCATCAATCGCCGGAACTTTATTCTTGAATGCATAATCAACCATTGCGTAAAACTCAGGAGTTAACACTACTTCACCTACATTTATATTACTTGATACTTTAGCACCGAGTAAACCATCGAAAGTGCTATAGTTCTTGCCTTTAACTGTAAGGTTTTGGTTAGTAGTACCGGTTTCTTTATAACCCTTATCTTTGATAGCCGAATATCTAAGCCCAGCTAGCGGTGTTAAGCTAATGTTCTCAGGCATCATATAGGTATAACCAGCCATTAACTGACCTGTATAGCTTTCGGATTTATACTTACCGCTTGCGGTTTGATAGCCGACAATATCTAGTGCCGTTGCAATAATACGTCTTGATTTGCTTCTTATCTTATTATCCGAGTAAGATGCTATAGCTTTAAAGCAAAGATTTTCATAAGGTACATTATATAAACCGTATAAAGAGTAAATATTACTCTCTACCTTATTCTTATCACCTGTCTTATTATTTTTCAGTTTGATATCAGTATCGGCTCTTGTATATGCAAGCCCGAGTGCTAAATCATCGCTAACTAAGCCATCAAAACCTATAGTACCACCGGTTGTATCAGACTTATAACCGCTTATATTGTTACGCATCTTCTGCATTGCATTACCAACAAATGGGCTTATCCACGCACCAAACTTAGCATCTCTGTCCTCATCACCGGCAGCTACAGCAGCCGGCTGTATTGCATCCATTCTAGCATTTAGATTAATTAAGCTACTTGAGATATTACTTAGTATAACTTGATTATTAATAGCAGCTATAGTATCGCTAGGCTTTACAACGTCTTGCATGAGGTGAGTTACAGCATCTGCTGCTTGGATTGGATTCAGTTTACCCCAATTATCAAAAGCTAAACATGCATCTGAACCGATTGGTGCTTGCTCCATTAACTCAAGCGATTTCTTTACATTTGCAGCATTTGGGATATTTGCAAGCGGCCCACCCGGTTTAAAATCTTCTTCTATCACTTCTTCTGCTATATCCTCTGCAAATAACGTTAAAGTCGATTCATCAAAAGTAAAGTTGACAAAGCGGTTATCATTATTAACGGTTACTTTAACATTACCTGCGGGAGTAGGCTTTAATCCGCCTGCTGTTTCTGCAGATATTACCGTATATTTTGTATTCGGGCTTATATTATTAATGTCGAAATTAGTAGCAGTAACAACAAGTGCTAAAGTTGAAACTCCTGATAAATCAAGAGTACTACCTGATTTAATTAAGATATGACCGTCTGACTTAGCTGCTCCATCAAAAGTAGTATTTAAGGTTAGTGTATCGGTAAAGCTACCGGTACCGGTATATGTTACTTGGCTTGCACCTAAAGTAAGTGTAGTACCGCTACCTGTTATATTACTATTAAAGGCTAGGCTATTACCGAAATTAATAGTAGCATTGTTAGCTGCAAAGCTGGTAGCCGTTACATTTTTAGCAAAATTAGTGATAGAAGCTTTAGCTAAAGTAACTGCACCAGTGTTAGTAAATGTATCGGCAAAACTTGTAGTACCGCAGAGTGTCGCCGCACCTTTTGCATTAACACTGCTTGCAAAGTTTGTTGTGCCTGTCGTTGTGATATCACCAACCGAATTAGCCGCAGTCCCTACAACACCTCTAACACTGCCACCATTCGTGAAGTTTAACTTCAGAGCCTGACCGCCGGTTTTATTTATACTACCTGTTAAGTTAAAGTTTGCAGGTAATGTTAAGAGTGCAGTACCGTTACCTTGGATTTCAGTGATGCTAGTATTACCGCCTTGGGTTATGCTTACAGCCCCGGCACCTACTTTTAACATAGCAATATTAGTAATATGTCCATTAATAGTACTTGCACCGGTTGCGATGATTGTACCGTTAACTCCGTTACTGCTTGTAACACTACCGGTGATATTTTTATTCGCACCAAGTGTTATAACTGCTGCTTGATTATTGAAATCTACATTACCGTTAATATTACCGTTTTGAGTTAAAGCAGTAGCAGCACCGAATGATAAATTAGAATTGATATCCTTATTATAGGTAATTGCTGCCGGCACTGATAATTCTAAATTGTTAGCAAATATATCAGTATCTATTTGGAATGTGCCGTTTCCTCTAAATTCTAATGATTTTAACTTATTTACTGCAGTACCGTAAGTAGCATTTCTGACACTTGCAAGAATTACTCTCCCACCCGCAGCTCCTGAATCTACAGCAAGTTTACCTTTATTTGGAGCTCCAGGATCAAGTGCGGCATTTAATGTTATTGTACTATTACCGGCTGCACTATTTTGTAATACTAACTCTGCATCTTCATGGGCAAAATTGATAGTCTGACCGTTTGCTAAAATGCCTACATTACCGCCATTTGCATCAATCGTATAAGAACCGGCAGCGGCAGGAAGTCCAAGACTCGCATTTGCTGCACCTATATTTATTACATTAATTTGGTTAGTAATACCGCCTACATCAACAAACTGCGTAGTATTTATGATATTAAATGCGAGAACATTTGTAGTATCTATATTATTAAAGGCTACCTTCCCTAAAACATTCAATGATGCTAGTTCATTTCCTGCCGTACCTATTGCCTTAGCTGCACCATCACCTTGTAAAGTTATAAGGTTTGCTGTACCAAAAAGCAGTAACATACCGCCACCAGTTGCAAACGCCGGTAAATCATTTTTAATAGTTACAACTCTATCATCTGTAGCACTATTGTTAACTAAAAAAAGCTTTGAGTTTGCACCTTTAAAATCAATAGCTTGAGCGTTTAATATCTCAATATCAGCATTCTTAACATTTATTGCAAAAGTCTTATTATCTTGAATGTTAATTTGTGCAACCGTACCGATACTAGCATTATCTGCAGTAACCAAACCGAGAGTATTAATATTAATTGTAGCATTATTACCGTTTGCTATAGTTCCGCTTAATGTATAACTCTTACCGACAGGACCGTTCAATTCTAAAGTACCACCCTGAGCATTCCCACCGAAATTTACATTTGTAGCTATCAAATTACCGCCGACTTGTATCGTACCGACTGCTCCACCGCCGGCAATATCATCAAAATTTACAGTTTGTGCATAAATATCACTTGTAAAAACAAGATCCGCAGCACCATTATCAACTTTAGCATTCAGAACTTTTAGAGATGCTGCATTTGTACCTACCGCTCCGGTAACCCCTACTCCAGCTGTTGTTAATGTACCGTTACCTCCTGCTGCAGTTACTGCTCCAGTTATACCGTTATTTGCT
>NZ_AKVZ01000034.1 GCF_000273745.1 Rickettsia australis str. Phillips
GCTCCAGTTATTAGTCCGGTTTGTACCACTGACGCAACATTACCTGCATCCTCTCCTATCATTACTGTTGTTGCACTTATTGCTCCTGCTGTACTGACTCCGCCTGCATTACCGTTATTAAACGTTACGGCATGCAAAGTTTTGGTCCCACCGATTACTCCGGTAAAACTTGTTCGAGTATTAACAGTTATTTCACCATGATCATTGTTATCACCGTCTATAGCTCCTGCAAGATTTATTAATGCTGGAGTTGCAGATTGTATAGTTAAGCCTGCAGTGGCACCGCCTAGGGTAATAGCCCCTAAACCTGTATAATTATCAGCAGCAGCATCAAAACCATGATCTGCAGCAACTGCCTTAGTACCGGTTAAAGTTAAGCTTTTGCCGTCAGCGATAGTAACAGGTAACAGGTTACCACCTGTAACAATAGAACCGACGCTGGTATTTTGAGTACTATTTAGAGCTACGGGAGTAGTACCTGCAACATTTATAGCCGTAATAATACGACCGGCTTCATCTGCAGTGATAGTATGATTACCACCGTAAGTAAATGCCTCATTGTCTTGAGGACCGTCAGCATGATTACCATTAGCAGCTCCTCCAGCCGTTATCTCATTCCAATTATTGGCAACAGCACGATTACTAAATGCTGCATCATTAACAGAAATAACACCCGCAGCAACGCCCCATGCCCCGCTACTACTCAGCATTATCGCTGCGGTTGAGGTGGTGAATAAAGCTGCTTTAAGACTTTTGTGAATTGCTTTTTGAAATAATTTTGGAGAAATATTCGCCATAATATAAACCTTAATAAAAATTAAATAGCACTGTTGTGATTTTAATACAATTTTTTAAATATGTCTATTATAATTAATAATTATATACAATATTTTACAAATTTAGTATGAATATGTGGCATTTGCATTCTGCAGGGGCGGTAGCTTTGTTGCATAGCAAATGTCATTCCCCCCGCGGAGGCAGAACCTTGTTGCATGGTTCGAGAAATCTACTGAGTAGTATACCGTGGCTTGACCACCGTATCCAGTTAAAAATACTAAAATTATTAGTATTGTTATTGTTTTTATGGACCCCGTGGTCAAGTCACAGGGTGACAACTAAAAGTACTGGATCCCCGCTTTCGCGGGGATAACATTAAGAATACGAGAATAACATTTACCTCTCAGGCAGTAATATCTCCCTCTTACCTGTATGATTCGGTGGTGAGACTATTCCATCTTTCTCCATCTTCTCAACTAAGTTGGCAGCTTTGTTATAGCCGATTCTAAGCGACCTTTGGATATAGCTAATGGAAGATTTACGTTCGTCACGCACTATCTGAACGGCTTTTTTGTAAAGCACTTCATCAGACGTACTGTCACCGATATCAATTCTACTATCGTCTTCTTCAGGCTGCTCGGTAACGGCAGAGATATATTCAGGCGTACCGGTCTCTTTCAAATATTCCGTAATTTTCTCGATTTCGGCTTCATTAACAAATGGTCCGTGTACCCTACTTATCTTTGAAGTATTCCCCATAAATAGCATATCACCCATACCTAGTAACTGCTCGGATCCTTGCTCGCCTAAAATCGTTCGGCTATCGATTTTAGAGGTAACTTTAAAGCTAATACGACTTGGGAAATTGGCTTTAATGACACCGGTAATAACGTCTACAGAAGGTCTTTGCGTTGCCATGATAATATGGATACCTGCCGCTCTTGCCATTTGAGCAAGCCTTTGAATCAGCATTTCAATATCCTTACCGGCAACTAGCATTAAATCAGCCATCTCATCAACAATAACCACAATGTAAGGTAGTTTCTTCATATTCATCGTAACGGTTTCGTAAATAGGCTTACCTGTTTCAGGGTCAAAACCCGTTTGAATCGAACGCTCAATTACTCTATTCTCTTTAACCGCTTCTAAGATTTTTGCATTGTAACCTGCAATATTCTTAACACCGATATTGCTCATCATTCTATAGCGGTTTTCCATTTCTTTAACTGCCCATTTAAGAGCAACTACCGCCTTAGAAGGTTCGGTTACTACGGGAGTTAGCAAATGCGGTATTCCATCATAAGCCGATAATTCAAGCATTTTCGGGTCAATCATGATAAAGCGGCATTCTTCAGGACTATAGCGGTATAAGAGCGAGACTATCATCGCGTTAATCCCAACTGATTTACCAGAACCGGTTGTTCCTGCAACAAGCAAGTGAGGCATCTTCACAAGATCGGCAATCAGTGGCTTACCGACTAAATCTTTACCTAAGACTAACGGTAATAAAGTTGATTTGTCTTGGTATTCAGGCGTCTCTATCAACTCTTTCAAACAAAAGAATTCACGCTGCTTATTAGGGAGCTCAATACCAAGTACGTTTTTGCCTGGTATTACCGCTATCCTTGTTGATAAAGCAGATAGTGAGCGTGCTATATCGTCAGATAATCCTACTACTCTTGATGTTTTAGTACCAGCTGCCGGCTCAAACTCATATTGAGTTACCACCGGTCCTTGATTGATATTAATGATATGCCCTTTAACTCCAAAATCATTCAGCACGGTTAATAGCTCCTCAGCTTTTTGCTTAAGCTCTAAGGAAGAAACCCCTTTTACATGATGGTTTTCAGGATCATGTAATAACGAAATAGGCGGCAATTCTGCTATTTCGCTTTGAGATATTTTAGGGGCGGCAGGGGATTTATTAAAGAATTTTATAGGATTTGCAGGTATGGGTCTCGCTTCTTCAGTGAATTTGACTTTTTCACTTACAGGCTTTTGGTAAGAAGAAGTTATATTTATCTTATCATTGTTTTTAGTAGGGAATAATCTTATCAACGACAAGCTTGAAAATACATTATGTAAAAAATATTGTATCCGATAGGTTAAAAATTTACTTAGCTTAATAATAAAAGTACTTAAAGAAGTAAATTTAATTTCAAGTAAAACAGCTAATATAATAAAGGTAAAAAATATTAATAATAAGTATAGCTGATTTGTAAATCGCTCAAAAAAATTAAAAGCTATTATTCCGATAGCTCCGCCTGCATTTGCCGGTATGAATTCTAGCTTAATCTTAGATAATAATGTGCTACTGCTAATGAGAGCAAGCAACATTACAAACATACGGATAAATGAGCCACGATATCTTCCATACCAACAATTTCTTCCCCAAACAAAGCAAGCAAGCGGTATAATAAAAGCAGCCAACCCAAAAAATTGATATAAAAAATCCGATAAATAAGAGCCGGCAATTCCGATTAAATTACTAGGATATTCTGTTGTAACCGAGTTAAAAGATGGATCGTCTATATTATATGACGTAAGAACAGTCAAAATACCAAGTCCGATTATCCCTAAGATAACAGCTTGTACCTTATTGTTTGAAAGAATTTTATTTATGTAATATAGCATTAAGTGATTTTTGAAAAATTTTAACATAAAATACATTTTTAAAGTAAATTAGACAAGCTAATTTAATATGATCTATTAATGTCAACTTTTGAAATTTACACCTTAGAAAAAAATGTTATACTATAAACGATTTTAAAAACTTATAATATAACATGACCATAAAAATCCACACGGAAAAAGATTTCATGAAGATGCGGCTAGCTGGAAAATTAGCTGCAGAGACGCTCGATTTTATTACTGGTTACGTAAAACCGAACGTCACTACTAATAGTTTAAATGACCTTTGTCATAATTTTATTACTTCTCATAATGCGATTCCTGCACCGTTAAATTATAAAGGCTTTCCGAAATCGATTTGTACTTCTATAAATCATGTGGTTTGTCACGGCATTCCAAACGATAAACCATTAAAAAACGGTGATATAGTAAATATTGATGTTACAGTAATTTTAGACGGTTGGTACGGTGATACTAGCCGTATGTATTATGTCGGTGACGTAGCAATTAAGCCAAAGCGTCTTATTCAAGTAACTTATGATGCAATGATGAAAGGGATTGAAGTAGTTAGACCCGGTGCTAAACTCGGTGATATTGGACATGCGATTCAAAGTTATGCCGAGAAACATAATTATTCTGTGGTTAGAGATTATACGGGTCACGGTATCGGAAGAGTTTTTCATGACGAGCCGTCAATATTAAATTACGGTCGCAGCGGCACAGGTCTAACGTTAGAAGAAGGAATGTTTTTCACCATTGAACCTATGATAAATGCTGGTAATTATGACACTATATTAAGTAAACTAGATGGATGGACGGTTACTACGCGTGATAAATCATTATCGGCTCAATTTGAGCATACTATAGGTGTGACTAAAAATGGCTTTGAAATATTTACGTTATCACCTAAAAAACTTGATTATCCTCCATACTAAATTGTAAGGTAAAAGTTGATTGTATGGTTTAGTCGTTTCGTCATTGCGAGAAAAATTACGAAGTAATTTGACGAAGCAATCCAGTAAAAAATTCTGATTAAAGAATTTTTTTAATTATTTTCTACATTGCCATGTCGCTTCGCTCCTCGCAATGACGGTTCGGGTATCCATGCAACAACTCACTGCCTCCACGTGGATGACATCAGCAACATTTTACTTATTTATAATTTGAATAAACATAAAGAATGTTAGAAAATAATTTGATAGAATTCGCTAATAGACATCTTTCTAAACCAGCTTATAGAGAGAAATTTAAAGGAGACACGGCGCAGCACCGCAGCGCATACGCTAGTACGTGAGGATGCGAGTTACCGGTTCGACGTCTAAATTACCTCTAGAATCGAAGTTTGGGAAGATGTCTAATGCTGCAATAGGTACGCATCTTATATAGGTCACCGTAAAAGAGTAAAAGAACGCTTCGTTACCGCTAGAGCAGAACATTTTTCCGATTACGCATTACTTGCAGTAATGTTATGTTCGGCTATCACTCGGAAAGACATAAAACCTCTTGCTAAAAAATTACTTGATCATTTTGATATTACGGATTGAATGAACCTTGATAAGGAAAGGCTACTTATATTAAAGGCACCAATGAAAATTTATATATTAATTTTACTCTAATACGTGAGCTGATAAATAGAGTATTGAAACAAAAAATAATAAATAAAAATATTATTGCTTCTTGAAGTTCTTTGATTGATTATTTAAAAGTTAATATGGGTAATTATGCGACTCGAGCAATTTCATATATTATTTTTGAATAAGAAAAATATTTTAATTGCCGATGAGGTTTTAAGTCAAAGAACTATAGACCAAACTGTGGTATATCCACGTGCGATAATTAAACGAGCTTTATTTAACGAAGCAAGAAGCCTTATACGTGTGCATAATCATCCAAGCGGTAGCCCTGAACCTTCAAAAGCCAACATTCATATGACAAATAAGCTAGTAGAGACGTACCAAACCGTAAATATTATGGTACATGATCACGTCATTATAAGTAATAACAAATATTATAGTTTTAAATCTAATATGTTACTATGAATATAAATAGCTATAGCACATTATTTATTTTTTCTTTTATAGCCACCGCTATATTAACATATATATTAACTAAATATCTTACTGCAATCGGTTTAGTTGATGTACCTAGTAGTCGTCGCTCTCATGATAAGATAACACCGCGCGGCGGCGGTCTCGCTATTGTAATTGTCGTAATAATTGCTTTGAGCGGGTTTGAATATATAATGAGCAATAACCTTGCTAATTCAATAAAAATATTACCGTTATTATTGATAATTGCCTCAATTTCCTTTTTAGATGACTTAAAAGCCGTACCTATTCTAATTCGTTTAATAGTCCACTTAATTTGTGCAGCTTTTGCTATTTTTCTTTTTTCGCAGCTAAGCTCTGTACATATACTAATATATTCTATTTTAGTTATAGCTTTAAGCGGTTTTATTAATATATATAATTTTATGGATGGTATAGACGGTATGAGTTGTGTGGAATCTATCCATCTATCTAGCACTATGCTTATATTATGTGTTTTACAATTTTCAATTATTGATAACCCATATTTTATAGCTAGTATAAATGTTATTATTCTTGGTTGTTCTTGTGGTTTTTTAATATTTAATTGGCATCCAGCAAAAATATTTTTAGGCGACGTAGGAAGTATTAGCCTTGGATTCTTAACGGGTCTTTGTTTGCTCCTGCTTGCTCTTACAAATACTAATTTATTTATAGCTTGTGTTATTGCTAGTTTATATTACATTACCGATGCCGTACTAACCATATTAATTCGACTACTCAATAAAGAAAAAATTTGGCAGCCTCATCTAAAGCATTTTTTTCAACAAGCAGTACAAAAAGGTAAGTCTCATAAACAAGTAGTATCGATTATAGCAGTTTGTAATATATTTTTAATGATCATATCAGTTACATCTTTACATTTTCCTATAATATCTATAATGCTTGCTTTAGCCGTCATAACTTTAACAGTGCAGAGTTTATTAAAATGAAGCTAATTAAAGAGGATATTGATAAAATAGTTAGACGTGTATTCGCCAAACAACATCCATTGCTTCCTGCAATCATGATTAACTGGACTAAAATAGTCGGGTTTAACTTCAGCAATAAAGCGTTACCTTTAAAAATCACCACCTATACTTATAAAAAACAAAAGATTAACACACTGTTTATACAAGCGGAAGATAATACCATTGCAGCAGAACTACCTTATTATCAAGATATTATTTTGGAACGTATTAAAATTTATTTAGGCTTTGCGGCAATACACAAAATGAATGTAACGTTTTACAAAGAAAAATCTAAGATAGGATGACGCTTTATACTATTCTTGCAAGGCATGGTGTTGTTTAAATGAGATCAATTTTTAGTTGTCATACCTGCGACTTGATCGCGGTATCCAGCTTAAAATGCTAAAATTACTAGCATTTTAAGTTATATTTCTGAATCCCCCGTGGTCAAGCCTATACTACCAGACAGTTTTTGTTCTATTTTATTGCAAAAGTCTTATTATCTTGAATGTTAATTTGTGCAACCGTGTCATTCCCGCGTAGGCATTATTGCGTGGACCTGCTTTTCCGTCATTGCAAAAAGAATTACGTAGTAATGCGACGAAGCAATCTAGTAAAAAATTCTGATTTACAGAATTTTTTTATTATTTTTGCTGGATTGCCACGTCGCTTCGCTCCTCGCTCGCAATGACGATTTGGTATCCATACAAACAAAAAGCACACAAATAAAAAAAGGAGCCTTTAATATTAAAGGCTCCTTTTTCGTGTTAATAGCTTGTCAAAAAATTTGAGATCTAATTACATATCAAATCTTAATCCTGCCATTAAATTATTACCTTTATAACGGGTTCCACCAAATTTAACCTTATTTTCGGCAACATTTTTAGTATTAGTTTTTGATTTACCGTAATCTGTCCAGCTATAAACGAGTTCTACCTTCACACCTTGTGCTACCTCAAATAAAGTTCCTAAAGACAATTGATAAGCAAAGTTAGTTTTGTTTTTAGTAGTTCCTGAAAAATTAGTACTACTAATAACATTATCATTAGCAACAGTCTTAGTTAAAATATTTACTTTTTCCTTTACTAATGCAGCACCGACACCTGCTCCTGCAAACACTTTAAACATACTTACATCAATAAAGTCTACATAACCATTAAGTAATGCACTTACAATAGTAGGTTTATGTTTTACTGATACTGTAGTAGCAGTGGTGGTAGTGGTAGTGCCATCAGGACCACTTGTAAGCACACCTCCTGGAATCACAACACCATTAATAATAAGTTGTCCACCTGCTGAAATAACTGATGGTACAGTAGTAACAGTAGAGTTAGAAGAAACATTTGTAGACTTTTTCATGTGGTTATTTGTTACCATTCCAATTGTAAAATCAGTTCTTAAATTATCCATGATATAATAACCTGCTCCAATATTACCGGTAAAACCTGTATTGGATTTTAACTTAACAATGCTATTTGAAGGTTTTGTTTTATCCAAAACCACGCCGCCAGCATTAAGTTTTAAATACCATTGATTTTCCATAGATGATGACATCGATGAACTAGTAGATGAATCTACAGAAGAATTCATATCACAATCAGCGAATGAAAGACCAGAAGTTAAAAGTGCTGTGCTTGCAGCTGCTATTAAAAGTAATTTTTTCATATTGTTAAATTTTTCCTTTAAATTTTATTAGTTGTTAGTAAACACGATATTAGATAATAATTTTAAGTCACATTGCTAAGCTATCGCTTAATGTCACTCCCTGGCTTGACCACGGAATCCAGTCTTTTTGTGTATTTCTAGATACCGTGGTCAAGCCACGATATGACATTAGTCTATTACCTAAAACTATTAATATATTCTTGTTAATTATATATCAAATCTTATACCAGCCGTTAAGTTGTGACTTTGATAACGCATGCCACCGGTTGGTACACTTGTTCCTTGGTAAATTACATTCTTACTTTTTGTTCTACCGTCATCTATCCAGCTATAAGCTAGTTCTGCTTTAACACCGTCGGCAATTTGTGCAGAAGTACCTAAAGTTAGCTTGTAAGAGATATTAGTTCTGTTTTTAGTGTTAGATGAAAGACCTGTTATACCATTATATGTAATTTTCTCTTTAATTAATGCAGGACCAACACCGGCACCGGCAAAAACATCAAACATATCAAAATTAGTTAAATCTACATAACCATTAATAAGTAAACGTGTAATAGTAGGTTTATGGCTCGCTGAAACGTTAGTACCGGTAAAAGGTGCATTAGTTGCAGCTCCGGATTTCTTTAACTTTCCACCTATGATAGTACCTAATGTTAAATCGGCTCTAAAATTTTCGGAAATATAATAACCTATACCTAAATCAACCGGAACAGTCGTATTAGATTTTAATTTAACACCGGTTGCCTTATCTTTTTCTTTATTAAACATTGCTGCACCGGCATCTATTCTTAAATACCAATCATTACCCATATCATCGGCAAATGATATACTAGAAGATAAAATTGTTGCACTTGTAGCAACTATTAAAAGTAACTTTTTCATGGTTAGCACCTCATAATTAACTCATTAAACATTCTACTAACGGCATGTATAACATATTATATTTTTTAGTTCTATATTTAATCGGTAATTAGATTCATATAATAAAGCTTTTATAAAATTTTGTGACAAAATAAACACATATATTTAATTCATATTATTTATATATTTATTAAACTTATTTTTCTCATCTTTAAATTTATCGGCATCAGGCAAGGCAGGCTTGTTCTTGGTAATATTTTTCCATCCTTTATTTTCTATAAAATCTTTTGCACGTTCTACCCATTCTATTAACTCCGGTGATTCGGGTTTGATAGCATCTATAGGACAATCAGGAACACATACACCGCAATCTATACATTCATCAGGATTGATAACTAGCATAAATTCACCCTCGTAGAAACAATCTACAGGACATACTTCAACACAATCGGTATATTTACATTTTACGCATTCATCTGTTACAACATAAGTCATTTTGTTATCTGTTTTTGATTTTGTCGATTAATATAGAAGTTCTTAAAAGTAATACTAATAGAAAATATAATATAAAACTGATAAACATGATAATTAAAGGCGTTAGCATTGAAGAGTGAATAGTTGGACTCCCTAGCCTTAAAACACTAGCAGGCTGATGTAGGCTATACCAAATATTTACCGAGAATTTTACTATCGGTATATTAATCAGTCCGATAAGAGCAATAATAGAAGCAGGATTTTGTGCTTTTCTTATATTATCCGCACTATTCACTATGATAATATAGCTTAGATATAATAAAAATAATATGAGCATAGAAGTAAGCCTTGCATCCCAAGCCCACCATGTTCCCCATATAGGCTTTCCCCATAAAGAGCCTGTTATTAAGCTAATCAAAGTAAAAATAGCCCCAACATAACTAGATGCTACAGCTAACAAATAGCTGATAGTAGTTTTCCATACCAGATAACTAAAGCTGCATGCTGCCATGAAAACATAAATACCAAGTGCCATCCAAGAAGCAGGTACGTGAACATACATAATGCGTATAAACTCACCTTGTTGATAATCTATCGGCGAAACTATAAGGGCTAAATAAAGACCTATAATCATCATTACAAGAGTAGATATAACTAATATAGGTATTATAACCTTTAATAATTTATTAAAATAATAGGGGGTTAATAGTTTTAGCATATTTTCTTACTTCTTTATATCATTCTTGCAGAAGACTTGCGTGTGTAGACAGATTTTTCATTTGTCATCCCGCGACTTGATCGCAGGATCCAACTAAAAATACTAAGATTTATTAGTATTTTTAAGTTATTTTTATGGATACCATGGTTAAGCCACGGTATGACATCAAGCATACTTGATAATCCACTCAAGCATGCTCTACCATGATTATCGTATCCTCCTAAAAAACTCTTTCATTAATAGCCCAGAATCTTCGGCAAGAATTCCGCTATATATTTCCGGTCTATGAAAACAAGCACTACTGTTAAAATATCGTAAATTACTTTCAACTGCTCCATGCTTGGAATCAGAAGCACCGTAAAACAAACGTTTTAACCTGCTATGAGCTATAGCCGCTGCACACATGGCACAAGGTTCTAAAGTAACGTAAATATCATAATCATTTAAATTTTTAGAAGATATAAGATTACACACCTCATTAATAGCAATAATTTCAGCATGATAAAGAGCGTTATTTTTTTCTTCGGTATTATTATGACTATTAACAATGATTTTTTGATTTAACCTATCTACAATCACTGCTCCGACCGGAATTTCATTTTTATCAAAAGCGAGCCGTGCTTGTTTTAAAGCTTGCTCCATGAATAGGTTATTGAAACTCATTTCTTTATCTAACAATATATTCACGATAATTTACGTGTTCTTCGACTCCAAAAGGATCTTGGTGGATAATTATTTCAGCTTCCGGAAATTCCTGCAATATTTCAAAAGCAATCTCATCGCTAATTTTATGAGCATTATACAGTGACATATTGCCATCCATTTCCAAATGGCACTGAATAAAAGCTTTTTGACCGGCATATCTAGTTTTCATTTCGTGCATACCTTTTACCACTAAATGGTTATTAACTATCGAGATAATTTTTTGTCTATCTTGTTCAGGTAATTCGTGATCAACTAAATTTTTAAATGCCTTTTTAAATAAAGAACAAGAAGAGTGAAATATATATAACGAAATAATTACTCCAAATAATGGATCAACAAACCAAAAGTAATCACTTAAATTTATAGAGATAATTACTATAACATTAGTAAGCAAGTCCGTAAAATAATGGAGCTTATCAGCTTTTACTATCTCTGATCCTGTTTTTTTAATTACATAGGTTTGGTAAAGTACTAAAATAACCGTCAAAAATATACATACATACATTACAGTAGTACCGTCGCTAATATTCTCCGGTTTTGTTTTTTCAAATAAAGATTTAACCGAAGAAAAGCCTACAAAAAAAGCCGAAGCAAAGAAAAATATCGATTGAGACAAAATTGTTAAATCCTGCATTTTTTCATGCCCAAAGCGATGATGATGATCGGGCGGTTGCAGGACAAATCTTAAAGCTATTAAGTTAATAAAGGAAGAAGTTATATCAAGCATTGAATCAATTAAAGAAGCAAGAATTGATTGCGAATCGGTAACAACCCAAGCGTATAATTTTATACTCAAAATAATTAATGCCGTAGTAACCGATAAATAAGATGCTGATTTTATTAACCGATTACGGCTATTAGTATCCATGACAAATCTTTGCAATTTAATTTTGTTAGTTTAACAAAGAAAATATAAAATTCAATGAGTTTTATACTTTACAAAATTCTAAAAACCATATACTTATTAAATAATATATTGATTTAGTGAGAATTATATGAAACTATTATCTAAAATTATGATTATAGCTCTTGCAGCTTCTATGTTACAAGCCTGTAACAGTCCGGGCGGTATGAATAAACAAGGTACAGGAACACTTCTTGGCGGTGCCGGCGGTGCATTACTTGGTTCTCAGTTCGGTAAGGGCAAAGGACAGCTTGTCGGAGTAGGTGTAGGTGCATTACTTGGAGCAGTGCTTGGTGGACAAATAGGTGCAGGTATGGATGAGCAAGATAGAAGACTTGCAGAGCTCACCTCACAAAGAGCTTTAGAAACAGCTCCTAGCGGTAGTAACGTAGAATGGCGTAATCCGGATAACGGCAATTATGGTTACGTAACACCTAATAAAACTTATAGAAATAGCAATGGTCAATATTGCCGTGAGTACACTCAAACAGTTGTAATAGGCGGAAAACAACAAAAAGCAT
The DNA here is from genome assembly GCF_000273745.1 of Rickettsia australis str. Phillips. Taxonomy (GTDB): domain Bacteria; phylum Pseudomonadota; class Alphaproteobacteria; order Rickettsiales; family Rickettsiaceae; genus Rickettsia; species Rickettsia australis. The sequence goes on from NZ_AKVZ01000034.1 coordinate 12,294, forward strand.
ACGGTAACGCATGCCGCCAACCTGACGGACAATGGCAAGTTGTGAACTAAAGTGTCATACCGAAAAGTACCCTATGTCATTCCTGCGAAAGCAGGAATCCAGAAAAAAGCGAAATTATCTTGAGCTTTTAATTTAAAAATTTAATGTGTTATACTTTTTAGTGTCTAGATTCCTGCTTTCGCAGGAATGACATAAACAACACAGGAGAGCATTTATGACTTTCATAATAACAAGTACGGCGTTTAAACATAATGACCGCATTCCTGATAAATTTACTTGTAAAGGACAAAATGTTTCACCGCATCTAGAATGGAATAATGCTCCTTCAAATACTAAATCTTTTGCACTTATAATGGATGACCAGGATGCACCGGTAGAAATAGCACCACCGCACGGGTATATGAGATCATTGGATCATATATAATACCTGCTTCTATTAATGAGCTTTCAGAAGGACAAAGAGATAGTAGTATTAAAATTTTAAATAATAGCTGGAAAGAAAAAAATACGGCGGTCCTTATCCACCTACAGGCAAACCTCATCGTTATTTTTTTAAACTATATGCTCTAAATGATTATCTTGAGCTTGACGAGAATGCTAGCAATATTTAGTATTAGCTCTACAAAAACATTTATTAGCTAAGACTGAAATAATTGGTATTTATTCTACGTAATGTCATTCCTGCGGAAGGCTGCATTAAACCGTCATTGCTAGGAGCGAAGCGACGTGGCAATCCAGAAAAATAATAAGAAAATTCTGTAAATCAGAATTTTTTACTGGATTGCTTCATTGAAACTTGCAGTTTCTTTTCGCAATGACGAAACAACCGATCCACGTAAGAATGACATAAAACTTTAAACACAAAATATTATCTTGGAAAAACCTATCATCGAGTTTCGTAACATATCTAAAAAATTCGGTAATAAATTGCCGATAAATAATGTTAGCTTTACCGTCAAAAAAAATAATATTACTACTTTAATTGGACCTAACGGTGCAGGTAAAACCACCATAGTACGATTAATGCTTGGACTTGAAAAACCGACAAGCGGTGAGATTATAATTGATTCCAAATTAAAAATCGGATATGTACCACAGAAATTCGGATTCACCCCTGATCTACCTATTACAGTAAAAAAATTTTTAGATTTGTTAGCACCTAGTAATTTTAATAGCAATATTAAAGAGATTAACTCATTTATTGATTTCGAACATATAAAAGAGCAAGAAATTTCTAAGCTCTCAGGAGGACAGTTTCAAAAGGTAGTTCTTGCATGTTCAATAGTTAATAATCCTGACTTAATTATTTTAGATGAACCGCTGCAATCTTTAGACGTAACAAGCCAGCAGGAATTTTATCAGCTTATTAATCTGATTCGTAAAAAGCTAAATATTACGGTTTTTATGATTTCTCATGATTTATTTACCGTAATAAAAAACTCCGATCAAGTGATATGCTTAAATGGTCACATATGTTGCAGCGGAATACCAAATGAAATAACTCCTAACTCTGAATTCTCAAATGCACTTACTTCTCTAGGCTTCTATACCCACCACCACGACCATAAGCATTAGACTTATTCCAAATATTGCTTTAAATATCTGCCTGTATGGCTTGCCGTGCAAGCAGCAATATCTGCAGGAGTACCGCATACAATTATCTTACCGCCTTTGTCGCCGCCTTCAGGACCAACATCAATAATATAGTCTGCTGTTTTTATAACATCTAGATTATGCTCAATAACTAAAACGGTATTACCCATATCAACAAGTTTATGTAAAACTTTCAGCAATTTATTAATATCGTCGATATGCAGTCCCGTAGTCGGTTCATCAAGTATATAAAGCGTTTTACCGGTTGAACGTCTTGATAATTCTTTAGCAAGCTTAACGCGTTGTGCTTCACCACCTGAAAGAGTAGTAGCCGATTGACCGATTTTAATATAGCCTAGTCCCACTTCATTTAAGGTAATTAGTTTTTCATAGATTAACGGGATTTTCTCAAAAAATTGCATCGCATCTTCTACTGTCATCATCAAAATATCAGCAATAGATTTACCTTTATATTTTATTTCAAGAGTTTCTCTATTATATCTATGACCATTACAAATATCACATTTTACATATACGTCAGGTAGGAAATGCATTTCTATTTTAATCAGCCCGTCACCTTGGCATGCTTCACATCTCCCGCCTTTAACGTTAAACGAAAATCTGCCTACTTTATACCCTCTAGCTTTTGATTCAGGTAATTCCACAAACCAATCCCTAATATGAGTAAATGCTCCTGTATAAGTCGCAGGATTTGAACGCGGAGTTCTACCTATCGGAGATTGATTAATATCGATAATTTTATCAATATATTCAAGTCCTTTTAATTCTCTATATTTGCCTGGAAATACTTTGCTAGTCGGCTCTAAATGCTTTAAAGCTGCCTTATATAGAGTATGAATCATCAAGCTTGATTTACCGCTTCCTGATACTCCCGTTATAGCAGTAAACGTACCAAGCGGAATTTTGATATCAACATTATCTAAATTGTTGGCAACCGCCCCGAGTAATTCAATTGTTCTATTATCATGCCCTACTCTTGTTTCAGACGGTACTTTAATTGTTTGACGACCGCTTAGATATCTACCTGTAATACTTTCTTCAAAGTTCTTTATTTCTTCAGCATTGCCTTCAGCAATAACACGACCGCCGTGAATACCGGCTCCCGGTCCTATATCAATAATATGATCTGCTTCATACATTGTTTCTTCGTCATGCTCGACTACCAAAACGGTATTACCTAGATCTCTAAGCCTTTTTAGCGTCTCAATTAATCTTGTATTATCTCGTTGATGCAGACCGATAGACGGCTCATCAAGTACATATAAAACACCGCTAAGCCTTGAACCTATTTGAGATGCAAGACGAATACGCTGACTTTCCCCTCCCGATAAAGTACCTGCTTCTCGTGATAACGTTAGATAATCAAGCCCGACATTCATAAGAAATTTTAATCTCTCGGTAATTTCTTTTAGTATACGCTCAGCAATAAATAATTGCTTTTTATTTAATTTTTCTTCTAAGTTACTAAACCATTGTTGCAAGGCTGCAATACTCATACCTACTACTTCGCCTATATGAAGATTCGCTATTTTAACGCATAATGCTTCGTCTTTTAATCTAAATCCTGAGCAGGCAGTACATTTATGTTCTGACTTAAATTTAGCTAGCTCTTCTTTAATTAAAACCGATTCTATAGTACGGTCCTTTTCTTGCAAACTTGGTATTATACCGGCAAAAGATTGTTTTATTATTTGCGTTTTAGAACCGTCATGAAATTCAAACTTTATTACCTCTTCTCCTGAACCTTCAAATAAAATATCCTTAACATTTTGTGATAAACTTACAAAAGGTACTTCAATAGAAAATTTATAATGATCGGCAAGAGCCTTTAATGTCTCTAGGATAAATTTAGAAGATGTACTACCCCAAGGTACTATTGCACCGTCTTTAATAGAAATTCTTTGATCCGGAACAATTAATTCTCTATCAAAGAAAAACTCTTTACCTATCCCTTCACATTTAGGACATGCTCCAAAAGGGCTATTAAAAGAAAAGATTCGAGGCTCTATTTCCGTAAGCTGAAAACCCGATACCGGACAAGAATATTTCTCAGAAAAAGTAATACGCTGATTTTTTTTAAACTCGCTCTTAACTGCCGACGGCAATTCTACAATTTCCAAATAAGTAATACCTTCAGCAAGATTTAACGAACTCTCTAAGCTATCTGCAAGCCTATTACCTAAACTTTCGTCTAGAACTATTCTATCAACGATTACTTCTATATTATGTTTCTTATTTTTATCAAGTTTCGGCAAATCATCAATTTCGCAAACTTCCCCGTTAACTATTAATTTCTGAAAGCCTTGCTTTTTCAGATTCATAATTTCACGCTTAAATTCCCCTTTATGTCCTCTAACAATAGGAGCGAGTAAATATACTTTCGTACCTTTAGGTAGTTCGTTAATTATATCTACCATCTCAGAAACCGTTTGGCTATGTATCGGAAGACCGGTTGCCGGAGAGTAAGGAACACCTACCCTTGCATATAATAACCTAAGATAATCATAAATTTCCGTTATAGTGCCAACCGTAGAACGCGGATTTTTAGAAGTAGTTTTCTGATCAATTGCAATTGCCGGTGATAATCCGGAAATAGATTCTACATTAGGTTTATTTTGTAAATGTAAGAATTGCCTTGCATATGAAGATAAACTTTCAACATATCGCCTTTGACCTTCTGCATAAATAGTATCAAAAGCTAAAGAAGACTTGCCTGAACCACTAAGACCGGTGATAACAACAAATTTATTCCTTGGAATATCAACATTTATATTTTTTAGATTATGCTCTTTAGCACCGCGTACCTTAATATATTCTTGGTTCATAATCACTTCACTACAAAATTTTGAGATATTTTAAAAAAAACCTGTAGTATTATAGGCTCTTTTATTTTATTATTGCAATAATAATATTTTAAAATGGTAGTAATCTATGGCAGGTAGTTTAAATAAAGTAATATTAATAGGTAATGTAGGGCGTGATCCGGAAATTAGAACTACGGGCGAAGGGAAAAAAATCATTAATCTTTCCTTAGCAACAACCGAAACTTGGAAAGATCGTATTACCAGCGAACGAAAAGAACGCACTGAATGGCATAGAGTAGTGATATTTAGTGAAGGATTAGTATCTGTTATAGAACGCTATGTCACAAAAGGTAGTAAATTATATATTGAAGGTTCATTACAAACCCGTAAGTGGAATGATAATTCAGGTCAAGAAAAATATACCACGGAAGTTGTGTTACAAAACTTTAATTCACAATTAATATTATTAGATAGTAAAAACTCTAATAATCATACTCAAGATTCAGGGCATAGCGAATATAAGCATACTGAAACTAAAAATCATTCCTTTGATCATAGCGACTTAGATGATGAAATACCGTTTTAATTATTTTCTACCGTCATTGCGAGAAGAAACTGCAAGTTTCGACGAAGCAAGGAAGAAAAAAATTCTGTAAATCAGAATTTTTGTATTATTTTTTCTAAATTGCCACGCTCCCTACGGTCGCTCGTAATGACGATTTGGTGTCCACGCAGGAATATCATTAAAGACATATAAGTAACTTCTACCAAATATTACCTATAAATATTATGGAAAAACTTCTTCGTATAATATTCCTTACATCAATATTTCTCTCAGGGTGTTCTACCATTCATGATGTAGCTAGTAGGGTAAAGTATTCGCAAGATATAGCAACTCAAAATAACTTTCAGATGAGGCTAGTAAGCGGCGGTGATTTTACTCTTACGACTTATCAGCGTATTACCGCTAGTTACCTACCTTTTGTGTTCTATATTGAGGGAGATGGGCATCTTGCGGATGGTGGCGTTAACTCTGACAACCCTACTCCTGTTAATCCGATGCTCTTAAAGCTTGCTACAATCGACAAAAGACCAAATGTTGTTTATATAGCACGACCTTGTCAATATACTCCTTTAGAGATGAATCCAAAATGCATTAGCGATTATTGGTTAGATAAAAGAATGGGGCAGGAAGTCGTAGATTCAATTAACAATGTAATAAATATTATCAATAACGGACAAAAATTTAGCTTAGTCGGCTTCTCCGGTGGTGGCGGGCTTACAATATTAATTGCCGCTCACAATAGTAATGTTAAAGATATTATAACGATTGCCGGTAATTTAGATACTAAAAAGTTTGATAAATATCATAATTATCGCGGTTACTTAGTTAAATCGTTAAACCCGATAAATTATGCAAAACAGGTTAATAATATTCCTCAATTACATCTATCCGGCATGGATGACAAAAGAGTCCCACCTTTCATAGCAGAGCGTTACGTAAAAACAAGTAACTCACCATGTGTAAAAAAACAAACTTTTCCTAATATTTCTCATGCAAAAGGTTGGGATAAAGTTTGGTCTAATATATTAGATATTCCTCTGATTTGTAATTAAGCATTAAGAAATATTATTAATCTATTTAAACATATAAGACAAAATCATTTATTGACTTTTATACACCACAGTATCATTCTTTTTACAATTTAATTTTTTATACAAGAATTATGCTAGGCTACGAAAAAGAACAAAGAAGTTTGACAAAAGAACAGAAACAAGCTGTATGGTTGTTATCTGTAGGAACCTTATTGGAATATTTTGATCTTATGCTTTATGTCCATATGTCGGTACTTCTTAATGAGCTTTTTTTTCCAAAAGCCGATGCTTATGCTATTTCGCTTTACTCTATAGCAGCTTTATGTGCTACTTTTATCTTGAGACCGCTCGGAGCTCTCGTTTTCGGATATTTAGGCGATACATATGGACGAAAAACTACAGTAGTTATAACAACTATGATGATGGCTACTTCATGCATAGTCATGGCATTACTTCCTACTTACAATGAAATTGGTATAACAGCTTCTATTATAATAATATTATCTAGAATTGTTCAAGGTATGTCCTCAATGGGAGAGGTAATAGGAACAGAAGTTTATTTAACTGAGTTTACTAAACCTCCAATACAATATCCTATTGTAGCCTTAGCTACGGTTTTCGCTACTGTAGGAACTTGCGCAGCTTTAGGGGTTGCTACTATTGTTACTTCTTATGGCTTTAATTGGCGTTATGCATTTGGTATCGGTGCAATTATTGCCGTTGTAGGAACATTAGCAAGAACTGCATTACGAGAAACTCCTGAATTTGCTAATGCAAAGCTTAAATTACTTAAAACTTTTGAAAAAGCTAATAGGGATATAAAAGTATTAGAAAATAATCCTATTTGGAAAGAAACAATTAATAAAAAGACAGCAATAGCTCTATTTATAATGGATTGTGCATGGCCTGTATGTTTTTATTTTGCATATATTTATTGCGGTGATATTCTTGTAACCAAATTTAACTGTACTCCTGAACAAGTTATAAAACAAAATTTCAAATTATCTATAATAGAACTTATAAGCATAATAATAGTAGCAGCATTAAGTTATAAGATATATCCTTTAAAAATTCTAAAAGCATTATTAGGTATTTTTACTATTACAATATTACTATGTCCATATTTATTAAATAAAGCTTCTAATCCAAATCAAATATTCATTATTCAATCACTTATCATGGCTTTTGCCCTTAATGTTATGCCAGCTGTACCAAATTGTTTTAGATATTTTCCAATCTTTAAACGCTTTACTTCTATAACATTTACATATGCTTTATCAGCTGCTTGTATGTATGTTATTAGCTCTTTTGGTTTTCCTCATTTAATAAAAACCTTTGGAAACTGGGGAGTATTAATTATTATGATTCCGACAAGTATTGGATTTGGATTTGGTATATTTCATTTTGAAAAACTGGAGAAAGAAAGTGGAAATTATCCAACAAAATCTTTTGCCCCTTCTCCAGTTATGTCTGCTTAATTGATAAATATTTTTTGCATTTTATTATTAACTGGCAGCAGGTGCAAAAGTATTATCAGCTATTAGCTCTGCTAATTCATCGCTGATTGTTTGACAATAAATATTAATAGAAATAGAATTGTGAAAAAGTTATTTACGATTTCAATAAACTCCTTATTTATGGAAGTGATAAGTATTTTTGCTTGTGGCTCGTCTTCGTTCTTATATATATTTGTTTTATTGAATTGATTATTTAGTTCGTGTATTCTTAAAATAAATAAGTCATATATTTTTTTAAAATTATTTTTTACAACTAAACAATACTGTCTCACATTTATTATTAATATGCTGAATAGCTTGACTGGTCATTCTAGGTATTAGTAACTCACTTACCTTATCTAAGACGTTCCATATAGCTAAGGATTAATGCTGTGTCTCCTTTACACTAGTAGCTTTACTTAATTCAGCAATATCCATTTTGGCAATTAAATTCTGTGCTTCTGTTTTATTTTCTGCCTTTATTATCTCTATTAGTTTTTTATATGAAGGTTGAAATTGCCCTTTAAACATAACTATATCCTTATTAAATTCTATAAATCTTAATTTTTTATTAAAAAATGCACTTATAGACAGAATCATAATAAAGAACTTAAAAAAAGCAATAGAAATTTAACTAGAAGTATGAATAAATAAATTGTAATTGATTTAAGAGATATATGAATATAGAGGATTAGAGGAAATAATAGAAAATTTTAATAAATGGTAATAATTACAATTGATAATTTAATATATTAGTTAATTATTTTAAATAATTAGTTTCTACATTTAAGTAACAACAATCTCATTAGCAATTGAGGCTGTACATGCTTCACTTAAGAACAATGACCGCTCTAAGTTACGGCGTTTTACTAAGCCTTGCAGCTTAACACCGCCTTTAGCATGCACCCATCTTGGTAGTTCATTGGCGGCGTTCAAGTATTCGCCTCGGTTTAACTTTTGTTGCAATGTTGATGCTTGGAACAAAACAGCCCCGCAGTTAAAAATGAATGAGATTAAGGCGGCTTGTTGCTTAATCAAATTATTAATATTTCTTTTTGTGTGGTAGTAAATTTACTATTTAGAAGAAAGAGAAAAGCTGCTCAGTTTAGAGATTTAGTGAAAGACAATTAATAAACATTAGTTTTATCGCACCTTTCATTAAACGGTAAAAAGTTTGATTTTATGCTGCATTTGCGGTTTGATATTTTTGTAGAAATACCTAAAAATGAAGAATGGCGCACCCTAAAGGATTCGAACCTCTGACCCACAGATTAGAAATCTGTTGCTCTATCCAGCTGAGCTAAGGGTGCTAACATTTATGGTAAACTTTATATCAGTTTAAGCAAAGTTTTTCAAGTATTCTTTTTTTATTAAAAATAATAAGCAAATATGATAAAAAATATTCATGGATAAATTCTATAATTATAACTCTTTTTTACATCAGGTTTTACTTAATCTTAAAGTAAAACCTAATTCTAAACAAAATCTAATTAGTAATTTTGTAATTATCAATAATATTCCATATCTAAAATTATCTATAAAAGCAACACCGGAACAAGGTAAAGCTAATGAAGAAATTATAAATTATTTAGCAAAAGAATGGAAATTATCACGTAGTAATATCGAAATTATTAAAGGTCATACTCATAGCGTAAAAACGATATTGATAAAAAATATTAATGAAGACTATTTAAATTTGATTATTAATTCCTATATTAAATAAGGTACAGTTGTTGCTAGACTGCCGATGTCATTCCCGCGTAGGCGGAAATCCAAAAAGAACATTTAAAATATCTTATTTATAGAATTTTATAATTAATAAAATGGCTGCCTACACGGGAATGACATCGGCAGTCATATGACGAAAAAATAATTCATTAACTGGAATAATTATGACACAAAAAAAGAAAAAGTTTGATGCCGAAGTCGGCAAGATTTTAAATTTAATGATTCACTCTCTTTATAGTAATAAAGAGATTTTTATGAGAGAGTTAATTTCTAATGCTTCGGATGCTTGCGATAAATTACGTTATTTATCTCAAAGTAATAGCGAATTAGTAGCTAGCGATAGTAATTTTAAAATTACGGTCAAAGTCGATAAAGATAACGGGCAGATTATTATCCGTGATAACGGTATCGGCATGAATCAAGAGGATTTAATTGAGAATTTGGGTACTATTGCAAGATCGGGTACGGCAAATTTTCTTAAAAGCCTCTCCGGTGATTCTAAAAAGGATAATATGCTAATTGGTCAATTTGGTGTTGGATTTTATTCAAGCTTTATGGTAGCCGATAAAGTGACTGTAACCTCAAGAAAAGCAGGCGAAGATAAAGTCCATGTTTGGGAGTCAGACGGGCTTGGCGAGTATATTGTTTCAGATTCAGATCAAGAATTCACAAGAGGCACGGAAATTGTTTTACATATCAAAAAAGAAGAAGATACATTCCTTGATCATTTCAGGTTAAAACACATCGTTAAAAGCTATTCCGATCACATAGCAGTACCGATATATTTCTTTGATGAAGCCGGTAATAATGAAATCCAGCTTAATTCAGCTTCTGCATTATGGACAAGACCGAAATCAGAAATTACGGAAGAACAATATAAAGAATTCTACAAAAGCCTATCTTATGCCGTTGATGACCCTTGGATAATTATGCATAATAAAAACGAAGGAGCTATAGAATTTACTAACCTGCTTTTCATTCCTTCAAGTAAAACATTTGACTTATTTCACCCTGATCGTAAAAGGCGAGTCAAATTATATATCAAAAGAGTATTTATTTCTGATGAGAATATTGATTTAATTCCGTCATATTTAAGATTTTTACGAGGCGTGGTTGATTCAGAAGATTTACCGTTAAATATTAGCCGTGAGTCATTGCAGCATAATAGTGTACTTGAGAAAATCAAAAATGCTATTACAAAAAGAGTGCTTGGTGAGCTTAGAAAAAAGAAAGAGGAATCATCTGAAGAATATAATAAATTTTGGGCTAATTTCGGTGGTGCTTTAAAAGAGGGTTTATGTGAAGCTACTACCAACCATGAAAAATTATTAGAGGTATGCATATTCAGAAGTGCCTTACATAATAAAATGATTAGCCTTGACGAATATATAGCAGGATTTAAAGAGGAACAGAATACTATATATTATTTAAGCGGTGATAACCCCGATAAATTACTTTCAAGTCCACAAATTGAAGGGTTATTAAGTAAAAATATCGATGTATTACTTTTTACCGATACAGTGGATGATTTTTGGGTAAATGTTAATAGCGAGTATAAAGGACATGCTATTAAGTCAGCGACAAGAAGCGATATCGATGTAGAGCACACTACTTCACAATCTGAAGATAAAAATACACATAGTAAAAAATCCGATGATGAATATAAATTGCTAACAGATTATTTTAAAGAAACACTTGGGGAGTTAGTAAAAGAAGTTAAGATCTCTAAAAAACTTACTTCAAGCCCTGCTTGTCTTGCCGTTAGCGACTCTGCTATGGATATTCGTATGGAGAGATTTTTGATTGAACAGAAACAAATAGCGGCTGCATCCGCTAAAAATTTAGAGCTCAATCCTAAAAATAAAATCATAGAAAAAATCTTTAACGACTTAAAAGCAAATGATAAAAATAATGGAGAATTGGTTAATCTAATATTTGATCAAGCCTGTATTTTAGAGGGTGAACCAGTTGCCGATACAGGTGCATTTTCAAAGAGATTAAACGATATTGTACAAAAAGCTATATTATAACTTTAAACTTTTTTAATTTTAATGTAGAATGGTTGCAATCCGTTGTCATCCCACGACTTGATCGCGGGATCCAGTAGAAATACTAGTATTTTTTATTGTTTTTATGGATCCCATGGTCAAGCCACGGGATGACATAGTACGTTTTACGATTCACATCAAAAACTTCAAACAAATAATAGTACTAATGTCTTATTACGATACTATATTTAGCAAACATATAGACAAAATTAAGAGTGAAGGAAGGTATCGAGAATTTAAAGCCTTAAAAAGACAAGCCGATAATTTTCCTTTTGCAGAACATGCTAATAAACAAATAGTTATGTGGTGCATTAATGACTATTTAGGTATGAGTAAACATGAAAAAGTAATGCAAGCTTCTATAGAAACCTTGCTAAAATACGGTGTTGGATCAGGCGGAACTCGCAATATCGGCGGCAATAATATTGCCATTCTTGAGCTTGAAAAAGAGCTTGCAGATTTACACAAAAAGCAAGCAGCTTTAGTTTTTACATCCGGTTTTGTTGCAAATGATACAACTCTTGCAAGTCTTGCTAAAATCATGCCGGATATAGTATTTTTCTCCGATGAGCTAAATCATGCATCAATAATTGCAGGAATTGCAAGTTCAAGAGCCGAGAAATACATATATAGACATTTAGACGTTAAACATCTAGAAGAGCTTTTACAATCAATCGATATTAATAGACCGAAAATTATTGCTTTTGAATCGGCTTACTCTATGGACGGTTTCTTCTCACCTATCAAAGATATAATCAACTTAGCCAAAAAATATAATGCTTTAACCTTTATCGATGAAGTCCATACGGTCGGTTTGTACGGTAAACAAGGCGGCGGTATGGCCGAGCTTCTTAATTGTAGCGATCAAATCGATATTATTCAAGGAACGCTTGCCAAAGCATACGGCACTATCGGCGGTTATATCACTAGCAACCATAATTTAGTCGATGCTATAAGACTAACCGCTCCAGGATTTATTTTTACTACTTCATTACCGCCTGTAATCTCTACCGCTGCAACGCATAGTATTAGACATCTTAAAGAATCAAATGAAGAACGAATAACACATCAAGAAGTAGTTACAAAACTTAAAAACTCTTTTGAAAATTTTAATATACCTTATTTGAAAAATGAAAGTCATATAGTGCCAATAATTATTGGTAATCCGATTAAAGCGGCACGAGCCTCAAATATGCTCCTTAATGAATACGGTATTTACGTTCAACATATCAATTTTCCAACCGTACCGAGAGGTACGGAACGCCTCCGAATCATCCCAACCCCTGCCCATACCGATAAAATGATCAATGATTTATCCATAGCCTTAGTGCATATTTTTGCCGAACTTGATATAGAATTATCTTCTACAAAAGAACTAAACGAAGAGGTACGTTTGAACCTTATTGCATAAAGTCATTGTGAGGGAAATTACGAAGTAATTGACAAAACAAGGAAGAAAAAAATTCTGATTTATCGAATTTTTTTAATTATTTTCTGGATTGCCATGTTGCTTTCTCAGCGCAATGATGATTTGGCCCTCCACACAACAACACCTTCCCACGTAGGCGGGAATGATATAATATCCATATAACAATACTTTTAATTGTTTAGCTTATGATAATATCTATCTTTAATTTAGCAATGTCTAAAAAATAATATAATTACCTAATATATCTTTTTTTTTGACCGCAAAACTGCAATTATTAAACTCCTCAAAACACATCCAAGTAAAGGGTTTACTGCTATGGAAATAGCAACTTGGCTAGTTGATAATTATCCTGAAGAAGCAAAGAAAAAAGAGGAAGCAAGCAATGATAAACGATTACTTAGTGCTAAAAGCAAAGTAAGCAAGAGACAAATTATTATCATGATTTATAGAAATGAATTAAATAGGCTATTGTGTACCACTATACCGAAAATAGAACCAAAAATTAAAATAACCAAAAAAGGACGCTGGTTTAGATATTATTATGTTAACAATATTGATAACATAGTTCATCATGATAATAGATGCTATGAGATATTTAATCTTAAATCCGCAACTACTAAGTTTCTTAAGATTAATACCGGAAAAGAATTTACTGCTTCCCAAATAGCCGTATGGATAGCTGCAAAATATTCTCAATAGGCAATACGAAAAGTGCAAACAAGTAACGATAAGCTATTGATGAGTGTTAACAAGATGATTGACAAAAAGAAATAGCTATACTTTTGTATAAAAAGGAAATAAAAACGTTATTACGTACAACCATACCAAAAGAACCGAACATTAAGATAATAAAAAAGGGAATCCGAACTAGATATTGTTATATTAATAATATCAATCCGATATTTGATACATCCAAATTTATTAAAGCCCTCGAAAATTATAAGAAGCAAGGCCTGACTGCTACAGCAATTACTCAATTGCTGTTAAGTGCTAACGCTAAATAGTTAGTGATTACAAAAATAGACGACTATATGCCAGCAAAGGTGAGTTTTGCGCAACTCACAGTTAACAATTCCTAATTCTAATGGGATTTTACAAAAACTATTGCATATTTCGGTGCATTAGTTTATTTTGATTAGCAGACTATGGACAGAATTAATGGATTATTAAAATGGGAATTACCGTATTAAAAAACGAAGGATTGGATTTTCATGCAAGAATCTCTACTCCTTTAAGTGAGATAGATGACGATATTCAAAAAGAATTACTTAATTTAACCAAAAAAGTTAAAATAGCAGGTTTTAGAGCCGGTAAAGTACCGGTTTCAATTGTTAAGAAAAAATACGGTACTTCCGTCAGGAATGATATAATAGAAAGAAGAATTAACCATTCGGTAAATCATGTTATTAAAAAACATAATCTAAATATAATCGGTAGACCCAAAATTGAAGCATTGCAAAACGAACCCGATAAAGCTTTAGAGTTTACCGTAAAAATAGAGCTATTACCTAAAATTACTATTCCGGATTTAAAAAAAATCTCACTAGATCGTCCAAAATTAGAAGTAAGTGCTAAAGATGTTGAAGAACAACTAGAAAAACTTGCCGCATTAACAAAAAGCTATACTAAAGAAAGTAAAGCAAAAATAAAAGATGGAGATCAGGTTACTATTGATGCAATCGGGTACATCAAGGACGAAGCTTTTGAAGGTGGTAAGTTAAATGATTTAAAGGTAGTAATAGGTAGTAATGCACTTATTCCAAGTTTTGAGAAACAATTAATAGGTTCTAAAACAGGTAGTGAAGTAGATGTTAATGTTACTTTTCCTGAAAATTACCATTCTAAAGATTTAGCAGGTAAAGATGCTCGTTTTGCAGTACAAATTAAAGCAGTACATACTGCAGAACCTACCGTTATTGATGAGGAGTTTGCTAAAAAATTCCAAAGTAATAGCCTTGAAGAATTGCGTACACATTTTGCTAAACAAATAGAAAACGAATCGGAAGAAGCTATTAATACTATAATGAAAATGAACTTATTTGATAAGTTAGAGAAATTGTTAGATTTTGACGTACCAGAATCTTTATTAGAGCAAGAAAAAAATATTCTAAAGTCCGAAACCGATAAAAATAACCAAGATGAATCATTATTAAAAGATAAATCCCCTAAAGAAATAACAGAATATTATAATAAATTAGCCCTACGCCGTGTGCGAATAGGTTTGTTACTTGCTGAATACGCAAAATCTAAAAATTTGCAATTAGAGCCTGATGATTTAAGAAAAGTTATTATGCAACAAGCACGTAATTTTCCTGGGCAAGAAAATATGATATTTGATTTTTATAAAAATAATCCTAGAGCAATTGAAGGACTTAAAGGTCCTGCCTTAGAAGATAAAGCTGTACAATATATATTTAATAACGAAATAAAGCTTAAAGAAAAGAAATATACTAAGGAAGAGCTAGAGAAATATCTAGAGGCAGAAGAACAACGTATTACTTTGATTTAAAGTTTATTAATTGTCATTGCAAGCAGTTCGTAGCACTTGCGTGGGCCACAAAACTACTTGATATCACTCCCACGTAGGTAGGGAATCCAGCATAAAGCGAGATAAATCGAGCTTTTAATTTTAAAAATTTGCTGTATTTATACTTTTTTGGATTCCTGCTTTTGCAGGAATGACATTGGTATCCACGCTGGCAATACCCGTCTTTCTTAGCTCCAGCAATATATTACTCCTGATTTTTTATAGTCTTTAAAGCTAGTTTAACTATCTTATTGACCCCTAGATTAGTGTATGTAGAGATAGAAAAAACTTCTTTATTAGTAGCTTGTTGTAACTTATTTATTTTTTCTTGTATTTCCTCATCGGTAAGAACATCACATTTATTAAGACATATGATTTCGATTTTATTTTCTAGATAATCGGAATATGATCCAAGTTCAAGACGTACCGTATTATAATCTACCACTACATCATTACTAGAGCCGTCTATTAAATGTATTAATACATTACATCTTTCTATATGTTTTAAGAATTTATCGCCAAGTCCGTGTCCTTGATGAGCTCCTTCGATCAAACCTGGAATATCAGCTATTACAAACTCTTCGTCATTAACATACACCACTCCAAGATTCGGCACTAAAGTAGTAAAGGGATAATCGGCAATTTTAGGCTTGGCTGCCGTTACAACCGATAAAAAAGTAGATTTACCGGCATTTGGAAGACCCACAAGCCCAACATCAGAGAGAAGCTTTAAGCTTAAATGAATCCACATTTCTTCGGCAATTTCCCCTTCCGTACGCTTTCTCGGAGCTTGATTAACCGACGTTTTGAAATGGCTGTTACCAAGACCGCCGCTTCCTCCTTTAATTATTTCAAAGCTTTGGTCATCTTCAGTGAAGTCATGCAATAATATACTGCCGTCCTCGGAAAAGATTTGAGTACCGATTGGAACATCAAGAACTAATGATTTTCCTGATTTGCCGCTTCTATTTGAACCTTGACCATTTTCGCCGTTTTCTGCGGTAAAATGCTGTTTATATCGATAATTTACTAGCGTATTAAGATGGTGATTACTCCTAAATATAACACTACCACCACGTCCACCGTCCCCACCGTCTGGTCCGCCTCTGTCAACAAATTTCTCACGATGGAAACTAACGCAACCATTACCGCCGTTCCCGCCTTTTATATATATTTTAACTTCATCAATAAAATTCATATGATTTATATTTTCAACGTCATTGCAAAGGAGTGCGTGGACCTGGTTTTCTGTCATTGCGAGGAAAAACTGTAAGTTTTGACGAAGCAATCCAGTAAAAAATTCTGATTTACAGAATTTTTTTAATTATTTTCTAGATTGCCACGTCGCCTATGGCTCCTCGCAATGACGATTTGGTGTCCACACAACAATACCCGCTCACGATAATGTTTACCTCTCCCCGATACCCGTATACTCTCTATGTACATAACCGGTGTAAAGCTGTCTAGGTCTGCTGATTTTTTGTTCAGGGTCTTCGTGCATTTCTTTCCATTGTGCCATCCAGCCTACGGTTCTTGCTATTGCAAAAAGTACCGTGAACATTTGCGACGGTATACCCATCGCTTTATAGATAATACCTGAATAAAAATCAACATTTGGATATAATTTTCTCTCAATAAAATATTCATCTTTAAGAGCGATAGCTTCAAGTTCTATTGCTATTTGTAAGAGCGGATTGTTTTCTAGCTGCCCGAGTTCCTTTAATACTGCTTTGCACGTTTCTTTAAGTACTGCGGCACGTGGGTCATAGTTTTTATATACACGATGACCGAAACCCATTAACCTAAACGGATCATTTTTATCCTTAGCTTTAGCTATAAATTTAGGTATATTCTCAGAACTACCGATTTCTTTAAGCATGTTTATTACCGCTTCATTAGCCCCGCCGTGAGCAGGTCCCCAAAGTGAGGCAATACCCGTGCTAATACACGCAAAAGCATTAGCTCCAGATGAGCCGGCGATTCGGACTGTTGAAGTAGAAGCATTCTGCTCATGGTCTGCATGTAGGATAAATATCTTATTAAGAGCATTTTTTATTATTGGATTTACTTTATATTTTGTACAAGGCGTTGCAAACATCATATGCAGAAAATTTTCAGTAAAATCTAACGAATTATCAGGATAAATAAACGGTTGTCCTATAGAATATTTATAAGACATTGCGGCGATAGTTGGGATCTTAGCAATCATTCTAATAGCGGTAAGTTCATAGTCTGCTTCTTTAAAATTCAGTAAATCAGGGTAAAATGCCGACAGAGAACCAACGGCCGCAAGCATAATAGCCATAGGATGAGAAGAGCTACAAAAGGCTTGAAATAAATAGTGTAATCTTTCATTCACTAATGAATGATGAGCAACCTGTGTAGTGAAATTATTATACTGCTCGATGCTTGGTAATTCTCCATAGATTAGCAAATATGCCACTTCTAAAAAATCGCTCTTCTCGGCTAAATCTTTAATATTATATCCTCGATGCCGCAAGATTCCTTTATCACCGTCTATATAAGTGATAGTAGACTGACAAGAAGCAGTAGACATAAAACCCGGGTCATAAGTAAAACAATCGGCCTCCGCAGATACCCTGCTTATGTCGATTACATCCTCACCTATACTTGCTTTAAGTATAGGTAATTTAAATATTTTTCCTCTGATTTTTAATTCGGCAAATTCTGAATCATTATCATTTTCATTGGTCATAATGGATATACCTTATTTTTATACATCAGTAAATATAACCCTAATTTAATGAAATTAGAAATGAATTATTATTTATAAGGATTTAAAAAATTTTCTATATTGCGATACAAACTTTATAATACGTAAAATTTGTAAATGGCTGGTATTAGGAGCATAAATAATATAACAATTATATACAATCCAAAAGCGTAAGGGTTTATTTGTTAAATCTTCACGTTTACTTCCCATGTTAGGATTATTAGCTAATTTATCAAAAGCTTGTTCCAAGCATTTTAGTACGTTATCAGCTGCTCTTATAACTTCACTTGAAGAATGGTAAAAGCCTCTTTCGACCTGGCTATTTACATATTTTTCAAGTTCAGGAGTTAAAGAAATATTCATAATATTCTCTTTAGAATAACAATAATTGATATTAGCATAACATTATATGTTATTTCAAGAAGATTTAGGCTTAAAGTTTTTCTTAAATTTTTTAGTTAACGAGCAAACCCGTATTCACTAAATACTCCTTAATCTTGAGTAAATCATACCAAGAGGTGCGTTTTTGCATAGGTTGGCGAAGTAAATAGGCAGGGTGGAAGATTGCCGTAGTTTGAATAGGAGCGGATAGATATTTATTGGTATAAAAATAATATTCTTGTCTAATTTTAGTAATGCCTGAATTTTTTCCGAGTAAGCTAGTTGCAGCCGTGCTACCGACTAGAATAATTAGCTTTGGGCTAATAAGAGCAATATGTTTCTCAACAAACGGTTTACAAATATCGACTTCTTCGAGCGTTGGCTGTCTATTAGCGGGAGGCCGCCAAAATACCGTATTAGTAATATAAGCGTTATTTTTTCGTGAAATTCCGATAGCATTTAGCATATTATCAAGCAAATTGCCACTTTCGCCGCAAAAAGGTATTCCTTTCAAATCCTCAGTACTGCCAGGAGCTTCGCCTATTAACATAATTTTAGCTTCCAAATTACCATCACCGAAAACCGTATTAGTAGCAAATTTCTTAAGTTCACAACCATTAAAATTTAGTAGAGATTCTTTTAGTTCTTCGATATTATTAGCTTTATCGGCAAGAGATCTTGCTAGGGTTATATTATCATGAACTTTATCATTAGAAATCTTCCAAAACCCTACTTCTAGAGGTAATTTAGACATCGATCCTAACCCATCAACCTCACATACGCTTGAAAGATTTCCATTCGTATTGAATACAGTTTTTTTTGTAGACATAAGTTTTACTTGTGACTTTTCAGTTAGTTCAGTATTATTACATACCTTTAATTTTGGTGGGTGCTCAGAGCAGTAATATTCAACACCGATTGCACTTAACCATTTAAGCGTATTACTCATTATCTTAAAATAAAATATGTTAACATATAATGTACCAAACGCACTAAATAACATAAGGCTCGATAAAGCTTTGTCACAACTTCTTGAAAATATTTCTAGAAACCAAATCCAAAAAGCTATTAAAAATTCGCAAGTACTAGTTAATGATGTAATTATTTCTGATCCTGATGTTTTGGTCAAGGAGAATGATGTTATACTATTTTCTTTTAAAGAACCTGAAGAGCTAAAAATTGCAGCAGCAAATATAGCACTTGATATAATTTATGAAGATGATGATTTGATAGTAATTAACAAAGCTGCAGGTATGACAGTACACCCAGGGGCAGGACATCATGACGATACGCTTGTTAATGCATTACTTTATCATACGAAGAATCTATCGGATATAGGTTCAGCAGCAAGACCTGGGATAGTGCATCGTTTGGATAAGGATACTACGGGCTTAATGGTAGTTGCTAAAAATAATAAAGCACATATGTTGCTTGCAAATCAGATAGAGCAAAGGCAGGTAATACGGAAATATAAAGCGTTAGTTTGGGGAGTAATTAACCCGCTAGAAGGAGTCATTAAGAATAATATAGGTCGTAGCCGAGTAGACCGTCAAAAAATGACCATATTAAAATATGGCGGTAAAGAAGCTGTTACGCATTACAAGACTTTAGAGCTGTTTTACGGCGGTACTATTAGTATGGTGGAATGCAGACTTAGTACCGGTAGAACTCATCAAATCAGAGTGCAGCTAAGCCATTTAAAGCATTCGGTGGTCGGCGATCAAACTTACGGCAATAACAACCGAAAAATTGCTCATTCTGCTCCTGAACTAAAAGCAAAATTAATCGATTTTAAACGCCAAGCCCTGCATTCTTGGTATTTAAGCTTTACCCATCCGACTAGTAATAAGATTATGGAATTTTCTTGTGAGCTGCCAAGGGATATGGAAGCTATTATAGCCACCGATGTATTGCACAAATTTACCGGGCTTAAGAAAACAAACTCCTTTGGGTAGTGTAGAAGATATTTTAGAGATGAAAAATCTAGGTAGAAAATGAAGGTATTGTAAAATAAAGATTGATAAGAGATAACAAGAAGATATTCTATTAAGAAAAAGAAAAGCTAATGGAATATTGTAAATGGTGCGGTAATAAGAGTTTAGTAAAGAACGGTAGGACGTCAAAAGGAGTACAAAGATACAAGTGTAAAAGCTGTAAAGGGACATATCGTATAGGAGATAAACGTATAAAATATGGATTAGAAAAAAGAATAAAAGTAATAAAGATGTATCTTGAAGGCATCGGAATAAGATCAATAGAAAGATTAGAAGAAGTGTCGAGCACATTGATAATATACTGGATTCGTCATTTTGTAGAATTAATACGCAAAGAACTAAGAAATGTAAATATACCGGAGAAATTAGAGGATATTGAAATATTAGAAATAGACGAATTATTTACGTATTATAAAAAAAGAAAAATCGAGCCTATGTCTGGCGTGCTGTTGACAGAAACCGGAATAAAATTCTTGATATCGAAGTAAGTGAAACTAGAGATTTTTATTGTTATTTAGGTATGGCTACTCCGTATATAGAAATTGTATAACATTAATATATTATGCACTGATGCGTATGATGTGTACGTCAAATGTAAGTTGGCTTTACAACACGTTGTAACTAAAGCGGGAACTGCTGTGGTAGAGTCCAAAAATTCTTTAATCAGACACTATTTTGCTTGCTTTAATAGGAAAACTAAACGATATAGTAAAGCTCTTGATATGATTGAGAACTCATTACTACTTCTTGTTAATAAAAATTAATTACTATCATTCTTTACTTAGCAATGCCAAAATGAGCACTTGACATAAATTGTATTACAATTATAATTACACTATGTGTTTATAACTTGTAATACTTAAGAGTTATGTCTGCACTTACTGTAAGATTACCCGATGATTTAGCCAAGGAAGTAGCTAAAAGGGCTAAAAAACTTCATATTTCACGTAGTCAGTATATTAGAAGATCTATTGAAACTATGAATAAAAGCCTATATGAGCAAGAAAGGAAAGAACAATTATTTGCAATTAGTATGCGTACAAGAAAAGAAAGCATGAAAATAAATTCCGAATTTTCAAATAATAGAGCATGATCCTGAAGATTAACCTCGGAGAAATTTGGCTTGCCGATTTAAATCCTAGAGTCGGTAGTGAGCTTGGTAAAACAAGACCTGTATTGATTATCCAAGATCAAGTACTATTGGACGCAAATCACCCGTCTACTTTAATCATCCCTCTAACAACTAATTTAATAGATGATGCTTTCCCTTTACGAATTCGTATTAAAGCTCATAATAAATTTAGAAAGAGATTCAGATCTTTCAATAGACCAAATACGTATATAGATAATAAACGCTTAATTTTAGGACCTTTAGCTACTTGTAGCCCCCTAATTATGAAAACAATATTAAAGCAATATTAGAAATTATAGGAGTTGGACCTATTCCGTGCAATATTCTATAAAACAAGCCTTGAGTAAAGCATCAGATAAATTAAATAAAATAGGTATCAATCCGCCACAATTAGAAGCACGAATTTTACTTCAGCATGTTATAAATAAACCTATTGAGTATTTGCTTATTAATCTTTATGAACAGTTAAGTGAAGCTGAGATAGAAGCTTTTGAAAAATTGTTAGAGAGAAGATTAAAGCATGAACCTATAACATATATTACAGGCGTTAAAGAATTCTACTCACGTGAATTTATTGTCAATAAACATGTGTTAATTCCTAGAAGTGATACTGAAATTTTGGTGGATGTTGTGTTGCGGCGTTATTCCCATAGCCCTCAATGTCACTCCCATGAAAGCGGGAAGCCAGAAAAAAAGAAACTGGATTCCGTGGTCAAGCCATGGAATGACAGCATACTAGAACTCGGTACAGGTAGCGGCTGCATTGCTATCAGTCTATTATGTGAGTTACCGAATGCTAATGTAATTGCAACCGATATAAGCCTTGAAGCAATAGAAGTTGCTAAAAGTAATGCCATCAAACATCATGTAACGGATCGCATTCAGATTATTCACAGTGATTGGTTTAAAAATTTAGGAAAGCAAAAATTTGATGTTATAGTTAGCAACCCACCATATATATCACACACCGAAAAATCAGAGATGGCACTTGAGACACTGAACCACGAACCGCATTTTGCATTATTTGCTGAAGAGGACGGCTTGCAAGCTTATCGTATAATTGCTAAAAATGCCAAACCATTCTTAAAACCAAACGGTAAGATTATATTAGAGACAGGGTTTAACCAAGCAGAAAAAGTTAGCAAAATCTTTTTGAATTACTGCTATAATATCGACAATATTTATAAAGATTTGCAGTCGCATAATAGAGTAATAGAAATATCGCCTATTACTCTCAATCGGTCATACGCAAGGCGAATCGGCAAAAGCTTATCAGGAGTATAACAGAATTTATTAGATAACGAACTACCGAAATATTTATTTTCCAAAGAAAAACTTGAAAGCGAAAAGCGTAAAGTATTTCTTGAGATAGGTTTTGGTATGGGTGAGCATTTCATTAACCAAGCTAAAATGAATCCTGATACACTTTTTATTGGGGTAGAGATATATTTAAACGGAGTTGCAAATGTTTTAAAACTTGCTGCTGAGCAGAATATCAAGAATTTTTTATTATTTCCGAATAATTTGGACTTAATATTAAACGATTTACCAAATAATAGTTTAGATGGAATTTATATTTTATTTCCCGATCCATGGATAAAAAATAAGCAAAAAAAGAAACGTATTTTCAATAAAGAGCGTCTTAAGGTTTTACAAGATAAGCTAAAAGATAACGGTAATTTAGTATTTGCTTCTGATATCGAAAATTATTTTTATGCAGCCATTGAACTAATAAAACAGAACGGTAATTTTGAAATTATGAATAACAATGATTATCTAACCTCACATGATAATTATGTAATGACCAAATATCATCAAAAATCTATTAAGGAGAATAGAACGCCAAAATTTATGATTTTGCGGCACGTTTTAGGCGATCATTAATTGCAGCACCAATATTTACTTGAGGTATAGGAGCAACTGTTATACCGCTTACATCATGAGCTGCAGCATAATCATCAAGAATTCTTAAATACGCATAAAGATTTGCAGCAGCTTCTATAAGATCGCCCTTGGTACTGAGATTTAATGAAAATCTTCCCGTAAGATTGCTATTGCCGAAATTTAAGCTGATTTCGTTATCCTCTAAATTTATAGCATTTAGCCTAACCGGTACTTTTGGTGAATAGTGTTTTGCAAGCATGCCGGGAGCTTTTATAGCACTTGTTTCTGAGGCTTTTAAAACTTTTACCCTAAGTACTTCTTCTAAAATTTCAGCAGTTATAAATCCTTCTCTAAGAATAGTAGGAGTAGCGGTTGTAGTATCAATTATCGTTGACTCTATCCCATATTCAGATTGATAGATTTCAGGTGCTAAAATAAAAATTTCCTGATTATCTTTAAAATGTTTTGTGACATGCTCAGCGTTAGTCGGACTAATATAGTTTGAAGGGTTAGCACTTGGGGCGGCTATAGGTACGCCTGATTGTTTGATAAGCTCTAATGCTACAGGATAAGACGGTATCCGAAGTGCTATGGTATTTAGTCCTGCAGCTACACTAGGGGCAATATTGGCATTCTCTTTTAAAGGGACAACTATAGATAATGGTCCAGACCAAAATTTTTCTGCTATTTTTATAGCTAAATCATTAAACTCGCCTATTTCTTTTGCTTGCTCTATGGAGAAGACATGAACAATAAGAGGATTACTAGCAGGACGCTTTTTCAACTGAAAAATCTTTAAACAAGCTTCATTATTAGTAGCATCCGCTCCGATTCCATAAACTGTTTCGGTTGGGAATACTACTACTTTACCTGATTTTATAAATTGAACTGCTTTACTGACCATTATTTAGTTATTTTAGCTTTTGTTATATATCTGCTTCTCGATGTCATTCCCGCGAAAACACATGTGTGTCAACTTAAGGCGAGTTTTACTGGATGTCATCCCTGCGAAAGCAGGGATCCATGCTAAAAAATCTTTAAAGTTAAGCTTTTAAAAAGCTTAACTTTAATGGATTCCCGCTTTCGCGGGAATGACATAGGAAAGTTTCAGTCACAAGCGGTTAAACTTAGCAATTTTATTTAATAACTCGCAAATATTTTGTAATAACGATAAACGATTTTGAGCGATTTTTGGATCAGCATCATTAACTAATACATTAGCGAAAAAGCTAGTAATAGGAGTTAATAGAGACGATAATAAATTTAAGGCTCTCTTATAATCTTTATCAGCTATACTAGCTATAATCTGTGGAGAAATTTTTTGGATTACTTCAAATAATTCTTTTTCAGGCTGTGTACTAAAGAGACTCGCATCAACTAAGCCGGTAATTTTCTGATGACCGATTATATTGCTAGCTCGTTTGTAAGCATTTAATAATTGCTTACCTGCGTCTTCTATTAAAAATTCTTTTAACGTCTCAAGCTTAAATTTTGTATCTACTAAATTTAAGTCAAGAACAGCATTAATTAATAAAATATCATATTCATTTTTAAAGTAAAATTTTGCTCTTTCTTCAAAGAAAGATGTTATTAAATCTTTATCTGCTGAATTTCCATATAACTTTAAGGAAAAAATAATTAAATCATTTAAATTTAGTTCTAATTTATTTTCAAGTATTATTCTTATTATACCAAGAGCTTGACGTCTTAAGGCATAGGGATCACCTGAACCTGTTGGAGCTTCGCCTGCTATCATCAAACCTACTAGACTATCTAGCTTATCTGCTAAAGCAAGCAATGCCGCATTTCCGCTTGCTACATTGTCACTCAAGCCTTGCGGTTTATAATGGTCTCTAATTGCAGTGGCTATTTCTTCATTTAGCCCTTCATATTTTGCATAATAATAACCCATAATACCTTGCAGATCTGGAAATTCTCCAACCATCTCGGAAACAAGGTCACTTTTGCAAAGCTTTGCTGCCATAATTAAATCTTTATTATTCGGAGCTATATAATTACAAATATCGGTTATGTGTTCAATTTTTTCTCTTAAGTTACCAAGTTTTGCATGAAATGTTACAGCTTCTAATTTACCTAATCTTGATTCTAAAGTTTTAGCTATATCTTGTTTATAAAAATATAAAGCATCGGAAAGTCTTGCCGATAGTACTTTTTCATTACCTTGAATAACGAGTTCAGCATTTGTAAATCTACCATTACTAACAAAGAGAAAATATGGTGCAAAATTTCCTGTTTTATCAAATAAACAAAAATATTTCTGATGCGTACGCATCGAAGAAATAAGTACTTCTTTAGGTAGCTCTAAGAATTTTTGCGGGATTTTTCCAAGCAATACGACAGGAAATTCGCTAAGTCCTGCTACTTCTTCTATTAAACGTGCATCTTCTTTTATATTTAGATTTTGAGAATTTGCCCACTCTAATAAGCCGGTCTTAATTATTTCTTCTCTCTTTATTCTTTCTAAAACAACGTTATTTTCTAAAAGCTTATTTCTATAATCTTCAAAATCTGTTACTTCTAATTTTTTATTATCAGTAAGACGATGCCCATACGTAATATTATTAGCGGTCAAATGCCCAAATTGCAGTGGTAGTACTTCACCATCAAATATACATAAAATATTTCGCAGAGGTCTAATCCATTTGATTTTGTAATCACCCCAAAACATCGATTTTGCCCAGCTATATTTATTAATAGCCTCTATAATAATCTTCGGCAAAATCTCTTTTATTTCTCTTTTTTCTGTCTTTTTGACAAAGAAATAATATAGCTGATTATTAATTAATTTAGTAGCAAGCTCTAATTTACTAACATTATGAGCACTGCAAAAGCCGTTAATAGCGGCTTCCGTAGATTCTATGCTTGGTCCTTTAATTTCTTCCTCTTTTGGCAAAGTGGCCTTTGGCAAATGGGTAGCATGCAGCGTTATTCTGCGAGGTCCTGCAAATACTTGTACTTTTGCAAATATTTCGCTGTCTGCAAAAATTTGTGTGAATATATTTAAATAACCCTCTTCAGCGTTTTTTTGCATAAATGCAGGTATTTCTTCACTAAATAGCTCTAATAATAATTCACTCACCGCTTAGCTCCAACCATTTCATACAACAAATTCTAGCTAAATGACGCACTCTTAAAACATAAGAAGCACGCTCCGTTACACTAATTACACCTAACGCATTTAATTGATTAAAGTAATGACTTGCTTTAAGGCATTCATCATAAGCCGGCATAGCTAAGTTTGCCTTCACTAGCCTCTCGCATTGTTCTTCACTATCTTTAAAATGTCTTAGCAACATCTTGCTATCGACAAGCTCTAAATTATATTTCGAGAATTGACGCTCAGCCTCGAAATCTACTTCACCGTATTTTAAAGCTTTTTGACCTATTTGTCCGTTCCAATCAAGTGCTTTTACTTCATCAACGCCTTGGATGTATAATGCAAGCCTTTCTAAGCCATAAGTGATCTCACCCGCAACGGGACGACATTCAATCCCACCGATTTGCTGCATATAAGTAAATTGTGATACTTCCATACCATCGCACCATACTTCCCAACCAAGCCCTGAGGCTCCGAGCGTTGGTGACTCCCAATCATCTTCAACAAATCTGATATCATGGGTTTTTAAATCTATCCCCAAACATTCTAAACTTTTAAGATATAAATCTTGAATATCATCCGGCGACGGTTTTAAGATAACTTGAAACTGGTAATAATGCTGCATTCTATTGGGGTGCATGCCGTATCTGCTATCGCCTGGTCTTCTTGATGGCTGAACATATGCAACAGACCAAGGTTTAGTACCAAGGCATCTAAGCACCGTTGCAGGGTGAAACGTACCGGCTCCAACATAGGCATCGTAAGGCTGTAATATGCCGCAACCATAATCCTGCCAGTAATTTTGTAATGTCAGAATAATTTGTTGAAATGATAGTTTTTTCATAAGAAGTTATTAGTGAGGAATAAAATTTTAGTCAAAAGGGTTAAATATTTTAATGTTAAACATATTATAATGTTTGGTATTTCTAGTAACTAATATCATATTATTTTGTTTTGCTTGTGCCGCTATTAAAACATCAATTACATTAGTACCGTCTATGCTCATTAATTCACCCCATTCTTCACATATTTCTTTGTCAATATCAAGAATTCTCTCATTATAATCTATTATTATTCTTTCTAACCATTTCTCTAACTGTAGACTTGCCGTTTTATCTTCCTTTGCTAATTTTGATATTCCCTTTCTTATCTCTCACCTATTGTTATACAACTTAAGTATAACTGGCTAAAATGAACAATTGAAAACCATGCTGCTACTTGAGAATTGGTTTTTTCTTTTGGATTTCAGATACAACATTAGTATCTAATAAATATTTCATAGCTCAAAGTCTCTCGCTTTTCCTTGGGCCCTCTCAGTAACCAAATCATCTGTCTTAGGTATGCTCAACAAATATTTTTTAAAATCAGGTTTTTGTTTAGTAAGTTGTTTATAGTCTTTTATACTCATAATTACAACTGCGTCTTCACCTCTTTTGGTAATACATTGAGGAGTACCATGTATGGCAATATCAATAATATTACTTAACTTACTCTTTGCTTCGTGTAGCTGTCATTTATTCATAATAAAACCCTAATATAGCTAAATTGTCTAGATTATTATAATATAAAGATTTCAAAATAAAATATTTTTTATTAATTTGAGAGACTAATAATACTCCTTGCCTATCTCAATCTTAGGGCGATCATTTGCTACTCGCCAATCGTTAGTATCACGGAAAGAATAAACACAACCGCAGAATTCTTGCTTATAAAAATGCTCTTCTTTAGCGATTTCATACATACGACTAGCACCGCCATCTTTACGCCAATTATAAGTCCAATAGGTTATCCCCTCATAGTGAGATACCGCCCTAGTTCCTGATTCATTAATTTGGTTCATATCTTTCCATCTAGAAATACCAAGCGAGCTAGTTATAATTTTAAAGCCGTTCTCATAAGCATATAAAGCCGTACGCTCGAAACGCATATCAAAACACATTGTACAGCGTATACCTCTCTCAGGCTCAAATTCCATCCCTTTAGCTCTTCTAAACCAATTTTGTGGATCATAATCTGCGTCGATAAATTCTATATTATGCTTCTCGGCAAACTTAATATTTTCGTTCTTACGAAGCTCATATTCTTTTTTAGGGTGAATATTAGGATTGTAAAAAAAAAGCGTATATTTAATATCGCTCTCTATCATTTTTTCCATTAAAGGGCCAACGCAAGGAGCACAACAACAATGTAATAAAACTTTGCTTTCACCGTTTGGTATTTTAAAAACTTTGCTCATCATAGAACCTAATTTACCAAATTCTTTTTATAAGTTTCTTTGTAGAATTTTAGAATTATAGAAGATAACAAGGCAAGTGCAATTAAATAATATGCAATAGCATAATTGTCTCCGGTAACTTTCGTTAATATCATTGCTAACATTGGAGCAGTACCACCAAATATAGCAGCTGCAAGGTTGTATGAAAGTGCAACGCCGGTAAATCTTACACTAGTCGGGAATATCTCTACTAAAACCGTTGGGATAGGTCCCATATAAATAGCGATAATCCCGGCAAATATTACTTGAGATATTATAGCTAAAGTAAAATTCATTGATCCTAAGACTACAAAAATAGGATAGACTGATAAAATTAACAAGATAATCCCCCATATTAGTACAGGACGCCGCCCCACCTTATCTGAAACATAGGCAGATATAGGAAATACTGTCATCATTACGATTAATATTATACTACTAACAATTGTACTTTGCTGATTAGTATAACCAAGCGTTTGCATAAAATTACCGATAAAAACCGTAGAAGTATAAAAAGGAGCAGTGACGGTAATATAAAGACCAAGTGCGATAATGAGTTCTTTTGGAAATTTAGTTAATGTTTCACGCAAAGGAAAACGTGTTAACCTGCCGTTCTCTTTAGCTTTTTTATAAATAGGGCTTTCTGCTAAATTTTTTCTGATATATAGACCTATAGAGCCAATCAACAATCCTGCGATAAAAGGTATTCTCCAACCCCATTCAAATAGCATATCGGCAGGCATAAAATAAGAAAAACCGGCAGCGGTTAGTAGCCCAAGCAGCATACCGCCACACATACTAACAAACGAGACACTTCCTGCAATCCCTCTTTGCTCAAGCGAAGCATGCTCAACTATATAAGAAATACAGCCGCTAAACTCACCTCCTAGAGAAAAACCTTGGATAAGCCTGATAATAGTCAAAATGATGGGGGCAGCAATGCCAATAGTGTTATAACTAGGGAGTAGCCCTATTCCGGCAGTCGGCACTGTCATAGTTATAATACCAATAACTAAAGCAGTGCGTCTGCCGAATCTATCTCCGATATTACCGAAAATAATACCTCCGAGTGGACGCACTATAAAACCCGCAGCAAATACAGCAAAAGTTAAGGTATCACGCATTTCAGAATCAGGAAAAAAATGCTGCCCTATAATATAAGCAAATTGTGCATATAACGCATAATCAAACCACTCAGCAGCATTACCGATCATTCCCGGTATTATTACTTTTTTCATTAAGTTATTTTATTGATTTTAAAAAAAGATAATAAAAGGAATATTGTATATTCTCAAGTAAAAATAACTTTAAGCTTCATTGTAGGGCTCATTTATGTCATGCCCACGAAAGTGGGGCGTTGTTGCGTGGACACCACCTCCGTCATTGCGAGCGGTCGAAGACCGTGCGGCAATCCAGTAAAAATAATTAAAAAAATGCTAAAAATTAGCATTTTTAACTGGATTACTTCGTCACAACTTACAGTTTTTCCTCGCAATGACGAAAAAAACTATCCATGAAATAACGCCAATGCCTCGCAGGAATGACATAGAGTAAGTCTTTTAAACCATACGGGCAACATCTACAGTCACTCGCAATTACGATACCCTATCTATATTTTTCATTAACCACTTTCTTAGTTAATGTAGCATTTATTTGAGAAGGAGAAACTTTAATATTTTGTTCAATGTTTTTTGTTTTTTTTCGAGATAGAAGACTTTCTTTATCATTTTGTAATGTTTTCATAAACTTATCTATATTGCTTTGTTCTAGTTTTATTGCATTATCATTATTTAAAATTAACCCTCCAATTTTTTCCCCAAGTTCGGGTGCATATCTGACAGCAAAAATTGATGCCGGTACAACTATGATAGAAAAAGCCGCTCCCGCAGTTGCAACACTAATTGCTCCGACTAGTAAAGCACAAACAGCACCGGCGATTTTTCCGGTTGCTTGTTTAAATATATTACTTTTTTGTGTAAATGCTAAAGACATTTCTAATATTTTATTAAATTCTTTCTTGATATAGATTGTTGCTTCATCAATATTATTATATTTCTTCATTGCATACATTACAGAAGCCTTAAATAATTTTTTATTAGATTCCACACAATTTATTATTTTGTCAAAATTCTTCTCTTTTAAAAGAGTTTTAAATATATTTTTAACTTTTTCTTTTTCGGTGCTATTTATTTTTTCATCTCCACAATAAACTTCTACAAGATTTTCTGCTATTATATCTTGTGATTGCTCTAAAATATTATTCTTATTTTGCTCATTTTCATTTTCAGAAGTAATCATTATTACAAATAACTCTAATGCTACAGAAAAATTATCATCATTAATAACCCGCATACCTAAATAATTTTTGAGTCTAGAAATACATTTATTAATATATTTTTCAGCTTCCGGCTTAGAATTAAGCCTTAGCGTATAATCTATAGCCAGCATATTTGCAATAGTAGAGCAAGTAGATTGCGTAAGATTATTGACAAAATTATTAACAATATCTTTTTTAAATAAATTAGTATTTATGTTATTAAGTACTATTGCATTATTCATTTTAGTAATTTATTTCGAGGCTAATTCTCTGATATATAATATCAATTTAGCATAAATAAGATTAGGAGCATGATTCACTGAAAGTTTATATATATTCTTAGGCGTTAACACTTCTTCATTACGCACTCGTACAAAAGATATAAGAGTATTAGGAGGCATATAAGAATAAATTTCAGAGAATATTTTTAAAAAAGTCAAAAAATCTGCACATGCATATTTTATATTTATGCTATAATTATTGACATGAATCGATTCACCTTCTCCTCCTTCAATCACCTGAACATTATTTTTAAAAAATACTGAATTTATAGATACGTCTATAGGTTCTACTAAATCATATTTATTGCTTAAGCTTTTTATTTTAGGAATTAGTTTTTGATAATTTAAGCAACTTACATTACTTGGAACGCTTAAATCTACATATTTTTTGTAAGATTCTAATATTTCGTCTTTAGAGTTAATGACAGAATAAAGCTTTAAAACTTCCTCTGTTAGATTTTCTTGTGAAACTTGTTTATCAAGAATAGATTTACTGTATTCTTGTTGAAAATTTTTTATTATCCAAATAGTTAAGGAAATAAAGAAAAAATATATAATAAATTGAAAGAGTATAAGATTCTTTAAATACATAATATATTTTTCAAACATTATCTTTACCTTGGGTTATTAATGCTATTGCATGACTTATGTCATTCCCGCATGGCATTGCCTGAGTGGTTCGATTCTCCGTCATTGCTAAGAGCTACGTAATAATTCGACGAAGCAATAACGATTAGATATCCACACAACAATGCCTTCCAGCTTCCGTAGAATACTAGGTCTTATCATCAACTATATTAACCGATAAAGGAATTACTACCTTACCGAATATATCAAGTATTTTATCCTTATATATAACATAATCTATCTGCAAATTAGATAATTTATTTTTTACGTTTTGCATATGATCATCTAGCAGCTTTAGAGATTCATCTATCGATAGATTATTAGTATAATATTTAAGTATTAATTTGATTATTAATTGTCTCTTAGAAACTAATAAAATATTATCTATATTTGTTAATTCCCATTTAATTTCTTCTAATTTAAAAGCCGGATTTAAAGTAATTATAAGTCTGTTAAGCAAATCAAACGGTAGCGGTACCGGTGCTTCTAGTAATTTTCCTATTACATATAAATCAGCGAGGCTAGTAGTATTTTTAATATAAGGATATTTATATTTGATACTATCATATTCTTGATTTGTTGCATAATATTTTTCATTAATAGAGTTTATATCTTTGTAATTCTGTTTTGTATTATATTTGATAATACCAACCACTAATATTAATATTATAAGTAATGCACTATATAATTTAAATATCAGATCTTTTATAGTAACTAGTTTTTTTATTGATTTTAAATTATTATTATAAGCAGGAAAACTCTTATATTCTAGAAACAGCTTACTAATATTCGTATCTATAAATCTTTCTTTTTCTAGAGTTTGCGTGTTTAGTATATTATCAACCGGTATAAAGATTAAAGGGTGATCTTCAAAATTTGTTGATTCTAATAAAGATTTTAACTCTTCATCTACTATAAGAATTATACAGGCTCTTTGGTCAAGATTACTGATATAGTTTTTAAATAATATAAAGCAATCATTAATTTCTTGTTCTATAATACCTTGAACATAGCCGGTTGTTTTATCAAATGGATACTCAAGATTTCTAATTGTTATTATATTATTTTTATGTTTAATAATAAATTTTATACCGCTAGCTTGTGATGCATATACACAAATTTGAAAATAATCATTATATTTATCATTTTCTATATTCTGAACTATTTTATTTATAATAACTTTTAGCTCTAACGTTAAAAAGTAAATTTCTTTTAAATCAAGCGATCTTTGATCTATAATGCATGAAATTATATCACTTAAAGGTGTTTCAAATGGACACGACATAATTAAAGTTGACCAAATTTCACTTGGTGTAGTAGTAATTTCGTAAACACAATGTGCTATAATGTCTTCTTTATTAAAATAACCTTCGATAAATTGTTCAATAGGATCAAGTTTAACTATCGACTGTAATATAGGTATTTGATCGTGCCGTGTCTTACATTCGCTACCGTCAAGTAAAAAATAAATATCGCTTTTTGGAAATTTACTAAAAAAGTTTTTATAAGGATTTAAGTCTATCTGTTCCTGAGTAGGGATAAATAATTTATCTAATAATTTATTATCAAGAAAAGTACTAAGAAATACACCTTTATTACCTAGTAACACCACAATCTTTTTTCTTTTGAAAGAAGATATTTTTAATTTTGTTAAAAAATTAACAAAATCTAATTTGATCGAATCAAAAATATTTTTCATAAATAAATTTATTTTAATCATAATTCAGTGTATTTTACTATATGCAAAGTCAGACCTGCGTAGCATTGTTGCGTGGACTGATTTTCCGTTGTCATCCCCGCGACTTAATCGCGAGATCCAGCTTAAAAAATACATAATAATATTAATATTTTTATGGACCCCGTGGTCAAGCCACGGGGTGACACGGTGGATTTTACCGATCCACAAAGGAATGACATAACATTAAATAATATATCGTACCATGACTAAATTTACCACCGAAGAAGTTAGAAGTAAATTTATAACTTACTTTAAAACAAATAATCATACACATGTACCAGCTAGCTCGTTAATTCCACACAATGACCCTAGCTTAATGTTTGTTAATTCCGGAATGGTACAATTTAAAAATGTTTTTACCGGACAAGCAAAAAGACCTTATAACACAGCAGTAACTAGTCAAAAATCTCTTAGAGCTGGCGGTAAACATAACGACCTTGAGAATGTCGGTTATACAGCAAGACATCATACATTTTTTGAAATGCTAGGTAATTTTTCATTCGGTGACTATTTTAAAGAACAAGCCATATATTACGCTTGGAATTTATTAACTAAAGAATTTGAACTCCCAAAAGACAAGCTTTATGCAACAATTTATCATACTGATGACGAAACAGCTTCTTGTTGGAAAAAAATAGCAGGTTTTGGGGATGATCGCATAATAAAGATTAAAACAAACGATAATTTTTGGTCTATGGGCGATACTGGTCCTTGTGGTCCTTGCTCTGAAATTTTTTATGACCACGGAGAACAAATATACGGTGGGCTACCTGGCACTAAGGATGAAGACGGTGACAGATTTATCGAGATTTGGAATATGGTATTTATGCAATATGAACAAATCGATAAAGATACTAGAATAGAGTTACCGCAAAAATCTATCGATACCGGTATGGGTCTTGAGCGTATGACTGCAGTATTACAGCATGTTAACAACAATTATGACATAGATTTATTTCAGGAAATAATTAATTTTACCGAAAATATAGTAAAAGTGAAAATAGAGGGAGAAGCTAAATTTTCTTACCGAGTTATTGCCGACCACTTACGAGCAAGTAGCTTTTTAATAGCTGACG
Organism: Rickettsia australis str. Phillips; assembly: GCF_000273745.1. Lineage (GTDB taxonomy): Bacteria > Pseudomonadota > Alphaproteobacteria > Rickettsiales > Rickettsiaceae > Rickettsia > Rickettsia australis. The sequence continues at coordinate 47,072 of NZ_AKVZ01000034.1, forward strand.
GCGTTATTCCTTCAAATGAGGGGCGTGGTTACGTACTCCGACGTATTATGAGGCGAGCCATGAGGCATGCCCATATGCTTGGATCACAAGAGCCGTTAATATATAAATTACTGCCAAAACTTGTTGATTTAATGGGAAATGTTTATCCTGAACTTAAGAGAGCAGAAAGCTTTATCAGCAGCATCTTAGAACAAGAAGAAATTAGGTTTAAAACTACTTTAGAACGTGGATTAAAGCTACTGACCGAAGAAACAGCAACGCTAACGAAAGGTAATGAATTATCAGGAGAAATAGCGTTTAAACTATATGATACTTACGGATTTCCGCTTGATTTAACCGAAGATATTCTAAAAAACCGTGATATTTCCGTCGATCATAATGGGTTTGAAGAGCAAATGCTCGCACAAAAAGAACGTGCTAGAAAAGCTTGGCTTGGCTCCGGTGAATCAAAAACCGATCAGTTGTGGTTTGACATCAAAGAGCAGCATGGTAGCACGGAGTTTTTAGGATATACGCTTAATGACGCAGAATGTAAAATAATTGCATTAATTAAAGATAATAATTTAGTTAATGATATAAAAGAGATAGATACGCAATTTCTGCTAATCAGCAACCAAACACCTTTTTACGGTGAGTCCGGCGGTCAGATGGGTGACATTGGAACGATATTTGCAAAAGATTCTGAGATAGAAGTAATAGATACTTTAAAATATTTAGGCTCTATTATAGCCCATAAATGTATTTTGAAAAAGGGACAGATTAACGTAAGCGAGAATGCTAATTTTAGTATAGACATCAAATATAGACAAAATTTAAGGATTCACCACTCGGCCACGCATATATTACATGCAGTACTACATGAGGTACTTGGTAAACATGTTACACAAAAAGGTTCGTTAGTCGCTCCGACTTATTTACGTTTTGATATTAGCCATTCCAAAGCTGTGACTAATGAAGAAATCACTTCAATCGAAGATAAGATAAATGAGATTATTAGAGATAATCATGAAGTAAATACTACATTAATGACAACTGAAGATGCAGTTAAACAAGGAGCTATGGCACTGTTTGGTGAGAAGTACGACTCTGAGGTAAGAGTAGTTAAGATTGGTGATACTTCTTTAGAATTATGCGGCGGTACGCATGTTAGACGTACTGGTGATATCGGCTCTTTTAAAATTACAAGCGAAAGTGCTATAGCAGCAGGTGTTCGTAGAATTGAAGCAGTTTGCGGTGAATTCGTAATTAAATTAATGAGAGAAAAGGATAGTTTACTTAAATCGATAGAAAGCAGTTTAAAGACTAACAAAAACGAACTTGTTACTAAGATTCATAATACCCTAAAGCGTAATAAGGAACTTGAGAAAGAGTTAGAAAAAACTCATTTAGCTCGTTTAGATTTAAGTATAGAGCAAATTGAAAAGCAAGTTGAGGATATAAAAGGAGTTAAGTTAATTTATCGATATATAGAGAATTTAGACAATAAAGTATTGCGTCAGGCTGCAGAAAATTTAACGAAAAAAGTAGAAGATTTAATAGTAGTATATATTACGGGTAATAACGATAAATTATCTATTACGGTTGCGGTGAGTAAAGCTATAACAGACAAATACAATGCAGGTATAATTGCAAAAGAACTCTCTTTATTCTTGGGAGGCAGCGGCGGAGGTGGACAAGCAAGCCTTGCTCAAGCCGGAGGAAGCAATATAGGTAAGTTAACTAACATCCATAAAAAATTATACAGTTTATTAACAGTGTCCGTAATGTACTAATTTAGGACGTGGTTGCGAGTTGTAGGCATTGTTGCATAACTCATTTTATGTCATTTCCGCGTAGGCGGGAATCCAGAAAAAAGTATTAAATACAGCAAATTTTTGAAATTAAAAGCTCGATTTATCTTGCTTTATGCTGGATTCTTGCCTCCGTGGGAATGACATCTAGGACTTTTTAAAATTGTCCGGTACTATGGACTTGATCGTAGGATTTAAACTTGTTTTGTTATGGATCCTGTGGTCAAACCATGGGATGACAGAGGTAAAATTGATCCACGCACGGGCAAACCGTATATTATAATATTGTTAAATATCCAAGTACTTCTACTAATTTATGGTTATTAGCAAAATTTCCTTCCTCATCATGATTGCTGTAATGATCAAAATTTATTAATAGCTCTTCTTGAGAATTTTTATAAATTAGATTTGTAAATAAACGCATGTCACCGTCAAATTTAGCTTCTACTGCTTTATTTTGTAAAAATTTAATTCCATTGATGCTTGTTTTACAATATGTAATACCTTTTTCTATAGCTCGAGTAAAAGAATCAATTAAATTAATATCTAATTTTTTCTTGATGTCTTCAGAAATTTTTGCAAAGCAATTTAAACCTTTATATTTGCCTACAAAATAAGCATCATCTTTTTTAATGTTCTGTTTATTAACATTCCAATTACTAGCAATTTGGTTATTAGTGATTTTTTGGCTAATTTCAAAAAGTTTTTGTTGTTTTAGCCGTTGATAATAAGTATGTATTTCTTTTGCATCATATTGCTCAATAAGCTCGTCTATATTTTCTGCTGTGTTATCTGTAGAGTAATTTGCAGAAATTGCTTACTGTTTTTCTTCGGTTAATTGATTTGCATATTCTTGGGCTTTTTCTTTATTATTATTTAATAAAGAATAAAGCTATACCTATTTCTAAAGTTTCTTCATTTTTTTGGTCATATTTTAAAGCGTTGTCTACCTAGGAACAGAGTTAAATTCTTCATTAGCAATTAAAACAGTACTCGAGATATTCATTAAATCAGCCGATTCTTTTCCTTCTAGATGATTGCTATCAATAATAATTTGTGAAGCTTCAATATCCTCGTCTAATCCAAATAAAGCTTTAAGTTGCCATAAATATTTATTTTGGAATCATTCTTCCTTAGAGATTTTTTGTACGATGTTTTTTACAATATCAAGTTGTTTAGTGTAGAGAGCTATTGAAAGCAATAATGTATTATCATTACAATCATTAATAAGTTTGTTAAGAACCTTAGCTTCATCAACCTTAGAAAACTTACCTTCATTAAATTTAGCTACATATTCTAAACTTTTAATTAGAGAATGGAAGCATGTAGTATTGCCATTTTATTAATTGATGCTAATCCTTTTGTAGAAACAGTAGGAAGATCTTGAGATATCTTTAATAAGTGTTTTAAATCTTTAGATGTTAAGTAATTTCTAGAATGTTTTGCATTGTCTATTTCATTAAGTTTTAAATAAACTTTATATTGTTCAAAAATTGTCTGTTGATCTTTCGGTAAATATTCTAAAGCAGCTAAATAGTATTTTTTTGCAGATTGATAATCTGCTTTATTGGAATATGCGATGCCAAGGTTATGATAACAATATCCATATTCACTAATTTAGTTTCTAGCAACTTTATTACTTGATCAGCATCGTTTTTTGATAACAAAGCCTCTGAAAAGTTTAACAATGCACAAAAATTTTGTTGACAGTGTGTTGCTAATATTTGAAAAGCATGAATTTGGGCTTACGGCTCTCTCACAAAGATACTAAATTGGTAATGATTAAGATAGCTTCGTTATATTGAGGAGCATTGATTTTTAAAAATAAGGCTAAGTTTACATCAGCAGTTTTTAATACATCTTTTATTAATTATTCAGCTAGTTGGTCATGATTATTTTTTATGGCAATATTTATAGCATCACGCATAGCTGCGATTTTTAGAAATATAACTTTCCCGACATCTAAATTAATAATTTTTTTAAGTTGAAATGCGCAGGTATAAAATTTATTCTCTATTTTATACACAAAATTTTTTTCAGATAATTTTTTAATCTGATATTTATTAAGTAATGTATTACCTTTTAAACCTTAATACTTACAATTAATAAATAATTTTGTCATAACATTTTGTATAAAAGTTATGGCGTTATATTTAGATGTAAAACTAATTAAGTAATTAACAATTTCCACCGTAACTTTAATATTTTTTACGAAGTCAATAGAATCCTGTAATGCCATAGCATAAAATTCATCTGCTTGTAACATTTGTTTAAATTGTTTAAAATTACTACTATCTAAAAGAATTGACTTACTTTTAGAAAAAGTAATAGCTTGGGGATGATTTGGTGTAGATTGGAGAGTTTTTTGGTTCATCATAATTAATAATTGCTTAGCGAATTATATACTAATTTTGATTTTTTGTAAAGAACGTTAATATTCAAGTTCCCACTGTGAAACGAAGACTATCGTTGTTAAGAGCTATTGCAAGTAGATCAAAGTGATTATATAACACTCATAAATGGCTAGTGGATTATATAGTTATTAATACTCTGTTTTCACAAAATAAAGTCCAGAGGCAGGGGCAGTAGGACCGGCGGCTTTTCTATCTTTAGCTTTTAGAACATCTTTAATATGCTCTGCTTGCCAAATATTCTTACCGACAAGCACTAAACTACCAACAATATTACGCACCATATGATGCAAAAATGATGGGGCTGAAAGATATAATTTTATTTCTTCGTCTCCTGTAACAATATTAAGTTCAGTTAAAGTTTTAATCGGTGATTTTGATTGACATGAGCTAGCCCTAAATGAAGTAAAATCATGTTTGCCTAATAGATAAGTGGCAGCTTTTTTCATAGCTAGAACATCTAAAGGTGAACTAATCCACCATGCTCTATTTAAATCAATTACCGATGGATAAGGTCTATTAATAATTCTATATATATAATGACGAGAGGTGGCTGAAAATCTTGCATGAAAATTATTTAGGACTATTGCGCAATGCCATACCACTACTGCATAAGGTCTTGCAAAATAGTTAATAGCCATAATAATTTTGTGAGGTTCTAAATATTTTGAAAGATCAAAATGTGCTACTTGACCTATAGCATGAACACCAGCATCTGTTCTTCCTGACCCAAACAATATTACCTGTTCACCAGAAAATTTATAAATCGCTTCTTCTAATATCTGCTGTACCGACATTACTCCTGCTTGTCTTTGCCAACCTGCAAGATTCGTGCCTAAATATTCAATGGTGATCTTATATCGATACATAAAGAAGCTTGTTATTGTCCATTTCTGCGGAAAAGATACCTAAGCCGTCGCGAGAAGAATTACGCAGTAATTCGACGCAGCAATCCAGTAAAAAATCTGTAAATTAGAATTTTTTTATTATTTTTCTGGATTGCTACGTCGCTCCTCGCAATGACGATTTGGCATCCTATGCAACAAACCACGGGATGACAGTACAAGTATTATCACGCCTCTAGTAAATCTGATGGATTACCTTCACCACGCTTTCCACCGCTTCTAAAGCTATTAAGTTTTTTGGATCTAATAGGATGTTGTAACTTTCTTAAAGCTTTTGACTCGATTTGTCTTATACGTTCTCTAGTTACTTTAAATTGCTGCCCTACTTCTTCTAATGTATGGTCAGTATTCATACCTATACCGAAACGCATTCTAAGCACTCTTTCTTCACGAGGCGTAAGGGTTGCAAGTACTCTAGTGGTAACTTCTCGTAAATTTGACTGAATTGCTGCATCAATCGGTGCTACTGCATTCTTATCTTCGATAAAATCGCCTAATTGACCGCCGTCACTATCATCACCTACGGGATTCTCAAGACTTATAGGTTCTTTAGCTATCTTCATAACTTTCCGCACTTTATCAAGCGGCATTGAAAGACGATTAGCGATTTCCGTTGCCGTTGGTTCGTATCCAAGTTCATTAAGCATTTGTCTTGAAGTACGCAGTATCTTATTAATTGTTTCAATCATATGCACAGGAATACGTATAGTCCTTGCTTGATCTGCAATAGCTCTTGTTATAGCTTGTCTAATCCACCAAGTAGCATAGGTAGAGAATTTATAACCACGGCGATATTCAAATTTATCCACCGCTTTCATAAGTCCTATATTACCTTCTTGAATTAAATCTAAAAACTGCAACCCTCTATTAGCATATTTTTTAGCGATAGATATAACTAAACGTAAATTCGCTTCTATCATATCCTTTTTTGCTTGCAGTGTTTGTCTCTCACTTTTTTGTATAGTATTCACTAGTTTTTTAAAATCATTAACTAAAAGACCGGTATTAGATTCTATAACCGATAATTCAGCAATCATTTGATCTATATAATCCGATTCTTTAGTAATTAACTCTTTCCAAGCGACTTTTTTATTTTTCAGCATTTTTTCTTTCCATGCTGCATTGATAACCGATCCTATATATTCATCAAGGAAATTTTGGCGAGTTACTCCGTATTTTTCAGCAAGTTTTAAAAAAGCTGTTTCTTTATTAATTAAATCACGATTTATTCCATACATCTTACCTAAAATTTCTTCCGTTCTTTTAGAATTAAAATGTATTTCCGAAACTTCATTTAATAATAATTCTAAATTATTATTATATTTTTTGTTATTTTGTAAAACTTTCGGTTCAAAAGATTTTTCATAACATTTTTTAGCTTCAATGAGTAGCTCTTCGCAGATAAAAGAAATCTTTTTCATACGCTCTATGATATTAGGTAATATCTGCGTTTCTACTCTAGACATAGATAAGTGATTATCCTCATGCTCTTCTCCTTCGGTCTCACTACTATGTTCTTCATCATTTTCGGGTGTTTCGTCATGTAACATGTTAGCTTCTAAATCTATCAGATCACGTAGTAACATTTTTTCATTAACTAAATCTTCATACCATACTATAAAACAACGCATAGCAATAGGGCTTCTGCATAAGGAAGCAGTCATTGTTTTACGTCCTTCCTCAATCCTTTTTGCTATTTCTACTTCGTTTTCACGAGTTAAAAGATCGACTCCTCCCATATCCTTAAGATATAATCTTACAGGATCATCGGTAGTACCTATATTTTCTTCTTCTGCTTCATCATCAGGTTCATTATCAACATTAGTAGATAGCTTAAATTCTTCATCCATTCCGATATCAAGCTTAATTTCATCATCTTCGTTAGATTCTAAAATATCTACTCCAGCATCGGAAAATTTTAATATAGCTTCTTCTAATTGTCTTATTGAAGGATTTTTATTAAGAGGAAGAGCTTTGTTTATATCATCATAAGTGACCGGTATCTTTTTAGATTTAGCTTTTTTAAGTAAACTATCTATTTTATCTAGATCATTGTCTATATTGCTATTGCTCATTAAATACCTATATGCTTTTTTCTTTTACAAGAAGTTTGAAATAATTAAGTTATCGTGTGATTAATAAAAGATTCGTTTAAAACTTGAAGTTCATTTGCAATCTTCAGAATTTCTTTTTTATATACTAAAATTTTTTCAAAGTCGTGATTGTCTGTACTGTTTATTGTAATAGCGTATTCTTGTTGTAAATTTATTAGATAATATTTCTTATGTAGCCACTGCCATAATAAATCCAGTCTGATATTATTTTTATTAAATGAGATATCTAAAAACAAATTATCCGTTTTTGATAATAATAAAAAAATATCAAAAAAGCTAGTTTTTTCCACAATTGCAGTAATTTCACTTGCTTCTACGTTATTATCTATAATCTCGTTTAAATACCAGTTACGAAATTCTTCAAGCGATTTATTATTAAAATTTAAATTTAAGATGAAATCTCTAATATCTTTTTCTTCAAGTATTATAGGAAATTTAACCAACAAAGCACAAAAAGCGTGTTCTAGCATTTCAAGCTCTGAATAGCCGTGACTTGAAACTATAGGCACCAAATTTGAGCTTTTAGTTATAATTTTCTTCTGCTTTGTGACTAAATTTTGCCATATTTGATCTTTAAAAAACCTGTAATAACTTGCTTTTAAATTACTATCCGATATTTTATTGCAGTAATCTTTTAAATTTTTCTCTAAATTGGCTTTTTCTTCTGCGGTTTTAAAATTCTTACCGCTATATTCAATATGCCAAATCATTTCTGATAGACTTATTCTTTTATCTATAAGCTTTGCAAAAAAATCAGCACCGTTTTTATTTACTGTATCGTCTGGATCAAGTCCGCTTGGTAATCTAATAAAAGAAATTTTCTTTTCACTATTAATAAGCGGTAATGCTAAGTTAATAGTTCTTATGCTAGCTTTTATGCCTGCATTATCTCCGTCAAGACATAATATAATTTCATCGCCGGCACGCCATAATTTATGTAAGTGATTCTCGGTAACGCTAGTACCGAGACTCGCAACCGCTGCACTAAAGCCTGCTTGATGTAGTGCTATAACATCAAAATAACCTTCTACTAAAATCGAATGATTTTTTTTATAGCTACTGCTTATCGCTTTATGCTCACCGTATAGAGTTTTACTTTTTTGAAATACTGTAGTGTCAGGTGAATTCAAGTATTTAGGTAGCCCCTCCCCTAGTACCCTACCGCCAAAGCCTACAATTTTATTGTAAATATTTCTAATTGGAATAGTAATACGGTTAGAAAATAAATTATATATTTCACCGTTTTCTCGTTTACCAATTAAGCCGGCTTTGCCGAGTTTTATAATATCTATATTTTTATCATGAAAAAATTTTTCAAATTTATTATTTCTTGGAGCAAAACCTATTGAAAATTCTTTTATTGTCGTTTCGGTAATATTTCTTTGGTGTAGATAATTTAATATTTCAGGCGTTAATTGCGTTCTAAAAAATTTATTAGCAAGCTCTAAAATATTTAAAATTTCATCGGATTCTTCATAAAATTCTTTCTGTTTCGCAGTTAATTTTGGTATCTCTATACCGTAATCGGTTGCAAGCTTTATAGCAGATTCATTATAGGATAGACCGCTAATATTAGAAGTAAATTTTATAACGTCACCGGCTGCTTTACAGCCAAAACAATAGAAAAATCTCTTACTATCACTAACTGTAAAAGATGGGGTCTTTTCTTGATGGAAAGGACATAAACCTACATAGTTACCGGATTTTCTAGTTAAAACTACTTTTTGCCGCACTACATCAGATATGTTAATACGGTTTCTTAAGAACTCATAAAATTCCGGTGCAACTCTCATTATATTACAATATGTAGGAAAGAATAGCTGTAGAAAAACAATAAGAAAGTGGTATAGACAAATTATCGTTAATTCTTAAATCTTTTGAATAAAATTCAGTTGCCGTAGCCCCTATACAACTTATTATAATAATAATAAAACTTGTATTATATCCTAGATAGAAATACACTAATATACTTATAAAAATTGCAGAAGCTAAGAAGGTAACAGAACCTGCTATAGATTTACCGTTACCTAAGCTATTTCCTATTTTAACACCGACAAGAGCCGCTAAACAATCTGAAATAATTAAAATCAACCACGAACAAATCACTAAATTTTTAGGGAAAAGAAGAGCAGTTAAGAAAAGACCAAGCATCATAAAGCTAATGCCGCTTAAAGTACAAGAACCATTATTTTCTTCGAGCCTTATAACTTTTGAGAAAAATTTAGTTACAAATTCGCTAATTTTTACATTATTATGACGTGATACATCTAAATATAATGTAACAACCGTTATTATAAATAATAATAACATAATAGCGGTTCTTGGAATAAATAAATAAAGCAGCGGAAATATTATAGCCGATAAGTGAAAAATTTTACGGTTTTTCTCAAAGTCAAAATCTTTAATTTCCATAGGATTACTAGTTTGTTGCTATTGTTTATGAAAAATAATACCTACGTCATTACAAGAAAGCATTGATATTGTTGCATAACTCGAAAAACGCGTGCGATGTAATCCCCGCGTAGGAAGAGATCCAAAATAAATAACTTTAATACTATAAAGTTACATATTTGATAAAATAAGCATATAAAAAACTTGTTTTTTTATATGCTTTACTGGATTCCTGCCTTCACGGGAATGACATATAAATTTAAAATTAACTGTTTTGAGGTAATGCTAAATAAC
>NZ_AKVZ01000035.1 GCF_000273745.1 Rickettsia australis str. Phillips
CATTAAAAAGGCTTATTTGACAAATTTAACTATTACAAATATACTTGCTAAAATCTATATTATTGAAAATAGTATACTAAAATTACTAAATCTATACAATATAATTATGAATACAAAATTTCCTATCACCGCTAAAGGTTTTGAAAAATTAGAACACGAGCTTAAACATTTAAAACATGTAGAGCGTAAAAAAATTAGTGAAGATATAGCCGAAGCACGAGAACACGGCGATTTATCCGAGAATGCAGAATATGAAGCGGCACGTGAGAAACAAGCATTTATAGAAGGGCGTATTAAAGAGCTTGAAGATATGACAGCAAGAGCGGAAATTATTGATATTGGTAAATTATCAGGAGATAACATAAAATTCGGAGCTACAGTTACTTTGATTGACGACGATACTGAAGAAAAAGTAACATATATTATTGTAGGAGAATATGAAGCCGATATAACTAGAAAAAAAGTTTCAATCGCTTCTCCTATAGCAAAAGCTTTGATTGGAAAATCGGTAGGTGATTTTGTAGAAGTTACAACACCGAAAGGATCTAAATCATACGAAGTAGTTACCGTTGAATATAAAGAGCTGGAGTTGTAGTTTGACTTGTTTGTCATTGCAAGGAAAATTACAAAGTAATTGACGAAGCAATCTAGTTAAAAATTCTGATTTACAGAATTCTTTTAATTATTTTTCTGGATTGCCACGTTGCTTCGCTCCTCGCAATAACGGTTCTGATATCCACGCCACAACGCAACTATGACATTATAATTACTTCTTTTTAAACATCTCGAGCATTCTTTTTGTTACTATAAATCCGCCGAAGATATTTATAGAAGCAAGCAGCGTTGCACAATACCCAAGTAAACCGGAAAACCCAAAAGCAGAGCTACTTGCGGCCATCATAGAACTAAGAACTATAATACCTGAAATAGCGTTAGTAATAGACATAAGCGGAGTATGGAGTGCAGGCGTTACTTTCCACACAACATAATAGCCTACAAAAGAAGCTAATACAAAAATAGTTATAGCAAATACTAGCGGATCTATAGTACTTGTGTTTGTTTGCCAACTAGTATCTATTACCAAATCTTTTAATTTATTTGATAATTCTTGGGTATTATGGGCAATTTCAGCAGCCTGTTTAGCCATTATCGGTAATTGATTCATACTTTTCTCTTGGTTATTTTTTCATTGTCATTGCGAGGAGATGCACAGCATCGACGCGGCAATCCAGTTAAATAATTAAAAAAATTCTGTAAATCAGAATTTTTGACTGGATTGCTTCGTCGAATTACTACATAATTCTTCCCACAATGACGATAGACACATAATTACTTAACCTTCTCACTCACAATTTTGCCGTCTTTAGTAATCAGCATACCACGTACTAACCCATCATTCATATTAAATTTACCGTCTTGCAACGCATAGGTTAGAAAATTATACAAATTCTTAGCATATAATTTTGAGCTATCTGTAGCAATTTTAGTAGCAAGGTTTGATAAACCTATTATTGTAACTCCGTGCTTAGTAACGATCTTATCCAGTTCTGAACCTTCTACGTTCCCGCCTGTACTAGTCGATATATCAACAATCACTGAGCCATACTTCATAGACTCTAACATTTTTTTTGTAACAAGCAGAGGTGCTTTTTTTCCTGGAATTTGTGCAGTAGTAATAACTATATCATATCCTTTAATAATTTTTGCTAAAAACTCTTCTTGTTTAGCCTTATAATCTTCCGAACTCTCATTAGCATAACCTGATTTATCTTGTAAATCTTCTTGTAGTTCCGGTGAAATAAACTTAGCTCCTAAGCTTTCTACCTGCTCTTTGGTAGCAGCCCTCACATCATATCCTGCAACAATACTACCGAGTCTTTTTGCCGTTGCAATAGCTTGGAGTCCTGCAACACCGATACCAAGCACCAAAGTTTTGCACGGTGAAATCGTACCTGCTGCCGTCATCATCATAGGAAAAGCCCTTGTATAATGATAGCTTGCTTCAATTACGGCTCTATAACCAACTAAGTTACTTTGAGAAGATAAAGCATCCATATTTTGAGCTTTAGTAATTCTCGGCACAAATTCCATAGCAAAAGTCGTAAGATTTTTTTTAGCTGCCGCTTTTATATATTCATGATTTAAATAAGGCGATAATAATCCTACAATAATTGCTCCTTTTTTTGCGAATCCAAGCTCACTATATTTATCCGTAACGGATGAAGGTTGTACCTTTAATATAATATCGGCATCAGAAATAATTTCGAGTGGTACCGAAGATATTTTAGCACCTAGAGCAATATACTCTTCATCAAGAAAACCGGCATGAAGCCCTATATCTTTTTCTACCGTAACTGCATAACCTTTTTTGACTAGTAACCCCGCTACTTCAGGCGTTATAGCGGCACGCGACTCATGCTTGGCTTTTTCTTTTAAAGCAACGATTTTCATAAATATCATTTGTTTTAACAAAATAACTAAGGTATTTTAAACATAATTTAAAATATAAAACAATAAAAATGAAAAAAATATTCTTAGTTATTATTTGTGTTTTTATAAATTCAGTCGTAGCGTTTGGAGCAGATGATAAAACAACTATTTCGGAGCTAAAAACTTATTTACGTACTATAAAATCAATTGCGATAGATTTTACTCAAGAAGATTCGTACGGTAAAATAGTTAAAGGAAAATTGTTAATCCACAAACCTTATAATTTTAGATGTAATTATTATCCTCCTTTCCCTTTAGTTATAATAGGTACTAAAAATTTCGTATCGATGTATGATTATGATATGGAGCAGGTAAGCCGTATTAATAGAAGCGAAAATACATTTAATTTTTTATTAGAAGATAATGAGCATTTTGACAAGGATTTTGTTTTTGAATCAGTAATTAACGAAAGAAATATTTCTAAAATTACTATCTATCATACTCTAACGGAAAAACGTAGCGAAATTACTTTTAATAAAGCTACTAAACAAATTGAAGCATTAAAAATATTTGCAGATAATAATATAATCACTATTACTTTTGATAAAATAGCTAAAGTACAAAAATTTTCCGATGATTTGTTTAAATTAAAAAACCCTGGAATATTTGGTCCTCCTGAAAGATTAACAAAATCGGAAATAGAAAAAAAATATATTGTTTCTTGAAAATAAACAGGTTATGTTAATTATGCTAGTAGTGGGCATTGTGCCTGCTTAGTCGGTCAGGTCTGAAAGGAAGCAGCCAGAGTAGGATTCGGTGGGTCATTACTAGCATTATTCTAATTTCGATGTTCATTCCCGCGTGGTTCAGTAAAACCCACTGTGTTACCCCGTGGCTTGACCATGGGGTCCATAAAAACAATTCAAAATACTAATGCTTTTAGTATTTTTAACTAGATCCCGTGGTCAAGCCACGGGGATGACAGAGGTGTAATTGATTCTACGCCACAACGCCCGAAAGCGGGAATGACATAGAGAGCTACACAATAACACCGGTTTTTAGCTAGAATGCCATAAAAAGTCTTATAACAATCGTGCTAGATATAAATTCATCAAATCAATATATTCCTTTTGCAAGGAAATATCGTCCTAGTAACTTTGCCGAGCTTCAGGGGCAAGAGGTATTAGTCAAAGTTTTAAGCTATACTATTTTAAACGATAGGCTCGCCGGAGGCTATCTTTTAACAGGTATTAGAGGAGTCGGTAAAACTACTTCCGCCCGAATTATTGCTAAAGCCGTAAACTGTTCTGCTTTAATTACCGAAAATACGACTATTAAAACATGCGAAGAATGTACAAATTGTATCAGCTTTAATAATCATAATCACCCTGATATAATCGAAATTGACGCAGCAAGTAAAACTAGCGTAGATGATATACGTAGAATTATAGAATCCGCTGAATATAAACCTCTACAAGGTAAACATAAAATCTTCATCATTGATGAGGTGCATATGCTCTCTAAGGGAGCGTTTAATGCACTTCTTAAGACTTTAGAAGAACCGCCGCCTCATATAATATTTATCTTTGCAACGACGGAAGTACAAAAGATACCTGCAACTATTATCTCAAGATGTCAACGTTATGATTTAAGGCGGTTGAATTTTGAAGAGATTTTTAAGCTACTTGAATATATAACTAAGCAAGAAAACTTAAAAACCGATATAGAATCTTTAAGAATTATAGCTTATAAGTCTGAAGGATCTGCACGTGATGCAGTATCTATTTTAGATCAAGCAGCTAGTATGTCAGCGAAATCCGATAATATAATTAGCCCTCAAATAATTAATCAAATACTTGGGCTTGTTGATGCTTCCGTTATAATAGAATTTGTAGAATATATAATTCATAGAGAGACGGAAAAAGCTATAAATTTAATAAATAAACTTTACGGTTTTTCTGTTAATCTTGAGATTTTTATAGAATCGGTAGCAGATTTTATTGCTTATCTTAACAAAGTAAAAATGTTACCTAATTATAGTTTACCGATATATGAATCATTTAACGATAGGACTAAAAGCATATTAGATAAAATCAGCTTGCCGCATCTATCAATCTTATGGCAAATATATAATAAGGGAGTAGGGGAAATAAAAATTTCCTATAATCAACTAACAGAAACGGAAATGTTAGTTATAAAATCTATATATTCGACGTCGCTGCCGCTGCTTGACGATTCTGATGATAATAATCAAAATTTAAATCAGTCAATTAATCAGGAAATAAAAAAAATTTTGAAATTGTAGATTTTCTTGAATATCTATATAAAAATAATGAGATAGATATATATTATTTCTTGCTCAATCATACGGAACTTAAACATCTCAGTGATAATAGATTAGAGTTCTGCAGTCTTGAAGTTAAAAGTAAAGTAAAGAAACAAATAGAAGATTTGTTAGCTGCTTTTACTAAAGAAAAGTGTGAATTTATAGTAATAAAAGAACAGAACAAGCAAACCTTAAAGAGTCAGTTAATAGATAAGATTAAAGCAAGTAACGATTTTGGTTTAATTAAAAAACATTTCCCGAATGTGGAAATTTCAGATATATTACTTAAAAATTAAAGGATAGAATTATGGTAAATTTTAATCAGTTTTTAAAGCAAGCCCAATCAATGCAAAAGAAAATGCAAGAAGCACAAGAGCAAATGGCAAATGCGAGGTATACCGGTAAAGCAGGCGGCTGGCTTGTTGAAATTATTATCACCGGTAAAGGGGAAGTTGAAAAGATTTCAATTGATGAATCTTTATTAAAATCAGAAGAAAAAGAAATGCTTGAGGATTTAATTAAAGTTGCCTTTAACGATGCTAAACAAAAATGTGATGAAGATTCTCAAAATTCTTTATCAGGAGCTTTAAACGGTATGAGCTTACCGCCCGGTTTCAAAATGCCGTTTTAATACGACGTTTAAGCCATTCCAGTAAAAGCATTGTTGCATGGATTGGTAAAATGCACTGTGTTACCCCCGTAGCTTGACCACGGGATGACATCTCTCTTAAGTTGATATAAATGCGGCATGACAGGGATGAAATCAAGCCACGCAACAACACTTTTTAAGTTCTATAAACTTCTTTGGAAAGAAGTCTAATAATTCAGAATTAATAAATCCTTATCAATCCTGAAACCTTTAAAACGCTCGAGTAGCGACATACCAAGCAGTGAGATATCAAGTTCACCAAGACCTACATGTCCTTTGATATTCTTAAATTCCGTACCGATTACTACACTATTCAAGGTTATAGGTGCTGCTTTATTTTCACCCTTAGCTGTCAGATAAGTTCTGGTATATTTTAATTTAGTTAAGTCAAAGCCTAATTTTTGTGCATCTTCTTTAGTCAAAGCGATATCACTTGCGCCGGTATCTATCATAAATTTTATTTTAACGTTATTTACAAAAGCATTGATATAAAAATGCCCGTCTCCGCTGCGGGCTATAATCATTTCTCCAACTTCAGTAGACCATTTATATGATGGAATCAAAGCAGACATTACCCTATGATAAGCATAGTTCAGCTCAAACCTAAAAGCATAACCGGTTATTATAACTAAAAAAATTGCTGCCCACATTGCTAATTGCAAACAAAATCTGCGTATTTCATTTTGGCTAATAGTACTGTAAATTATACTAAATAATATTAATAACGACGCACAAAAACTCCCTATATTTTGTGGTTCTTTAAAAAATTTTGGATAATACTGATTGATATATTTGTATAACAAACCGGTTACAATTACGGTGCTACAAATTATAAAAATAAGTTTTATAAGTTTTTTATTCATATAATATAATTTTTTTAACCTATATAATCAAACCAAAGTCCCAGCCCATTTTTAAGTGGGAAACTACCTTTTTGGTTCACTAGAATAATAATTCCAAGTTCTTCTGAGGGTATAAAACCAATAAAAGAATTAATACCGTTAATATATCCTAAGTGAAAAATTAAATCCTTATTTGGGCATCCTCTTACTTTAAGAATACGCCATCCAAGAGCGTAATATGACTCAATCATTAGACAAAATCGGTTGCCATTTAAATCCAAAAACATCTTTGTTGGATTTTACTATTTTATACATACGATCTAAAGTACTTTTAGAAATAAGATTCGGTTTATAACCAAAACTAAGTTTGAATATTTCAATCATTCCACCTATCGATGCAAAAATACCGGCAGACGCGGGTACCGTCTTTGGATAGTATGGCGGGAACCACAGCAATGTTATTCCTCTTGTCCGTCTATTATTGCTTTAGAATGCGGATAAGCAAGTTGTATATTCGGCTCTAGCGGTAATATTTGTATATCTTGCGTTTTTAAGCGTTGTATGCAAATTATCTATTGCAGCATTTAAACTTGATTTTTACAATTTAAAGCTTCTTCAAGTATACTAAAACGATATTACTATATTTATAACATTACCCTGGTTTACAACTAGCTTGTTGTGTTTTTAACAATGTTAAAAGCTTTGAGCAACTCATCCCTTGCTCAATTTCAATATTTCATGAGAATTGATAACCTGCTGTATGGTTTAAAATATTATTAAGACTAATAGTATTTTTTCAGTATGGTAATTTGAATTTTTCATCAAAATCTAAACTTCCTTGATCTACCATTAATGCAGTTGCCGTTACTGAAACAACTTTTGAAACCGATGCTAAAGGCAATAAAGTTTTATCCGTAATAACTCCACTCTTACCTCTCTGATTTCCAAACGTTGTTTTATAAATAATCTCACCTTTGTATAAAATTGCAATTGCTCCTCCTTGTAATGCGTCTTTTTGCAATTCGAGCTTTTTAATAAAACTTTTTAGTTTTTGCGATAATTCTACTCGTATCTGTGCAAAGACTGTAGAACATAACAATAATGATATTATACTAAAAAAATAAGCTAAGCTTTTTATTCATATAGCGATATTATTTTCATTTACAGATATGACACTAAGAAATTAAATACGAGAAAATAATTTGTTATACACTTCATTCCGATTTCTTTTCCCAATAGCAAGTACAAGTACTATTATACGCTTATCATCTACTTCATACACTAGTCGGTAACCGACTGACCTCAACTTTATTTTATATAAGTTATTTCCACCGTTTACTGCATCTTTGGGTACGTTGGGTGATTTAAGTCTCTCTGATAACTTCTTTTTAAACTGTTCTTTTATTACTTATCCCATTCTTTTTTGGCAATAGGAATAAATTCTAGACTATAAGTCATTTATATCAACCTTGATCGCTGCCTTTTTATCTTTTAATCTAATTTTAGAAAGCTCTAATAAATAATTATCATCTAAAGCTTCAATGATTCTTGCGTATAATTTAGCTGAAATTAAATAAGCAGTCGGTTTATTATGATTTAATAGGGCTATAGGCTCACCGCTTGCCTTATCTAATAATGCAGTAGGGCTTTTTTTAAATTCTGAGATACTAACTGTTAGATTTGCATAAATATGTTCCATTATTAGACCTATAATTAATACTAAATGAAATATTCATTATAGGCTATAATTTTATCTTTATCAAGAAAATCACATCAAATCACCGATATTCTCTAAAAATAACCTAGCTCGATGTGATGCCGGTTTCTTAAAAAACTCCTCCGCAGGCTGATTTGCTAAAATCTGTCCTTGATCCATAAAAATAATACGATCTGCTATTAATTTTGCAAATTTCAAATGGTGCGTAACCACTACCATGCTCATTTGATCTTTTAATAAATTTATATTCTCTATAACATCTTTAATATTTTCAGGATCGAGTGCCGAAGTCGGTTCATCGAATAACAAAATTTCCGGCTTCATCATTAAAGACCTTGCTATCGCTATTCGTTGCTTTTGTCCTCCTGATAGGCTTGCCGGATATGAGTCAAATTTTTGTGTTAGTTTAAATTTTGCAAGTAATTCCTTTGCCATAGAAATTGCTTGTTCTTTCGGCAATTTTAAAACATTTACCGGTGTATAAATTAGGTTTTCTCCTACAGTTAAATGAGGAAAGAGATTAAAATTTTGAAAAACCATACCGACTTTTAAACGAAGCTTTCTTCTATCTTTTGGCAATAACTTCTTCTCGTCTACCAAAAAAGTACCGCTACTTGGTTCTGCTAAATTATTTAAAATTCTAAGCAGAGTAGTTTTACCGCTTCCTGAAGGGCCAATTATTACAGTAGTCTCCTTGGTAGTAAAACTTAAATTAATATTCTTAATTGCATAATTCTTGCCGTAACGCTTACAAACTTTTTCTAAAATAATCATAAACTAAACCGTAAATCTATAACCGTCATAAAGCGGTTTAACGTTATTTGGAAGCATTTTCGTAATATCATGATAATCTATCGTATGTCTCATATTAGTTAATAATATCTGCTCAGGTTTATATTTTTCACGCCATTCTAAAACTTTATCAAGCCCTGCATGATTCGGATTTGATTTATAATCCATACAATCTAATATCCATATTTTTATATCTTTTAAAAATTTTTCCGATTCAGGCGGAAAATCGATTACATCAGGCGAATAAACAAAATCACCTATACGCAAGCCCAAACTATCTATAGGACCGTGATGTTGTCTAAAAAATTGTATTTCGATAGTATTAATCTTAATTTTATCAAAAAAACTAACAGATTGCGTTGTGAACAGTCGTCCAAGCTTAAATAACTTATTATTAAATAGATAATCAAACTTTGTATAGAGATTTGCCGTACTATCGTGATCTGTATATATTTCAAATGGCTTACCTTGCATAAAAGTAAATACCCGTAAGTCATCTATACCGTTAACGTGATCGGAATGATAATGTGTTAATATAGCACAATCAAGCTTATTTATCTTTTCTCGTAATAGTTGATTTCTAATATCAAAACCGAAATCAACTAATATTTGACTATTTTCATCGTTAATATATATTGCTGATCTAGTCCTTTTATTGTACTTTGAAGGAGAGGTGCAAATACTGCAATCGCACCCGATCACCGGTACGCCTATAGATGCTCCACACCCAAGTATTATTACTTGTAACATAAATATTTAAAATGATGTTTGAAGTTTTTTATAATTTTTGTGGCTTAAATCAAGAAATATTCTTATTTTTGAATAAAATTACTAATATCGGCTCTATACCTTATTTTTTAAAAATAATTTCGTTTTGTTTTAATATCGCTAATTTCGCCTTAATATATATTTTATACTGTATATATTTTTATATTCAATTAAAGAAAATTAAACATGATAATGAACGACAAAATAAATTTTGGCACGGTTATAATAAATTAGTTGAAATCGGTATAATATACGGGGTATTCGGTTTAATTTTTACCGCTCTTAAATTTTTAGTTAATTTCCCTCGCCCTTATTGCAGTCTTCCTGCGGATAATTTCATGACCATAATAAATACTGCAAATGAAAGATGCTTTTCAAGCTTTCCAAGCAGCCACGCAGCTCTTAGCGTTTTAGTAATATATTTTATTTGGGATTATATTAAATTACCATTAAAAATCTTAATGATCTGTGTTATTATGCTCGTATCTTTATCTCGCATAAGCCTTGCCATGCATTACCCAAGTGATATAATTTACGGCATTGCTATTGCATTTATAACAATACTAATAGGTAAATTAATTTATCGCATCTTTGCAAATAATATAATAAGAAAGGTTGGTGTAATGCTTACTATTATCATTCCACGACTTGATCGCGGAATCCGGTAAAAAATATTAGTATTTTTTATTATTTTTATGGATACCGTGGTCAAACTACGGTATGACAAATTTGGAACAAATCTATGCTGCTATATCGAAAACACTTTATAAAAAATATCTTACCGCTGCTTATAGTCGTTACTTTTTCAGTGACTAGTATAGTATGGATAACGCAAATATTAAAACTTTTATACTTATTTGATAAAGGTATAAAAGTTATGGACTTCTTCAGTTTAATAGTTCTAGTACTTCCTACTTTATTATTTATTCTGTTACCGGTAATAACGGTTATTGCCATCATCTATATCTATAATAATTTAAAAGTCGAGCGACAATTAATTATATTACAAGCTTCGGGAGTTAATAATGTACAGCTAGCATTGCCTGCTTTATATGTCGCATTAATAGTTATGCTACTTGCTTATTATATATCTTCTACCATCCTGCCGTTATCTCATATAAACTTAAAATCACATTTAAACTTTATAAAGAATAATTATATCTCAAGTATGATTGAAGAGAAAACTTTTAATAAAGTAACGAAAGATATAACTGTTTTTATAGATAAAAAATCAGCAGGAAATATTATGAACGGCGTAATAATATTTGATAATCGCAACGCTGATAATCCATCAGTAGTATTTGCTGGTTCAGGTACTCTTAATATATATGATAATAACCCGATTTTTGAACTTAATAAAGGTCTAAGACAAGAATATGACGTAAACGGTAATTTAACTCAACTAACTTTTGATTCTTTAATGATAAAGCTACAAAATGATAATCCTTTAGCATCACAAAGAACTCAACATAATAAAGAAGCAAATGAATATTATATAAGCGAATTACTTGCCCCTACTCATGATTTAGTTATTACTAAAAAAATTAAATTAATTGCTGAAGCACATCAAAGAATAATTTGGCCTTTATATAATTTTGTATTACCTTTTTTAGCACTTGCAGTTTTTCTAAGATATCCTTATAGCAAAAAAACAACTTTTATGCCAGTATTATTTTCTGCCTTAACAGTATTGCTAGTTACTTCAATTCATTTTATATTGCAAAATTTTGCTTCAAAAAATCTAGATTTTATTTTTTGCTTGTTACTCCAATTTGGTTATTGCTTTAACGATCGGATTATATTTATTTGTACGTAAAAGAATATAAATCTATTCTACCTTATTCCATGTTCCACGAAGATTTTGAGTAAAATAATCGATTTTATTTTCCTGCTCGGTAAATTTATTTATTTTAACTGTTAATTCTTTTAAATCTTCTGGTAAATCGGTTATTATAATTATTCTTTTAAAAACTTCTACATAGTCCTTAATTTGTAAAATTTTTTCTATAGCTGTAGGTGAAATAATGATAAGCACACTAGCATTATTAGGATTTTGTAACTCATCGGTAATATAAATCGGCTGTTTTTCAGGATGCGGATCAAGTTTACTACCGTGAGGTATAAATTGCTTACGTGAATAAGTCCAAAGATTTTTATTGAGCATTTCTTGTTGATCTGCATCTGCAGTTAATATCACGCTTTTAAGATCAGAGTGATAGCATTTTTCTATCAGAAGCAATATCGATTTTAGAAGCAATTCACCGCTTGTTTGATAAATACTAAATTGCTGCATGGAATTTTATAATTAATTGTTTATTCAGTTCTATTAATATATAACAGTATTGTCTGCTCCTTAGACTAACACTTCATAATTTGCTATACTTGTTTTATTGACTATAAATCTCCCAAGATTTTCATTTAAATAATTTAGCGTTTCCCTAGTTATATTATTATGTATAATATTTTTAATATCCTCAATCACTTTTTCAGAAGCGAAATTTTGTATTTCACATAGTATGCTCTTTATTTTAACTTTATCTTCGTAACTAACAGCACTAGTAGGTTCGTTTTTAACTTAATAAACATTTTTTCCAGTAACTCATTAGTTCCTATATTTTCTTGTTTTAAACTTGAAACTTGTAGTCCATCTTTCTTTTTTACGTTTTTATCCAAAGGTTTTCTAATAGGCTTTAAAAAATTTTCACGTCGACTATCAGTGAAACTATTCGAAAAATTTGTAAATTTTTCTTCTTCCGTACTACTTTTTAAATCTGTTACTTTACTTTGGTCCAAAGGTTGCCTAACAAAAGGTTCTGAATATTTTTTGATTCGAGTTTTAGTAAAACCTTCCAAAAATTTTGCATATTCTTCTTTTTCCTTATCATCTTCCTTATTTGCCGATTGGTTTACTTTTACAGATAAGGTTGATGTAAAGATAGTTGCGGTAGCTATCGGTTCTTGGGAAGCAGTGGTTTGAGAAGAAACTTCTATTACTTCACTTTCTTCAGTATTGTTACTGAAAGGTGAACGCATAGCTGTACTCTTATTAAATTAAAAAATTATCTAAAATATTAAGAAGCTTATTTAATATACAAGTAACTTCAAGGTAATTAATAGACTATGAAATTAAATAATTACAAAATTAGAGAAATGGTACGGATGAAGGGACTTGAACCCCCACGCCTCGCGGCACAAGAACCTAAATCTTGCATGTCTACCAGTTTCATCACATCCGCATATGGTAATGCCGTTACCGTAAGTCATTGTTGCGTGGATCGGTTTTTGTGTCTGAGCTACGGAAATTGCATAGCAATTGTACGTCCGCAATCTCAGGAATTTGTTATTATTTTATGAGATTGCTGCACAGCCTACGGCTGCTCACAATGACGTTTTCTGATCCACACAACAATGACATCAAAGTATTTCCATCAAAAAATTATAATACACATCATATAATTTTTGTAAATCACTAATTTTTGTGTATTCGTTTATTTTATGTGCCGTTTCGGATAATAAACCGAATTCTACTAACGTACAATAATTTTTGACGAATCTTGCATCTGATGTACCGCCGCTTGTAGAGAATTTAGGTTTTATTTTAAGAGTATGCTCTACTACTTTAGCAAATTCTTTTATTTTAGCACTAGGGTTCTGAATAAAACTTCCAGCAGAACTACTATATTCTAACTTATAATCTACCTTATATTCTTTGCAATATCGTTTAATAATTTCTTCTACCTGTTTTGCTAAAGTTTCTGCACTATGTAAATTATTAAAACGTATATTGAAAGATGCTTCCGTACTTACCGGAATTACATTTGAGGTCTCATTACCAACATCAATATTCGTTACTTCAAGATTTGAATTTTGAAAAAATTCAGTACCTTCATCAAGTCTTATATTTGTTAACTCATTCAATATTTTTATTAAGCAAGGCAACGGATTATTTGCTTTATGAGGATAAGCTACATGCCCTGCTAAACCGTCTATATTTAATTTAAAGTTAACACTTCCTCTTCTGCCGATCTTAATTGTATCACCTATTTCTTTTTCACAAGTAGGTTCACCGACAATAGCAAAATCTACCTTATGTCCTTGGTCATAAATATATTGCAGCATTTCTTTAGTGCCATGCTTTGCTTTCCCCTCTTCATCACTAGTAAGTAAGAAACTAATAGAACCTTTAAAACCGGCATTATTTTTTATAAAATCTAAGCTAGCTGCTAGAAAGCACGCTATAGCTCCTTTCATATCCACCGCACCTCTGCCATATATCTTACCATCTTGCTGGCTAGCCTTAAATGGACTCGCATTATGCCAAAGCGCACGATTATCTACCGGCACTACATCTACATGACCAACAAAGCAAATATTAGGCTTATTTCTACCGAAAACAGCATAAAGGTTAGTAACTTGCTCGCTTTTAAAATCGCCGAATATTTTTATTTCGGTCTTAAAGCCGTGCTGTTTAAGCAAATCATCAATATACTCAATAGCCCCATCGCTTTCAGGAGTTACAGACTTAAAACCAATCAAATCTTTTAAGTAGTTAATGTACATCAATTATTGCCAAAGTAAATTTAATTTAGCTTCATTATTAGTATCAAATAAAAATAGCTCATCTACTCTTAGTTTTTCCATTTTTCTATTATCTAATATGTTATGCATATCTTCAAATTTAGAAAACCAATAATATTTCTGTTTATTTGGTTTATATGCATCGGTAAAATACAGTATCGACGTTTTTACTCTCACATAAGATAAGAAAGTACGTTGTGGCAGAAAAATAACAGCCTGTAATTTTGCTTTTGATAGTAAAAATTGACGGACGCTAGATGTGTCTTTCCTAAACAAAAATCCCTCAGGTACTACCAAGGCCATTCTACCGCCTTCTTTTAAATTTTGTAGACAATGCAAAACACAAGCAGCATCATCGTTATTTTTCGCAATGCCATTATAATAAAGAGGAGCTATATGATTTTCTGTTACAGTTTTGCCGTTTTTTATAGTTTTTTTAGTGATAGTTTGAGAAAATGGCATATTAGTAGCTACTATGTCAAACTTTAATTGTTGGCTTGTCTTGGAGCTAATATAATAAGGATTTCTTAGGGAATCTATTTGCTGGATTTCACTATGTCCATCATAACCTTGTAAAACAGTGTTCATCTTTGCGATTCTAGAAGTTTTAGTTAACTCTTGTCCATATAATGTATTAAACCTTAACCTTTCTAAATTTTCTTCAGTGTTAATTATATTATTTTCTTTTATATAATTAACAACTTCAGTTAAAATACCACCTGCACCACAAAAAGGATCATAAATAGTTTCTCCAAACTTGGGATCAATTAGGTTAATAATTGTTTTGATTATATTTCTCGGTGTAGGATATTCACCAAAATTATTTTCAATCAAAATGCTTTTTTCTAGGAAACACTCAAATGCATCACATTTTATATCCGTATCAATTGTAGATAAAATGAGAGGATCAATTGCATCAATAATATGACGAAGAGTATTATTACTTAGAGAAATAGGCGTAAAAACATCACCACCGTATTTATTCTTAATTTGTTCTATAACATAGCTATTAATGTAACCGATAATATTATCGTTTGATTGTGCTTTGATATTATTCCACCAAGATTTTTTGTTGTTTTCACTTAATAACTTTAAGAATAATATATTTGCAAATTCGCTAAATCTTTCTATTCCTGCTCGGAGTCCTTCACTTCTTAAAAGATTATTCAAGTTTTTAAATATCGATATTAATTCTTCATGTGATACTTTAACTTCTTTCGATATAGTCCAAGCTTCATTACTGTTTGCTTCTAAAAAAACTAATAATTCTTTTTGACACAGTAATTCCCTTACTTCATCACCGTTTAATATAAGCTCTTTATTATTAGCAACAAAATGAGCTTCACAGTAAACTCCGTTCATTGCAAACACTATAGGTACATCAAGCAATGTTGCATATTCCGTTGCTTGATCCAAAGCTCGCCTTAAATCTGCTCCTGTTTTTTTTGCTTCTATTATTGCAATAGGTTTATCATTATTACTTTCATATAAGATATAATCAGGTCTTTTTCCGTTTAATCTTGTCTGTTCTGTTTTTGATTTTGGTTTTTGGAAATAAACATTCTTTTTAGTATCATTATCTATATGCCATCTCTTATTTACAAGGTTATTACTGATAATCCATTCGGTTTGCTGTTCTACTAACATAAGAATTGCTTAGATATTTTTATTTTGTAATTAATAATTATATCTTCTTACGCTTATTATATAAGCTTATAAAAGTACAAAAACAACTTTTTATCTCACTAAAAAAATAAATTATCACTATGAATTTATATAGATTTTTGACTTTCTTAATGAATTTAAATAACTTATTATTATGAGCTTGTTATAACTAATATTAAAATCATGGGCATAAATAATCAATTAAGAGAATTAATTAAATCTGGTACTTTTGCCGGTATATTATTAATTATTGCTTTTACTTTAGCAATAATTGTCAGCAATAATATTTTCCTAGCAAAATATTATTCTTCTTTTATTTACAGTAAATTTTCTTTAACAATAGGGAATGTAAGTTTACAAACAACTTTTATAGAGTTGGTTAATGACGGTCTCATGACCTTCTTCTTTTTATTAATAGGTTTAGAAATGAAATTTCACCTAGTAGAAGGTGAATATAAAAATAAAAAAAACTAATATTACCTGCGACGGCAGCCCTTGGAGGTGTGGTAGTTCCTGCCTTAATATACATGTTTTTTAATTATGATAAACCGGGATTAATAAAAGGATGGGCTGTTCCTATAGCAACCGATACTGCTTTTGTCCTTGGTATTTTATCTTTTTTCAGTCGACATATATCTTTAGAATTACGAGCTTTTATTATAGGTTGCTCATTAATTGACGATGCTTTTGCGTTAATTATACTAGCCTGGTTTTATACTAAAACCATCAATACTCCGGCATTATTAATTTCCTCTGTAATTATATTCATCTTGTTTATATTGAATTATAGACAAGTTAAACAATTATTGTATTATATAATTGTAGGTTTATTATTATGGATTAGTATGGTGGAGTCAGGTATTCATGGTACTTTATGCGGAGCTATTATAGCACTTTTTATACCTGTTAATATAAAAGGAGAATTTAACACTTCTTTTAAAAAACTTAAAAACTTAACTAGTCCTTTTGTAAATTACTTTATTTTACCGCTTTTTGTATTTATGAATTCCGGTATCCTTTTAGAATATTTTGTATTTAAAGGCACATGTTCCAACTCAATACTTGCTTTAATTTATGGGATAATATTTGGTTTATTTGTAGGTAAGCAATTAGGTATTATGCTATTTTCATATCCATTTGTAAAATTTAAACTCTGTAATTTACCAAGTGATACCTCATGGTTAAAATTTTATTCTATATCTATACTCGGAGGAATTGGATTTACCCTAAGTTTATTTATAGGTAGTATTACGTTTGAGAGTAGTTGTCCTTCAAACTCTATGAGAGCTGCAGTAATAATAGGCTCTTTAATTTCTGCATTATTTGGCGTAGCCGTTCTAAAATATTGTACTAGCAAAGAGTAAAGAACCTAAGAAGCTCTACCTTGAGTAACAGACCCATTTTCTGACAGGCGTGCGGAGCGAAGTATATAACTAATAGGCAAGCCGACGAACAACAAAGACATTGTTGCGTGGACCGATAAAACCCACGGGGTCCATAAAAACAATAAAAATACTAATAATTTTAGTATTTTTAACTGGATCCCGTGGTCAAACCACTGGGATGACAGAGGTGAAACTGATCCTCACAACAATGATAACAACGAAGCACAAAGTGGGGATCAGTTTACTATACTCATTAAATAACGATGATAGGATTTTAATAACACATCATATTTTTGTTTGAAAAAAACAGGATATGGTGCTATATAGATAGTATTAGAAGAAGGAATTTCTTTTTCAAGCTTATTTAGCATAAAAGGCATATTATAATTATATTCTACTAAAACTACTGAAGTAAGATTGTAAGTTACAATAAAATCAACCGCTTTCTTAATATTATCTTCTTCAGGCGTTATTTTATTCGGAGCAAGTATTACCTGCTGTTCTATAACATTAAATTCCTTTAACAAATTTTTTAATTGCTCTGTAGATTCTATACCGATAATAAATAATATAGGTGCATAGCCTGCTTTAAGCAAAGCAATACCGGTTTCAATTTTATGTCCTCCTCCTGCAAATACTATTATTGCATTAGTGGTATTACTATTGAACTTATAAGAATTTATTAAATATAAAAAATAACCAAGACCACCAACCCAAAGAGCAAAAATTGCTAAAATTGTGAGTAAAAATTTTCTGATCATTTAAATATTTTATTAAATTCAGTTTGAATAATTTTATCAAATTCAGACATTTCAATATGAATTCCTAACTGATTTAAAGATGTTACTAAAGAATTTTCAAGTCCACAAGGAATAATCCCTCTAAACTTACTTAAATCTGTTGAAATATTTATAGATACACCGTGATATGTAATCCATTTTCTTACTCTAACACCTATTGCAGCAATTTTAGCAAATTCATCTTTTCTTACTTTTACCCAAATTCCTACTTTATCTTTAATAATATATGCTTTAATTCCAAAATAATTTAAGCTATTTACAATCCATGCTTCAAGCATTCTTATATATAGCTTTAAATCTTTGTGTCGATTTGGTGAAGCTAAATTAAGAATTGGATAAATAACACGCTGACCAGGTCCATGAAAAGTAAATTTACCGCCACGTCCTGTGTAAATTACCGGAATATCACCGTAATTTAATAATTCTTCTTGTTTATAATTAGTACCGGCTGTATATACTTCTGAATGTTCAACTAAATAAACAATTTCCGGCTCATTATCACTAATTACTTTATTAACGTAATCTTCCATTAATTTCAAAGTAACCCGATAATCCATAAGATTCGGTATAGTTATAAATTGTAGCATATTATAAATGTGTCATATTAATTACTTAACTCAGATTTATATTTCAATATTAATGCATCTAAAATTGCTATGGTTTCAGCATCCAAATCGCCGGAAAAATTACTAGGACGAAAATGCATTTGAAACGAAATTATAACATCTTTCATTTTAGAATCTAAAATTCCAGTAGCTTCAAGCTTATAGCCGTATGTAATAAATTTTTGCTGAGTTGCTGCAATATCGGTTATGTCGATTTGCGGCAATAGATCGTTAAACACTTGTTCATCATACCATGCTCCAATATCGTTATCATATAATAGTTTCCAAGGAAATAGTGGACCAGGGTCCTGTTTTCTACCTGGAGCAATATCAGAATGCCCAACCACTCTAGTAGGTTTAATATCATATTTAGCGATAATTTGTTTACACAAACTTATGACACTATTAATTTGCCTTTCTGCATAAGGTAGCCAAACTATATTATTGTTTTTTGTATTTATTTCAAATGCAGGATTTACGATTTCAATACCGATTGATGTATCATTAATACGCTCATGACCTTGCCAGTAACTTACTCCAGCATGCCATGCTCTATCATGCTCTTCTACTAATTGAAATATATGTTCAGGGTTTTCATTGTTTATTAAATAATGGCTACTTAACTTTTCACCGGTTAGAAAATCTAAAGACTGCTTAAAACCACACTGTGTATAATGTAGCACTAGGAATTTAATACGTTTATCAAACCCCACAGCTCTATAAGATGTTTTATCGATTACTATCATAGTTTAAAGGATGTTAAGCTTAGTTAAAACTGCTTTATTGCATGGCTCTTATGTCATTCCTAGCTAGAAGCAGGAATCCAGCATAAAGCAAGATAACCTAAGCTTTTAATTTCAAAAATTTGCTGTATTTATATTTTTTTCTAGATTCCTGCTTCTAGCTAGGAATGACATAAACCGATCCCTGGTATAACAAGAAAAATTTTGATGGTGCCGGATATCGGATTTGAACTGATGACCTACCGCTTACAAGGCGGTTGCTCTACCACTGAGCTAATCCGGCATATTAATATGATTATAGAGAAAAGATATGTGTAAAAATGCTCTGATGTCATTCCCGTGAAAGCAGGAATCCAAAAAAGCTATAAATATAGCAAATTTTGAAATTAAAAGCTTGATTTATCTCGCTTTACCCTAGATTCCTGCTTTCACGGGAATGACATCAAGCAGGTTTTCAATCCGCATAACATACAAGGCATCATGTAGCAATAAACTAAGCTTCTTTAACCTCCTTTTTACTTGGTCTAGCTTTGCGGTTTTTTGCTTTAACTTCCATTTCTTTTTTAACTTTCTCAGGAAGAGTAACACCAGCTTGCTCAATAAATTTTGCGACTCGTTCAGTTGGTTTAGCACCGGTGCCAAGCCAATATTCTATACGATCTTTTTTTAAAACCACACGCTCACTATTATCTGAAGCAAGCATTGGATTATAAGTTCCGACTTTTTCTAAAAAATCACCGTCACGAGGTGCTGTTGCGTTAGCTACTACTACACGGTAAAAAGGACGCTTTTTAGCACCGCCTCTAGCTAAACGAATTTTTACTGCCATATATTACTTACAATTACTTTATTTTTTCTTCTTTAAAAAAAACATGTTTTCTAACTACTTTATCATACTTACGAAAAGAAAGCTTCTCGGTTTGGGTTTTCGGATTACGTTTTTTTACCCAAAAAACACCTGTGCCGGCAGTACTTACTAGCCTTACCAAAACATTTTTATTTTTCTTTGCCATTAGCTGACACCTTAAATCAAGATATTATTTTATTATTACTTAAGGAAAGTAGAATAAAACAAAATTGAAAAATAGTCAAGTAAAATGAAATAATTTAACCTGCATTACCTAAAATTATGTCATTCCCGCTTTCGCGGGAATGACATAAAAACGTTACGCTCCCCCTAGCAATACCTATTCACTACCGTCCAAACAAGCGTTCGATATCCTTAAGCTTTAACTCAATATAAGTAGGTCTGCCGTGATTACATTGACCTGAAAACGGCGTATTTTCCATTTGACGCAGTAAAGCATTCATTTCATCTGTCGATAATTTTCGTCCTGCTCTAATAGAGTAATGACAGGCATAAGTTTCCGTCACATGCTCTATTAACTCCGTCAAAGCTATATTCTCACCGAAATCCGATAAATGATCAGCGAGATCCTGAATTAGCTTTTGTACGTTTACATCTCCAAGGATATTTGGAATTTCAGTCACTATAATAGATTTCTCCCCGAATTTTTCTAGAGTTAAACCAAGTTTATATAGTTTTTCTCTATTTTCATATAAACAATCTGCTTTTCTTTCATTTGGCAGTTCTACTATCTCAGGAATAAGCAAACGCTGTTTTATTAACTCTTCCGTTTTAAGGTAATCTTTTATTTTTTCATATCCTAAACGTTCATGTGCTGCGTGCTGGTCGGTAATTACTATACTATCTTCGGTTTGTGAAATAATGTAAGTAGTATGAAGTTGTGCTTTAGCTGCACCAAGTTTATATTGTTTATGGGCTTGCTGCTCATGTTCTATACGTCTTTCTACTTCTTGTTCTATTTTAGCGTGCGGTAATGTATCGATTAGTTTTTGACAAGCAGTATTTGGCGTAGATTTAAAACTAGGCGACATAGCATGTCTATAATCTGTCGGTTTACTATTCACGCTTACAGCTTTACTTACTGAAGGTTGTTTGTTAACTAAATGATTTTTAAATAACTGAAGAGCATCAGAGGCGATAGTAGTAGAAGTAACATGGCTTGTATTTGTTAAAGCATTTTTAATCGCTTCTATTAATAAGTTTCGTACATAATTCGGATCATGAAATCTAACCTCTGCTTTTGCCGGATGTACGTTAACGTCAACAAGATGCGGATCGATTTGTAAGAATATAGCACATAGCGGATAACGATCACGAGCTAAATAATCCTGATATGCTACCCTTAAAGCTACTTGTAGTAACTTATCTTTTACCGGTCTATTATTGATAAATAAAAACTGATCTTCACTTGAAGCTCTATTATATGTCGGGATACTAGTATAACCGCAAATAGAGAAATCAGGAGTTTTGAAATCTATATAAGCAGCATTTTTTATAAAATCATCACCTATTACATCAATTATACGCTGTTTTAGGTTAGTTTCTGCATCTTTATTTTGTCCTTTAAACTTTAACAGATTTCTGTCATCATGCGTTAAGCTAAAAAAAATTTCAGGATGTGCTAGAGCGATTTTTTTAACCACGTCTACTGTTGCTACAAGCTCAGTTTTGTCAGCCCTAAGAAATTTTAAACGTGCAGGTGTTGCGAAAAATAAATCACGTATCTCTATTTTAGTACCTTCATTATGAACAGAAATAGTAACTTGTTTTTCATTGCCACCGATTAACTTAATCTGAAATGCTTTGTCAGCCCCTTGTTTCTTAGAAGTAATTAGCATTTTGCTAATGGCAGCAATAGACGGCAGTGCTTCACCTCTAAAACCGAAAGTATGAATATTTAGGAAATCGCTTTCATCAAGCTTAGAAGTTGTGTGACGTTCAACGGCAATTTCTAATTCCTTATCAGTCATACCAATACCGTCATCGGAAATAATGATTAGATTTTTACCGGCACGTTCTAAAATAATATCTATTTTGGTACTACCAGCATCAACAGCATTTTCAACTAATTCCTTTACTACCGATGCGGGTCTTTCTATAACCTCACCGGCAGCAATTCGGTTGATAGTATTTTCTGAAAGAAATTTGATAGTCATTTTGTTACTAATTTAAATTTTTTACTACAATATGGGCAGATAACTTCCTTTTTTTTATTATCTATCTCTAAATAAACTTTTGGATGATCATATGGAGGTTCTTTGCCCTGGCAAGATACAGATACATCAACGCTATTAACAATTTCCATAGATTTATACATTATTTCTTTAAGTAAAATCTAATATAAGTTACTTTTAAATAAAAGACAAATATTACTTGATTAACTATGTCATACCGTGGTTTGTACCGGCTAAATCGTCATTGCGAGCAGCCGTAGGTTGCGTGGCAATCTTATGAAATAAATAACAAAACTCCTGAGATTGCTTCGTCAATTGCTACGCAATTTCCTCGCAATGATGGTTTAGCTTACAAGTCACAGAATGACACACGACAGGAGGTAAAATGAAAGACAAAGTAGCAGTTATTACCGGTTCTACTAGCGGTATCGGGCTTGAGATAGCAAAACATTTTGCAACACTTGAGTCTAAAATAGTTATTAATGGTTTTGCAAAAAAAGATGAAGTAGCCACAATTTTAGCGGAATTGAAAGAACTTGGTACAAGTAGGGTATTTTATCAAGGAATAAATTTGGTAAAACCTGAAGAAATACGTTCTATGTTTAAGAAAATAATAAAAGAATTCGGTAAAATAGACATATTAGTAAATAATGCAGGTATTCAGCATGTTGCTCCTATCGATGAATTTCCTGAAGATAAATGAGAGCAAATTTTGCGTATAGATTTAATAGCATCTTTCTATACTACAAAATATGCAATACCGATTATGAAAAAAAACGGCTTCGGACGAATTGTTAACATTGCTTCCGCTCATGCATATGTCGCATCACCTTTTAAGTCGGCATATGTAGCAGCAAAGCATGGTATCCTTGGGCTTACCAAAACCGTTGCTTTAGAAGTAGCTGAGAATAATATTATAGTTAATAATATCTATCCCGGTTATGTCAACACACCGCTCGTGCAGAATCAAATAGCAGATACTGCTAAAGCTAGACATATCAGTGAAGAATCAGCGTTAAGGGATGTAATCCTTAAATCTCAAGCTACGAAAAAATTTGTAGAAGCTGATGAAATAGCAAACTTAGTAATATTCTTATGTGATGAAAAAGCATCATCAATAACAGGTAGTGGACGACTGGACGGCACAGTAGTTTTTAATTCTTAATATTTGTTAGTTATTGAGAAATAACTAACAATAAAAACTTCTTACAAAAATTTAATTTACTCCTTTACACTTGAAATAAATCAAAATTTATTCAAGGAGGAATTTATGCCAAAAAAAACATCTACATTATTCAAACTGAAGAAATTACATAGAGTAAAAAATACCAAATTAATTCATTTTAAAGATGAATTGGGTAGACCCATAGATGGACAGTTAGTTATAGGATAAGTTAAAGAGGTAAAAGAAA
The DNA here is from genome assembly GCF_000273745.1 of Rickettsia australis str. Phillips. GTDB lineage: Bacteria > Pseudomonadota > Alphaproteobacteria > Rickettsiales > Rickettsiaceae > Rickettsia > Rickettsia australis. The sequence goes on from NZ_AKVZ01000035.1 coordinate 23,755, forward strand.
AAGACTTTTCTAGACCCATAGAAGTTGAGGTAAAACGTAATTTGGGTAAGTTTAAAAAAGCTCTAGCTTATCTTGAAATTATTAAAAATACTAAAAAAGTTATTAAAGAAGAAAAATATACGGAAAAAGTAGTAAGCAAAGAAGAGAAAATTATAGGTACCTATGAATTAGGCAATTTTACTAATGATAATAATTCCATAGAAAATTTTTTAAACAACTTAGATTTCCATGAAGAAAAACTTTACGCATATGATCTTAATGGTACAAAAATTGGAGAGGTAGGTGATTTTGGAAAAGTAGTATTAGATGAGAATATTAAGCTTGATGAAACTATTCTTCAAAAAAATGGTAAATTCTTAGATTTGAAGGCAAAGCTTTACAAAATCAAAATCAGTTTATACAAAAAAGTAGCGGAGTTTACCATTTAAGCACTTCTACAGACATAAAATATTTTGATAAAGATGAAGATATTAATACTTCAATAGGTGTTACGAATCTTAACACGAAGCCCGTAAAAAGTGCTCTTAAAGGTAACAGAGGAGCTGCAAAAATAGGAGAAAAATTACAAAAACAACAAGAAGAACAGAAATTTACGGGAATTAAAAACCCAAAGGTGCTAAACTTACAAAAGTAGGAATTCCGGTAGTTCACACTAGATGATAACTAAATTATAAGTGCTTGACCATTATAACGTATATATTATATGACCAAATTAATATGCACGTTATAATAGTCATAATAAATATATGAAAAGGATTTTATGATGTTTATGGAGAACAAGCTCACATGCAGCTCAAAACTTGGAGTATATAAAAAAGGTGGTGATAGTATGATGGAAAGATATTTTCCATATCGTATGCACTCTTACACTAGCTGAAGTAATAGAAAATTTTATATAGTCTAACCAAAAAAATATCTGAAGAACAATTTGAATCCTTATTTAAATTTGGTGGTTTTCCTGATCCTTATCCTAAGAATTTTTCTACATTTTGGCATATATGGAAGAAAAGTAAAAATACTCAGCTTTTTAAAGAAGATATTAGAGAGTTAACACAAATACAAGGATTATCTGAAATGGAAGTCTTAGGAAGCTTTTTGATTTCCTATATAGGAGGATAAGCATCTTATAGCTCTCTTGCAAATAAAATTAAAGTATCGATTCCAACCATTACAAGATGGCTTGAGTCATTTGAGTCGTTTTTTATAGTTATCGTATTCATCCATGGTCAAATAATATTCCTAGAAGTTTAATAAAAGAGCCAAAAATATATCTATTGGACTGGTCGCTTATAGAAGATATAGGAGCAAGATATGAAAATTTTATTGCAAATCATTTATTAAAATTCTGTCATTTTTGGAGTGATTTAGGCTTTGGTGAATATGAATTATATTTTATTAGAGATAAACAAAAGAAAGAAGTAGATTTTTTAGTAAAAAAATAACAAACCATGTATGTTAGTTGAAGCTAAAACTTCTTCAAATCAAGAATTAAACTCAAATTTAAAATATTTTCAAGAACTTTTAAATTGCCATTTTGCCTTTCAAGTAGTACTTAACATGGAATATAAGGAAATTGATTGCTTCAGTTATAATTATCCTGTAATAGTTCCTGCCAAAACTTTCTTATCCCAATTAGTGTAAACTTTACACTTTATAAATGATGTAACTTGTCTATAATAACTAATTAGTAATTAAGTTATTTAAAGCTCGATGAATAGGTCTAAGTTCATTTTTTTATCTGCTATTTCAGGTAATGTACTCGAATATTATGATTTTACGGTATATTCAGTTTTTTCGCTGATTATTGGACAAGTTTTTTTTCCAGGTGAATCAGAATTCATTAAAACTCTTCTAAGCCTTGGAGTATTTGCGGTCGGCTTTCTGACAAGACCGATAGGAGGTATATTATTCGGTTATATCGGCGATAGATATGGTAGACGTATCGCTTTAATAATCTCGATGCTAGGTATGACTATTCCGACCTTTATTATGGGTCTCATACCCTCATATGCAAGTATTGGAATTTATGCCCCTATAACTTTAATTATAATGCGGCTTATTCAAGGTTTATGTATTAGTGGTGAAGGAACTGGAGCTGCTATTTTTATCCTTGAACATCGTCAAAACTTAAGAGCCGGTTTTACGGCAGGGTTAGTACATGGTTCAAATATTGCCGGTACGTTAATTGCAACATTTATCGGTATTATAATTGAACGTTATTTTTCTCATATAGATTTTGCTTGGCGTTTTGCTTTTCTGCTTGGTGGATTTATGGGTCTTGCCGGATTTTACTTGCGATTGCGTGTATCGGAAACACCGATTTTTAAAATGCTTGAGAAAAAGAAACAAGTTATTAAAGCACCTTTTTCTAATGTAATTAGAACTGCTTGGAGATCGATGTTTTTAACTATGTGTATAGGTGCTATCGCTAGTAGTGTTATGTATTTAGTAAAAACTTACATAAATGTTTTCTATTATAATGTAATGCATCTTAGTAATACTATTGCTTTATCATATCTAGCGTATAGTTCATTTATTGCGATGATAGCGATGCCGCTTGCCGGCGGTACTGCCGATATTATCGGAAAATTTAAAATGGCAATGCTTGTTGGTGTTGCTATCTTGATATTGATTTTACCGACCATGTTACTCATGTCAGCAGAAGAGATGTGGCAACAAATCATAGCCCTTACAATGCTTGGTATGCTCGCAGGAAGTATAGCAGGTACGGCTTATATATTCGTTATATCCTTGTTTACGGCAGAACAAAGATTTACTGGTGTTGCTTTCAGCTACAATTTTGCAATAGCGATATTCGGCGGAACTTCACCTATTATTTCCCGTTGGCTTGTAGAGCATACAGGCTTATTTTATGCTCCGGCTTTTTATATTATGATCATTGCTGCCGTATTTTTAGTGATTATGTATATGATGAGGAAAGTAATTAAATCGTTGCTTAATAATTATGAAAATAGAAAATAAAGAAATAACAAGTAATTGGTTTACTAATTTACGTGATTTATTGTGCAAAGAATTTGAAAAAATCGAAGAAGAATATGCACAGACAAAATGTTTAAAACCGGCTAAGTTTGTACGTACAAGCTGGCAACGTAACGGCGGTGGCGGCGGTATTATGTCTCTCATGAAAGGAGAAGTATTTGAAAAAATTGGAGTTAATATATCTACTGTATTCGGTGAATTTTCTCCCGAATTCCGCAGCGAAATTCCAGGAGCAGAGCTAGACGGGAAATTCTCTGCAACAGGTATCTCATTAGTCGCACATCTTAAATCACCACTAATTCCAGCTATGCATTTTAATACTCGTTATATAGAAACTTCTAAAAGTTGGTTTGGCGGCGGTGGCGATTTAACACCTTTTTATCCGGAAGAAAACGAAACTGCAAAGTTTCATGCAGCTTTTAAAGAAGCGTGCGATAAGTATGATTCTAGTTATTATCCTAAATTCAAAAAGCAATGTGACGAATATTTTTATCTAAAGCATCGAAAAGAGCCTAGAGGAGTAGGCGGAATATTCTATGATTACTTAAATAGCGGTAATTTTGAGCAAGATTTTGCTTTTACGCAGGATGTAGGTAGGGCTTTATTATCGGTATACCCTGAAATCGTTAGAAGTAAGTTATTTTTACCTTGGACAGCTGAGCAGAAAGAATACCAACTTATAAGGCGAGGTAGATATGTAGAATTTAATTTGCTATATGACCGCGGTACTAAATTTGGCTTAATGACCGATGGAAATGTTGAAGCAATATTAATGTCGCTACCACCTGAATTAAAGTTTAATTGACTTTTTGGAAGTTATATATAGAGCCATAACCGAAATAGCAAAATGCTATTTCGGTATGTCGAAACCTCTGTTAAAAGTGAGAGTATTTTTCACAAAACTGATGTAATCCTTGGCTTCTAGCATTGTTACGTGGATCAATTTCACCTCTGTCATCCCCCGTGGCTTGACCACGGGATCCAGTTAAAATACTAAAATTATTATTATTTTTTATTATTTTTATGGACCTAGTTAGCAAGCCACGGGGTGACACAGTGGGTTTTACCGATCCATGCAACAATGCCTTGTGATCAGCCTTAGGCTGTGTGGCAATCTAGAAAATAATTAAAAACATTCTGTAAATCAGAATTTTTTTACTTTGTAAGTTTAGGCAGTAAATAATTTTTTGTTGAGATTACTTTTTTACAGGTTTAATTTTTCCAAGGCGTTTTTAGCTATATTTCCTCCTATTTTACTTACAATTTTATTTTCTTCCATTCCTGTTGCATTATTAGTTTCTGCTACCTGACGAGTGATAATTCAGCAAAAGCAGCAAAAATTAATTCTGTTTTGTTCATGTGATCACGTAAATTTTGATTTTTTAAGCCCTTTATATTTTTGTGTTCTTTAATGCTTATACCTGTCCATTCTTGATGAATAATATTAGTTAATATAACAAATTCACTCTCTTTTGTTACTTCATGATTTTTCCAGTAGTCAGTTAATTTATTTCGTGTTTCCTGCCCCATCACACGTTGCTGAATCCACTTCTCAATACACCCGTATCTTTTCCAATTATCTCTTGCTCTATCAATGGACTTTTCTGGACCAGAGATTTCTTGCATTCTTTCATAACCGACTTTAGCAAGCCATTGTTTAAATGGTTCTGCTTTTAGAGACAGAATAGATTGTTATAATATGAAGTAATGATTCTGTATTTGTACAGTCTGTTTGATAATGTTTACCATCAATACCAATACTTAAAAGTTTCAGCTGTACAATTTTTTCGTACAACTCAGTAAATCCTTCAATTTTTAATAATTGCTTTTTTAAATCTGACCAATATCGCCGTGGATAGCACTATCAGTCAATGCTCATACTATGTCAACTACTGAAAACCACCATTCATTATTATGAAAAATTCTCATAATGGTTTTATCTTTGAAAATTACTAACTTATTAAGTTCATCGCTATTATTCATAATATCCCATATTATTTTTTTATGAATTATAGATATTCTAAATAAATTTTAGAACTTATATTAAAAATATAAAATCTTTTAGATAAGAAATTATTAGTTTAAAATAAGTTATAGATTGACTTTTAAAGGAAGTTAGATATAAACTTTAACTGAGATAACAAAATGCTATTTCGGGGCGTAAGAACCTCTTAATCAACGTGGTATCTGTGTCGACCATAAAATGACTCTATCCTCTGCTTTATGTTTATTTCTCTTCGGTGGTTAAAACTTGAGCAATTTAAGTTTGTGTCCATATGTTCAACCAAAATACCAAAACCATATCTGAACTTGTAGCAGAGTTTACTTCAAAAGAAAATTTAGAAATTCTAAAAATTGAGATAACAGATCTGTTAAAAAGACCATTGAAAAAGAGAGATATCGACGCAATAGAGAAACGCTTAGCAGAACTAGAAGCAATATTTGGTATTGCCTAAAGTATAGATGAGCAGGCACTGCTTTCATTTATATCATTCCTACTATTTAATACTTAAAGTTGTATTTATAGATACCGCGGTCAAGCCACGGTGATAAAACAGAATAAATATTAATCAAATGGTTTCACTATAACCATTATTACTGCAATAACCATACAAATAGCTGGAATTTCATTAACTATAAGGTAAAATTTTTCTGAATGGATATTCTTGCCGTTTGCAAAATCTTTCCGCCATCTTGCAAGTAAACCGTGAAATATTACTAAAATTAACACTGCAAACATTTTAACGTGAAACCAAGTATCAAGAGCAACAAACCCATAAATATGAGCATTTATTAAACCGAATATAAATGTGCTAATCATTGCCGGATTCATAATAAATCTGAGTAATTTTAGCTCCATTACTTGTAAAGTACTATCTAGTTCACTACCTATTTTAGCTTTGGTATGATAAACATATATTCTAGGTAAATAAAGAAGTCCTGCCATCCAACATATAGCAGATATCAGATGGACTGACTTAAACCACAGATAGTAACTTGCCATTCTTTTCCTTATTAATTTGTTAATTTACATAAACATTGAGTAAATTCGTTTGGACATATTCTTGTACTAGAACTACTCGTAACCAAGTTAGTATCAACCTTATTAATAAATCGTAGCAATATATTTGTCAAACTATTAATAAAAATTTTATTTGTTCCAAGTGTCGGAATTCGAGTATATTGAATTTCATATTTATCTGCGATTAATTTATATTCAATATCAAGTTCTACTAGTGTTTCAACATGCTCGGATACAAAGGATATAGGTACGATAATTATATCTTTTTTTAACTTTCCTGCTAGCTTTATTTCATTTTCCGTATTCGGTTTTAACCACTCTATAGGTCCTACTCTACTTTGATAAGTTATCTTATAATCTAGATCTTTTATATTTAATTCTTTGACTATTGTCTTTACCGTTTCTTTTATCTGAAAACTATAAGGGTCACCTGCTTTTATTATTTTTTTGGGTAACCCGTGAGCAGAAAATAATATACGAAAATTTTTATCGTTGAGTTTTGCCTTAATCAATGAAACATGGGCTTTTATAAAATGTTCTTCTAGAGGATAACAACAAATTGTTTTAATTGGAATATCAATATCAAGGTTTTGTAAAAAATTTTTAACCGATGATCCTGTCGTAGTACTTGAAAATTGAGGATATAGAGGCAATAATATTATTTCACTCGGATTATATCTTTTTATTTGACCTATTACTTCTTTAGCAAATGGTGCTGAATATCTCATATTTATAAAAATAGCGAAATCTTCTTTTATAAGTTGCTTTAACTTTTCGGTTAGTGCTAATTTCTGTTCCTCTGTTTCCTTAAGTAAAGAAGATTTACCACCGATTAAAGAATAAATTTTTTGAGATTTTCTCTCTCTAGTGATAGAAATTATTTTTGCAATAATATATCGTAATGGATTCGGTAGATTAATTATAGCTTTGTCATAGAATAGATTAAACAGAAAAGGCTTTACTGATTTAAGGTCTTTTGGACCTCCTAAATTAAAAAGTACTATTGCTATTTTTCTTCTTTTATTCACAAGACCTAATACACTCTGTTAAAAATTCTACATTTTCCGGAGGTGTTTTAGGCAAAATACCATGTCCTAAATTAAAGATAAAATTCTTTCCTTTCATTGCCTGAAGAATTTTATAAGCTTTTTCTTTGATAATTTCTTTATTAGTTAATAATACAACAGGATCTAAATTACCTTGTACTATTACTTTATCACTCCACTCTTTCATTTTTTCAAGAGGAACCATTTGATCTACAGCTAAAATATCTATGGGTACTTCTTTTATAAATTTTTCGTACAATAATCCCGCTCCTTTAGGAAAAGCAATCATAGGAGTTTTTGGAAAAACTTCTTTTACTTTCAGTATAATCTTTTTTGTCGGCTCTATTACAAATTCAGTAAACTCCTCTTCTGCAAGTACTCCTGACCATGAATCAAAAAGCTTTAAGACATCTGCTCCCGATTTTGCTTGATTTATAAGATGATCAGCTGTTTTTTCCGTAATAAAATTTAATAATTCTTTAGCAAGTATTTTATTTTCATATATAAATTTTTTGCTCGTTTTAAAATCCTGTTTTCCTTTTCCTTCTAGCATGTAACTCATGACTGTCCAAGGACTACCTGCAAATCCTATTAAAGAAGTGGTGGAAGTTAAGCCTTCTTTTACTTTTTTTATTATTTCATAAACTTTCTCTAATTTATTATTCGGATTGCTTTGTAGATATTTAAAATCTTCTTGTGATTTAAACTGCTTTAATATAGGTCCTATATTTTCTTTAAAATCTACTTCCCATCCAAAAGCATGAGGTAAAACTAATATATCAGAAAAAATAATAGCTGCATCGAATCCATAACGTTTTATCGGTTGTAATGTTACTTCCGTTGCTTTGTTAACATCATAACAAAGATCTAGAAAATTTTTTGTTGTTTCTCTTACTTTTTTATATTCTGACAGATATCTGCCTGCTTGACGCATAAACCAAATAGGTATTTTATTATTATTTCCTTTTAACGGATTTGAAATTTGATTCATACTATTACTAAAAATATTAAAATAAAATATATTTATTATTGTTGTTTATGTAAACAGAATTATGTAGATTAAATGTTTTAAACAGAGTTATCAACAAGATTTTCATTAAAATTTTCTTAAAAATATAGGTATTTTTAATTATTATTCACATAAGTTTATAATGAATTTATACAAGTGGATAATTAAGTGTAAAATTCATTTATAGCTTAGAAAAGACTATTTTTTCAAAGAAAAATAATATTTATTCACAATTTTATCCACAAACTATTTATTTAAAAAAAATACACTAGATTTACTTGATTTAATAAGGATTTGAGGAAATTTTTTAATAGACTTTAATAGGAAAAATAATAAGTTATTAAAAAATTTATCCACAATTACATGTGTAAAGTATGACAAAGCTAATTATTCACTTGGTTTCAGACTCTTCCGTGCAAACTGCAAAATATGCAGCAAATTCTGCTCTTGCACAATTTACTTCCGTAAAACCAAAATTATATCATTGGCCAATGATTAGAAATTTGGAATTGCTAAATGAAGTATTAAGTAAAATAGAATCTAAACACGGGATAGTATTATACACGATTGCTGATCAAGAACTTCGAAAAGCTTTAACAAAATTTTGCTATGAATTAAAAATTCCATGTATTTCCGTAATAGGTAAAATTATTAAAGAAATGTCTGTTTTTTCAGGTATTGAAATAGAAAAAGAACAGAATTACAATTATAAATTCGATAAAACTTATTTTGATACGCTCAATGCTATAGATTACGCCATAAGACATGATGACGGACAAATGCTTAATGAGTTATCGGAGGCCGATATAATATTAATAGGTCCTTCTAGAACTTCTAAGACACCGACTTCCGTATTTTTAGCGTATAACGGTCTAAAAGCTGCCAATATTCCTTATGTTTATAATTGTCCATTTCCTGATTTTATAGAAAAAGACATAGATCAATTAGTAGTAGGGCTCGTCATTAATCCAAATAGATTAATAGAGATAAGAGAAGCTAGGTTAAATTTATTGCAAATTAACGAAAATAAAAGCTATACAGATTTTAATATAGTACAAAAAGAGTGTCTAGAAGTCAGAAAATTTTGTGATCAAAGAAACTGGCCGGTGATTGACGTGTCAACTAGATCAATAGAGGAAACAGCAGCTTTAATAATGCGGATATATTATAATAGAAAAAATAAATATAATAAATAAAAAGATTTTCATTATTTACAAGTAGAGGTGAGTAATTTATAATTTCTTGTATTACTTCGTCATTGTGAGGAAAAATTGAAAATTTTGACGAAGCAAAATGTGCTCTAGGTCATACCGTGGCTTGACCACGGTATCCAAAAAAATAATTTATAGTATTAATTATTTTAAGATGTTTATTGGATCCCGCGATCAAGTCGCGGGATGACAACAGAGAAGCATCATCACGCAACACATAGAGGATAAAATGGCAAATAACGTAACGGATAGCTCTTTTAAAAAGGAAGTATTAGAATCGGATTTACCGGTACTGGTTGATTTTTGGGCAGAATGGTGTGGACCATGCAAAATGTTAACACCGATAATAGATGAAATCAGTAAAGAATTAAAAGGCAAAGTAAAAGTACTTAAAATGAATATTGATGAAAATCCTAACATTTCTTCAGAATACGGTATTCGTAGTATTCCAACGATAATGTTATTTAAAAACGGTGAACAAAAAGATACTAAAATAGGTTTGCAGCAAAAAAACTCTCTTTTAGATTGGATTAATAAATCTATTTAATAGTTATGTCACTTAGCCATTCAAAAGTATTTATAGAAATAACAAATGGTCATGTAGAAGGTATAAATACTCATAAAAGAGCTCAAGGTTTAAAGCATTTTTTCTTAAAAAAAGGTGTTTCTCTTTCTCCAAATATACCTATATTAAACGATATTAACTTTTCTTGCCAAGAAGGAGAAAAAATAGCTTTTATAGGAAGTAACGGTTCCGGAAAAAGCTCTCTTTTGAAGCTAATCGCCGGAATATATCCGTTAAAATCCGGTACGGTTAAAGTTCATGGAGATATTGCTGCAATTATAGATATGGGAGTCGGTTTTGAGCTGGAACAAACCGGTCGTGAAAATATAAAAATGTTGATGCTATATAATAATATGTTAGATAAATATAGCAGGAAAATTGAAAAGGAGATTATAGATTTTTCGGAACTAGGTAATAAAATCGATTTACCGATAAAAAATTATAGTTCAGGAATGTTATCACGACTTGCTTTTTCTGTATCAATATTTCAAAATCCCCAAATTCTATTACTTGATGAAGTTTTTGCGGCAGGAGATAGCCGTTTTATAGAAAAATCTATTAATTTAATGAAAAGTAAATTTAAAAATACCCCTATTTCAATAATAGTAAGTCATCAAGAAGAAATTATAAAAGATAATTGCAAAAGATGTATTTTATTAAAAGACGGCAATATTATAGGTGATGGTACACCATCGGAAATGTTTAAAATCTATAACCAACAACAAGGGAATTTATAAATGATAAGGTATTTTTTTTCTAAAAAATACTGGCGGGCAATAGCATTACTAGTTAAAGCTTCTATAATTAGGCAAAATAAGGATTCTTTTTTAGGTTCTTTATGGGCTTTAATTCAGCCTTTTATTCACATAATGGTAATTTCGTATTTTTTCGGTTTTTTATTAAGACAACCGAGAGAATTTATGGTAATGAACTTAGTCGGCGGTATTCCTTTATGGAGTTTTATAGTAAGCAGCCTAACGATTTGTTCAAGTTCTTTAGTTACACGTGATCAAATAATAAAAAAAGTTAGAATTTCTAAGACTTTTTTTCCTGTTGCGGATAGTTTAGGGCAATTATATACTTTAATTTGTTCATTTTCGGCAATGTATTTTGCTTTTATTTTATTATTTCCAGAAAAATTTTCTTGGCAAATAATATTTATGCCGATATTAATTTTGCCATTAATAATATGTGTGATTAGCAGTTCTATCGCAGTAGCATTTTTAACGCCGTATATTCGAGATATACCACAAATGTTGAGTGTTATTCTTGGAGTTATTTATTGGAGTATACCGATAGTTTATCCTTATTCACTAATTCCGGAATCTAAAAAAATATATTTTGAATTTAATCCGTTCTTTTTAGTTATAAGACCCGTACAAGCGTTGGTGATTGACGGAACGTTACCGGATATGATGTTAATAGTTAAGTCCGTTATAGTCGCATTCATTACTGTTTGTTTCAGTTATTTAATTTATAGACAATTTTCTAAAAGAGTTATTTATTATTTATGAAACTTGGTTTTAATCTAGATTTTAATGAATTAGATTTAACCGGACTTAAAAAATTAGATCAAATATTTTTAGATTATCTCTTTAAAGCCGATAAATCTCTGCATAAAGATTTAATGTTATTTAGATCAACTCCTCTCTCCATTATTCCACAAGATTATTCCGAATTTTTGCTAAAAATTTCTCCTCAGTTAGATGATTTTTTAGCAGAGTTATTTTGTATTTCAAAAGAAATAACGATATCAAGACTGAAACATAAAGATTTTGATATTATTTATGAATGTAAAAGAAAATTTGTTCAGCGTGTTGCCATAAAAAAATATCCACCAGAAAAAATAAAAGATATTGATTTTGAAGATGTGTATTTAAAGCTAACCTATTTAATAGGTACGAATTTCACTTCTAGAGAATTTGCGAAGCAAATTATTATATGGCAACAGGATGAAGAGAATTTTGCAGAAGAATTAGACATAGCAACTAGGTATGCAGCGTGCAGGGTTTATGATCACTGTCATTCCTCTTCATTGTGCCATTCCCACGAAAGCGGGAATCTAGAAAAATTAAGTCTGGATCCACGTTTTCACGGGGATGACATAAGGAACGATGACATCCTATTCAACCTCCCTCAAAAACTAGATAAAGAAAATCTAATAGATGATAAAAAAATATTAAAATATCAAAAAAATGAGAGAGTAGATTTTGACTATACAGATTCTTTTTTAAATCTAGATGAAGCCTTAAACGATTCTCATTATTGTATTTATTGTCATAAACAGGGTAAGGATTCCTGCTCCAAAGGGATAAGTGTTATCCCGCCACTTGATCGCGGGATCCAAGAAAAAATTAAAAAAGACTGGATCCCGTGGACAAGCCACGGGATGATAACCGGTGGCTGCCCGTTAAAACAAAAAATTTCCGAAATGAATTATGTTAAAGCACAGGGTTTTAATCTAAGTGCTCTTGCAATCATTGTTATTGATAATCCTATGGTAGCGGCAACGGGTCATAGGATTTGTAATGATTGCTCTAAAGCTTGTATTTATCAAAAGCAAGATCCGGTAAACATCCCATTAATAGAAACAAATATTTTAGAAGAAACGCTTAAATTACCTTATGGTTTAGAGATATATCTACTTCTTACTCGTTGGAATCCGCTTAATATTTATGCACCTCTACCACAAGAATCTACTAATTATAATATTTTAGTTACCGGTCTTGGTCCTGCAGGTTTTAGCCTTAGCTATTATTTATTACGATCAGGTCACAATGTCACGGCTATTGACGGTCTTAAAATTGCACCTTTATCTTTTGACATTTATAAGCCTATAAAATTTTGGCATGAATATAAAAATTTGTTATCGGAAAGAATACCGAGAGGATTTGGGGGGGTAGTAGAATATGGGATTACCGTTCGATGGGATAAAAACAATCTTGATATATTGCGGTTAATATTAGAGAGAAATAACAATTTCAAATATTATGACGGAGTAGCTTTAGATTTTAATATAACGAAAAAACAAGTTCTAGATTTAGGTTTTGACCATATAGCTTTTTGCGTTGGAGCAGGTCAGCCGAAAGTTTTAGAGATAGAAAATTTTGAAGCTAAAGGTGTAAAAATGGCTTCTGATCTCTTAATGACTTTGCAAAGCGGAGGAGCATTTTTGAAAAATTCTAATACTAATATGCTAATTAGGATGCCGATTGCGATAATAGGCGGTGGTCTTACTTCCTTAGATGCAGCAACAGAAAGTTTATATTACTATAAAAAGCAAGTAGAAGAATTTGCTAAAGATTATATAGAAAAAGATTTAGATGAAGAAGATAAAGAAATAGCTGAAGAATTTATTGCTCATGCAAGATTATTTAAAGAAGTTAAGAATAATGAAGAATTAAGAAAGGTTTTTAATAAGCTTGGAGGAGCTACTGTTTATTATCGTGGAAAACTACAAGATTCGCCGGCGTATAAATTAAATCACGAGGAGTTAATATATACATTAGCACTTGGTGTTGATTTTAAAGAAAATATGCAACCTTTAAGGATTAATGTTGATAAATACGGTCATGTGGAAGGGGTAGAATTCAGTGTCATACCGTGGCTTGACCATAGGATCCATCAAGAAGCACATTGTAATAATTATTTTCTAGATCCCATGGTCAAGCCACGGTATGACACTGTGGTACTTAAAGCCAAAACCGTGATTATGGCAATCGGTATAGAAAATAACACTCAATTCGATGAAAATAAATATAGTTATTTCGGTGATTGTAATCCTAAATATTCTGGTAGTGTAGTGAAAGCTCTTGCCAGTAGCAAAGAAGGGTATGACGCTATTAACAAAAGGCTTATAAATAATAATCCTAGCTTTAAAGGTAGTTACAAAGACTTTATAACGCAGCTTGATTATTTGCTGACTTCTAGGGTTAATAAAATAAATATTCTAGATGATAAAGCTTTTGAGTTGATAATTCACTCGCCGCTTGCTGCTAAAAATTTTAAGTTCGGACAGTTTTTTCGCTTACAAAATTATTCTGAAGATGCTTCTAAGTTAATAGAGCCGGTAGCCTTAAGCCCTATAGATATTGATGTAGAAAAAGGTTTAATTAGATTTGTAATTTATGAAGTCGGTAAGTCTACTAGCTTATGTAAAACATTATCCGAAAATGAGAAAGTAGTATTAATGGGACCGACAGGTTTGCCGCTAGAAATACCTCAAAATAAAAAAATAATTATTGTTGATTCCGAAGCCGGCAATATAGGTTTATTAAAAGTTCTAAAAGAAAATAATAATGAAGTTATATTTGTTACCTATCCTGATATAAAAAATCGTAAGTTAACTTCTGTAGATATAGTAATAATTAATGATTCACCTGAAATAGCTGAAGAGTTACGAGAGTTAAAAATATTCGATGAGAATACGGAGCTAATAGTTAGCGTTAATTCATCGATGCAATGTATGATGAAAGGGATTTGCGGACAATGTATTCAAAAAGTCAAAGGAGAGCAGAAATATATTTTTGCATGTAGCCGGCATAATCAAAATGCAGAAATAGTGGATTTTAAGAGCTTAAAAACTCGTTTACGCCAAAATTCTTTACAAGAAAAAATGTTTCGTCATTGCGAGGAAAAACTGTAAGTTTTGACGAAGCAATCTCAGGATATTTGATGAGATTGCTACGCAACCACGGCTGCGGTCTTGTTGCATGGCTCGCAAAACCAACTCTATGTCATTCCTGCGAAAGCAGGAATGACATAGAGTTGGTTTTGCACTACTTATAAATTTACTTCTCAAAACGACAAAATGCTCTACTACTATCTTGATTAAGAAAATCGATAATTTGCATTACTATAGAATTATTTTTATATTTCTCGGCAACTTGTTTTATACGCTCAGCAAAATTACCTTCACCTGAGAAGATTTCTTTGATAGCTTTTAAAGCACTTAAAGACTCTGCTTTATCAAATCCTTTTCTATTCATACCGATTAGGTTTAAACCCTCAAGCACCGCACGTTTGCTACTTACAAGCCCAAACGGTATTACATCTGCTCCGACCGGTGATAGCCCGCCAATCATCGAATATTTGCCGATTTTAGCATATTGATGAACTGCCGATAATCCACCGATTATTGCATAATCACCTACCTCAATATGACCTGCTAGGCTTACGTAATTAGCAAATACTACGTTATTACCGATTTTACAATCATGACCGATATGAACACCGACCATGAACAAATTATTATTTTCTATTTTTGTTATCATTCCGCCGCCTTGGCTTCCTGCTTGTACCGTAACATATTCTCTAATAGTATTATTAGAGCCGATTATCGTGCTTGATCGCTCATTAGCATATTTTAAGATTTGCGGAGGTTGACCGATTGATGCAAAAGGATAGATTACGGTATTTTTGCCTATTTCGGTAATCCCTTCAATCACTACATGGGATTTTAGCTCGATATTATCATGAAGTACAACTTTAGGACCTATAATACAATACGGTCCGATTTTTACGTTTTTACCGAGCTTTGCACCTTCTGCAATTATAGCTGTAGTATGGATGTTATTTGCCACTACTTTTTCCTATGATTTATCTTTAATCATTGCAGTAAATTTACTTTCTGCAGCCATTTCACCTTCAACCGTAACCGTACTTGAAAATTTCCATACGTTAGCTCTTTGCTGATCAATAACAGCGTGGATATGCATAGTATCCCCGGGTTGAACGATTCTACGAAATTTTGCATTTTCAATAGCCATTAAAAACACTTCTTTATTTTTAGTAGAATCTAAAGATTTAGCAACTAATATAGCAGCAAGTTGTGCCATAGCCTCAACCATTAGAACGCCCGGCATAACAGGTTTTGTCGGAAAATGCCCTGTAAATTGCGGTTCGTTAACAGTAACGTTTTTAATACCTAATATTGATGTATTAAGGTCAATTTCAAGTACCCTATCTACTAATAAAAATGGATAGCGATGAGGTATTAAATCCATGATTTCGGTAATATCTATGATCATTTATTTAGGTCTCTTCTTTAATGTAAATTTTCTGTCATTGCGAGCGGGCATTATTACGTGGAACGGTTTTTCCTTCATTGCAAGAAAAATTACACAGTAATTCGACAAAGCAATGCAGTTAAAAAATTCTGTAAATCAGAATTTTTTTAATTATTTTCTAGATTGCTGCGTCGGCTACGCATCCTCGCAATGATGACTCAGTATTTTTTCAATAGCAAACTACTTTTTTAATTTGCTATTAGAGGTCTTTACTAATTGTTTCATAATAATAGATTGTCTATGCCATTCCATAATAGGAACTGCAGGGCTACCACCAACAATTTTACCTGCTTCTATATTTTGTGCAACACCGCCTTGTGCCGCTACCTGTACCCCGTTGCCTATATTTAGATGTCCAGCGATTCCTACTTGTCCTCCAAGAGCACAATATTTACCGATCGTGCTACTTCCTGCTATACCTGCCTGTGCCACGATAATAGAGCCTTTACCTATTTTTACGCCATGCCCGATTTGGACTAAATTATCTATGCGGCATAAATCTTCTATAATAGTATCTTGAAGCGAACCTCTATCAATAGTAGTATTGCTACCAATTTCAACATTATTGCCGATTTTAACTATTCCTATATGAAATATTTTATGATGTACGCCTTTTTTGGTAGAAAACCCAAACCCGTCTTGTCCAATTTTTGCCCCTGCGAGTATGAATGCATCGTCGCCTATAATTGCATAATTTATTGAAACATGTTGTTCTATTCTAGCATTTCTGCCGATATTTACGCCTCTACCTATAAAACTTCCGGCCTCTATAATACTATTATCACCTATAATAACATCGTCTTCAATAACTACATTATGACCTATATAACAATTTTTTCCGATAGTTGCCGAATCTGCAACAATAGCGGATTTCATTATTTTAGCAGGGTATGATTTAATAGGAGCATAGAAAAAATCTATTAATTTGCCATAAGCAAAATATGAATTCTCAGCATGTATTAAAACAGTATTTGGATTTGCTTCTCCCGTAAAATTTTTCGGCACTATACAAGCAGCAGCTTTAGTAGTTTTTAAAAATTCGGAGTATTTATGATTACTTAAAAAGCTAATGTCGTTTGAAGATGCTTCTTGTAGAATTTTAATATCATGAATAGCTATATCTTCATGAACCTTAGGAGGTTCTATAATATCGTGTAAAAAATCTATAATTGCCATTAGTTTTCGTGGTCCTAGATTTTTATAAAAATTACTACTTACCATATTAAACTTTAAGCAAATTAATCATTAGCGACAGTATATAAGTGATAGTTTTATTATGCAACAAAATTTACAGGTAGCATAAAAGGTATTGCTAAGTAAAGAATGGTATCGTTATTGTGAGGAGCCGTTGTTGCGTGGACCGGTAAAAACCCACTGTGTCACCCCGTAGCTTGAACACGGAGTCCATAAAAACAATAAAAATACTAATAATTTTAGCATTTTTAACTGGATCCCGTGGTCAAGTCACGGGATGATAGAGGTAAAATTGATCCACGCAACTATTAATAGTGTAGTTTATAAAAGTCACAAATATTAATTTACGTTTTATTAAGAAGAATTAAATTAATATATTCTATTTTAGTACAAATCTTATCAATTTTTACAAAATATTAATAATCTAATTTCTCTTAATAAAGCCTAAATTATATTAACTAAATCAAGGTATTGAAAATGTTAGAAATAAATAACTTAGCCTTTGCAGGTGGTGGAGTAAAAGTCATAGCATATGCAGGGGCTCTAAAGGCATTAATAAAAGACAAGGGATTTGACCACGATATTACTTTTAAACAGCTACATGATAGTCAAAAAACAAGTATAGATTTATATGTAGTAATACTAATCTCAGTACTCAATTTCCAGAAATTCTATCTTATGAAAATGCTCCTGATAAGAAAGTCGTAAAATTCGTACATGCTTATAGTGTTTTTCCTATATATTTTCAGTCCGTACAAACAACTGTTCAAGGAGTAGTTTCAACATATGTGGATGGTGGAGTTACGAATAATTACCCGGTTGAGGTGTTTGATGATAAAACTGCGGCACGAAGCCTTCCTCAAACAGATAATAAAAATTATAAAACTCTTGGGTTTAAACCAATCAATAAGGAAATATTAAAAGCTTATCAGAATGGCACAGAACCTAAACCGTTTGTGTGGGGATACTACTACTGTTTGGATCAACTATATGCATTAGCTGAAGTTCTCACAAGCTCTGACTTGATAAGTTGTTTTCAGAATCATGATAGAACAGTTTTTATTGATGATCATAATATATCAGCTTTAAGTTTTGATATCACAGCTGAACAAAAAGAAGTATTAATAAATTCAGGTTATTTTACAACTTGTGACTATATGACGAGAATGGAGAATATAATGCTTGTAGGACTAGCAGTAAACGATTCTAATGATAGCCTTGTATTATAATAATAATGCGAGTTGATAACCCACTATTCGCTTTAATCTTTTGTTGCATGGATCAGTTTATGTCATTCCCGCATGGCATTGTTGCGTGGATATCTAATCGTCATTGCAAGAAGAATTACGTAGTAATTCGACGAAGCAATCCAGTAAAAAATTCTGATTTACAGAATTTTTTTAATTATTTTTCTGGATTGCCACGTCGCTTCGTTCCTCGCAATGACGATTTGGCATTCATGGGAGCAATACCAATTTTTGAAATCAATAATCATATTGACTTGTTTAAAGTTTTGCTTAGAATCATCTTGGAACAGCTAAGGTTGTTCTGGAGTGTAGAAACCTCCATCAACAAGCGGTAAAACCACCGTTAAATTGGTTTATTCCTCGATATTTTACGGTCGGGGAGGTAGTAGTCATGTTCAGGGCTTAGACTTTAAGCCTAAAAACTACTCAGCTGTTCTTGTTGACGGTGTTTCTAACTCCCTGATCACCAATTTCTTGGTGATCAAACTTGAATCATTTAAGTTTAATCAGGAGCACTAAGCCATTACGAACACTAAAACAGT
>NZ_AKVZ01000036.1 GCF_000273745.1 Rickettsia australis str. Phillips
TTTCATTTCACGTACAAGATATTCTACTTTAATAGGGTCTTGCTCTTTATTACTAATGATATTCATAGCAACCATAAAATCGGTTGAGCTTAAAGGACGAACTCCTACTATTTTAGGCTTTTCACCTTTATAATCTTTTATTAAATCAGTATAAGATTTAGTAACATATTTAGAGTAAACTTTAATGAAGTCTTGAACCTGCCCACTTGATAAAGTTTTTATCCCGTTTCTACCTAATGTATATTTAGCCATCCAATCAAAATCTAGGTTCTGAGACATTAACTCACGTGCTTTAGCAATTTTTACTCGCTCAGATAGCTTACTATCGTTTAATATACTAGAAGCTTCATTTACTAAATTAGTAACGTAATCATTCAAACCAGCAGGCACTTTCTCGCTAGAATAAGCGGAAAACGTCATAACTAATAAAAACAAACCTGTAATAATTTTTTGCATATAATCCTCGTTAATTTAATTAATTCTTGGGTTTAGGACATTTAAAATTTTCAGGATATTGAACCGATGCTTCACGAACACGATGTAATGCTGATCTAATAGCCACATAAGGATCGGTAGAATTCTTCATCACATAATCACTAAACGGTAATACCACATATCGATTGTTTATTTTACTAACTGCTAGTACCCCTAAGTCAAAATCATTGTGAGTGTAGTACATTAATGGATTAAGAGCATAATTAGTAACTACCGAATCCGTCATATCTCTTGCGTTAGTACTACCGATTATCGGCAATACTAAATAAGGACCTGGGGCAACTCCATAATGTGCAAGGGTACTACCGAAAGTTTGACGTTCAGACGGCAAACCTACTTTACCTGCCACATCAAATAAACCGCCTATGCCAAGCGTCGTGTTAATGAGAAACCGCCAAACGCTTTTCATAGTTTTATCGTAATTTAACTGAAGCACGTAATTTATCGCCGTAAGCGGTGTATCGACATTACTGATGAAACTATTAACACGTGCTTTTACGTAATCATTCGTTATATTCTTATAACCTATCGCTAAAGGACGCAATATTATATAATCTAGTACAGAATTAAATGCAAACACTTTACGGTTAAATTTTTCGTATGGATCATAAACTTCCAAGCAACAGTTTTCATTTCTTCCACCATTATAGTTATATATGTCATTATCAACATATTCAAGATCAGCTCTTGCGAATAATGAGCATAGCATAATAGATAGTATAATTAAAATTCTCATTGATTTATGTTATTTTCTTACAAACAATAATACTATATTTATTGTGTTCTGCTAGTATTATTTCTTCCGAAGTGAATATAGTAAAATTATTTTTTTGTAAAAAATTATTTATTTCATTCAAGTTAAAAATAAATTCTTTGCGTTTTACTGAGAATTGCGTCTTCGCGGCGTTCGGTAAACAAAGGGCAAAATACCCTTGTGCACTAAGAGATGAGTATATTAAATTAAAATATTCTATTAAATTGTTAGTAAACGATAATCCGCAAAAACTCAAAATAATATCAAATTTATTAGTGTTTTGTTTTAAAAATTCATCGATAGCAATATTATATATTTGATCGTAAATTTTAGTGTTCGGGTAATATGTTTCTTGTAAATCATTCATTAAAGTAGAAATTTCTACACCGGTTAAAGTAAAATTTTCCGGAAAACGTTTTTGTATTTCATAACCTACCAGCCCTATATTACTTCCAAGTTCCAAAATAGAATAATTATCCGGTAAATCAGATATCTGCTTGAGTGTATCATTAACAAACCTATACGGGAGATGGATATTTTTATCGTTATTAAAAATAGTAGGATAATATTGTGCAGTTAAATCATGATATTCTCCCCAAATTTCTTGAGGTATGTCAGTAATATCCTGATAATTTTTCAAAAAATTTATAAATATAGCTTTATATTGTTCATTAGATTGTTCTAAATATTCTATAGCTTGTCTGTAATTATTTTTTAAAAAATAAACCCATCCGAGTCGATAATATACTTTAGAATCATTAGGATTAAAAAATTTATCGACTAGTTTAAACCTAAGCAATGCATCATTTAAATTACCTCTATATAAATGATCAAGTCCAAGCTGATAATTAGTTTCTGCTAAATGAGAGAATTTATATTTACAATCACTTATATTTTTTCTAAATTCTAAAATTTTATTCTTAATAAAATTCGGTATATTTATTATAGTTAAGCAATAATGTTTGATTTTTTCTTTTATTTTACCGAGCATAGTTTAATTACTAAATTAATATTACTTACTATAATAAAGCATATCTTGATAAATTTTTAAATAAAATAATTTTATTGCGATTAAAATTGCTGTATTATCGCTTATTATTAATGTCATTCCCGCGGAAGCGGGAATCCAGTACTTTTAAGGCTTTTTAAAAGCTCGCTTTACTCTGGATTCCTGCTGTCGCAGGAATGACATCAAACTACCTCATTAATACGGACTCAAAATTATGTCAATTATTTCTACGAGACTAAATTCTATAAAGCCGTCACCAACCCTTGCAGTTGTAAAGAAAACCATTGAACTTAAAAAATCGGGAGTTGATATTATTGCACTTGGTGCAGGTGAGCCTGATTTTGATACGCCTGACAATATTAAGGAAGCGGCGATTAAAGCGATTCAAGACGGCTTTACTAAATATACTAACGTTGAGGGTATGCCTCTTTTAAAGCAAGCAATAAAAGACAAATTCAAACGTGAAAATAGTATAGATTACGAACTTGATGAAATAATAGTAAGTACCGGCGGTAAACAAGTTATATATAATTTATTTATGGCATCCTTAGATAAAGGGAATGAGGTAATTATTCCGGCACCCTATTGGGTTTCATATCCTGATATGGTTGCACTTAGCACAGGCACACCTGTTTTTGTAAATTGCGGAATTGAAAATAACTTTAAATTAAGTGCAGAAGCTTTAGAACGTTCAATTACGGATAAAACTAAATGGCTTATTATTAACTCACCTAGTAATCCAACAGGTGCAAGCTATAACTTTGAAGAGCTAGAAAATATTGCTAAAGTTTTAAGAAAATATCCTCATGTGAACGTAATGTCCGATGATATTTATGAACATATTATTTTTGATAATTTTAAATTTTATACATTAGCCCAAATAGCACCTTATTTAAAAGAGAGAATATTTACCGTAAACGGAGTATCTAAAGCTTATTCTATGACGGGTTGGCGTATAGGCTACGGCGTGGGCTCTAAAGCTTTAATTAAAGCAATGACTATTATTCAGTCGCAAAGTACTTCAAACCCTTGTTCAATAAGTCAAATGGCTGCTATTGAAGCATTAAACGGTCCTCAAGATTATATAAAGCCTAATGCTTTAAATTTTCAAAAAAAGCGTGATTTTGCTTTATCAATTTTGAAAAGAGTAAAATATTTTGAGTGCTATAAGCCGGAAGGTGCGTTTTACTTATTTGTTAAATGCGATAAAATATTTGGACATAAAACTAAGTCAGGAAAAATAATTAGCAATAGTAATGATTTTGCCGAATATTTACTTGAAGAAGCAAAAGTTGCCGTGGTACCCGGTATCGCTTTCGGATTAGAGGGATATTTTAGAATCTCTTATGCTACTTCTATGGAAGAGCTAGAAGAAGCTTGTATGAGAATTGAGAGAGCTTGTGATGCTTTATAGTACTAAGCTGTCATACCACAGATTAACCGCGGTATCTAAAAAAGAAATAATATTAACAATGTAAATCTTTATATGGATACCGCGGTCAAGCCCGCGGTATGACACCAGCAAAACAAATCATGCGGAAAGTTTTTAAAAAATTTTTAAAAAATAATAAATACGTACTTAATATAATTACTATTTTACTATATTGGTATTTGCTTTTTGTTTATTTTACATCAAAACAGAAATTTATTTTTTACGATAACGGCAATAAGGAAAAATTCCTAAACGAACAAGGGGTAATCTTTGCATTTTGGCATAATATGCTTGCCTTAAGTCCGGCTATGTTTATAGGACATAGAAATATCTATGCTTTAATATCACCGCATTTAGACGGGGCAATTTTAAACGATTTAGTAGGAAAATTCGGTTGCAGAGTGATAGTAGGTTCTACTAATAAAAATCCAATTGGAGCTTTACGTAATATTATAGGTAAGTTATCTCAAGGTGCAAATATAATAGTCACACCGGACGGTCCTAAAGGACCGGTATATAAAGTAAATAGCGGCATTACCGAAATTGCTTATAGATATAACAAAAAACTTATTCCTATAGTCAGTTCTACTTCTAGATGTTTCAGGTTAAAAAGTTGGGATAAATTAATAATACCATTACCGTTTGGTATCATTAAAATCATAGTTGGCTCACCTTTAGAACTCACAAATGATAAAATACGAAACCATATAAGCCTTGAAAAACAACTAACAAGCTTAACAGCGAACTTAAAGAAATGATGTTATTATATTATGCTTTAAGCTTTATATTATTGCCTGTTTATTTTATCATAATTCTTATACGCTTATTAATAGGTAAAGAAGATATAAGACGCATCCAAGAACGTTTTGCTATAGGTAAGTATCGACAAGACAACTCCTTCTTAATATGGATCCATGCAGCTAGCGTCGGTGAGTCTATGGCAGCTTTAACATTAATATATAATATAAGTAAACGCTATCCTGAAATTCGTTTTTTAGTAACTTCTTGGACTAACAGCTCCGCTAAAATATTAACTGCCAAATTACCTAAAATAGCAGTTCACCAATTTTTACCGATAGATAATATTATTTTTACTCGAAAGTTTTTAAAAAATTGGCAACCTAATTTAGGTATTTTTATAGAATCGGAATTGTGGCCGTGTACTATTAATGAAGGAGCAAGGCAGTGTAAATTGCTGTTAGTTAACGCACGTATTTCCGATAAATCATTTAAAGCTTGGCTAAAAAGAAAAAGCTTCTTTCAGCTTATCCTCAAACATTTTAGTAAAATTATTGTGCAAAGCGAGCGTGACTTACAAAAATTCAATGAACTTGGCGTATCAGATGCAATTAATTTAGGCAATATTAAATTTGCCAATGAAAAACTTCCAGTTAATCAAGAAGAGCTATCAAAATTAAGCTCACATTTAGACAATAGACAAGTGGTGGCATTTGCTAGCACTCACCCTGAAGATGAAGAGGTGATTTTACCCATAATCAAAAACCTACAAGAGCAGTTTTTAGATTGCTATATTATCCTAATTCCAAGACATCCCGAGCGAGTTAAATCCATTATCGATAATTGTAAATCACATAATTTATCCGCTACCGCTAAGTCACAAAATGATTTACCTGTTTTAAGCAATGATATTTATATAGTTGATAGATTCGGCGAAATGGGATTATTTTTTTCCGTAGCTACAATTTCTTTTATCGGCGGTTCTTTTAAACAAGGCGGACATAATATTTTAGAAGCGGCATATTTCTCTAATTGTATTATATTCGGTCCCGATATGAGTAAAAACACCGATATCGCTAAAGGCGTACTGCAAAATGAAGCAGCTATCCAAATCAAAAACGGTGAAGATTTACTCACCAAATTAACATATCTCCTTAGCCCTAATAATTCTCTAGAACTTAAAGCTTATCGTGAAAAAGCTTTAAAATTTGTTGAGAATAACCAAAAAGTCCTAGATGAATATTTGAAGGTAATTACGAAGTTTCTTCCATAGCTAAGGCTAGTTAATAAAAGTAGAATTTTCAAAAATAAAATTTGACTTTTGATTGTGACATGATTAAATAGTTATTTAATCATGAAGGATATAATTATGCAAGATCCGGATACTATACGTCAAATTGCAAATAAACAGGCAACAGATCAAATCGAGGCAAGAGAAAGAAGGAAAAAATACGGAAATTCATCTGATAGTGGAGAAGGCAAATTTTTAGGAGCCGTAATAATAATTACCAGTTATGTATTCTATAAAGCAGTGGAAGAGGTGCTAAAATTTACAACTGTCGGAAGTAAAATTTTGGTAAATGCTTATAAGATAAATACAGGAAAAATAGAAGTTTTAGGTACCAATCCTGAAAGTAAAACAACCTATATAGCAAGGAATCCTGCTCCTCACAGTACTACTAGTACCACTGAATCTTTAGATTCTACTGCGCAAGTTTCTCCTAGTGCTAAAATATAAAAAGTTTAAAAATTAGGAAAACAAATTTTAGAAGATGCACAAACCGGTGCTAAAATTCTTTCAACTGCTTATAAGTTAACTACGGGTAAAGTAGAAGTACTAGGACCGTCTAGCGAGTTCATTAGAGACGGCAAAGAAAAATTTATATTTTCTTAACATACTGAGCGTAAGATTATTACAAGGGAATTTAAACGTGAAGATGGTTATAAATGCGGTATCGCCATGGGCAGCAGTCATTAACACTTCTTTGACGTTAAGATTCAATAATAAGCTTGTATTTTAAGTTGAAAGCATTCCATTGTGCTATCTGATACTACACAAGACACAGGAGAAACTCTTGATCTTTCGCTAGTTTTAAAAGATTCAGACGGGAAAAATTTTGATTCTGCTCATTTAAAGATAAGTTATGATAGAGATGGAAAACTAAAATGGTTATCGTTACCAAATACTCCTATAATTTTGAGAACCAACGGTATCCAGCCTTAACTGTTTATAACGGTAAATTATATTCCTGACCGGGGGTAAGTAGCGGATACTATAAGTATTGACATAAACTAGTACAACAAAATGCAGGTGGTGTAAACATAGATCACCTAGAACGCGAATTGACTATAGAACTTTTAGGAGAGTAACGAGACACTGAGTGGATTCAAAAAGTATTAGATATTATCCCTACAAAAGTAGAGATTTGTTGCATGGCTCGAAAAACCTACTCGATGTCACTCCAGCGAAAGCAGGAATCCAGAAAAAAGTGAGATAAATCAAACTTTTAATTTTAAAAACTTGTTATATTTATACTTTCTAATTTGAATTCCCGCTTTGATCTAGGAATGACATCGAGCAATGCAACAACACCGTTCAAATCGCGAGATGATAGGATGGAATTGTGTCTGCACAACACACATGCTCGCAATGATGATTTGGTATCCACGTGGGAACGACATTGAAGCTATGAAACAAACCCCTTAACTTTGCGTAATAGCAGCGACTTCATCGACAAAGTTTTTTTCTTCATATTCTATACCTTCACCAAGTTCGTATCTAATAAATTTGGCGATTTTAATTTCTGCACCGAGTTCTTTTTCAGCATTTTTAATTACTTCCGCAACAGTAAGTTTAGGATCAAATAAGAAATTTTGCTGAAGCAATACAACTTCAGAGAAGAATTTACGTATTCTACCTTCTACCATTTTTTCTATAATATTATCAGGCTTTCCTTCTTCTTTAGCTTTCTCAAAAAATACTTTTCTCTCACGCTCTACGAGTGCTTGATCCAAGCTTGAATCATCTATGCTTTGCGGGTTATTGCCTGCTACATGAACAGCAATTTGTTTAGCTAAAGCTTCTAGTTTTGCTTTATCTTTTGCGTTAGACGCAAGACCTACTAATACGGAAATTTTTCCTAGATTCGGTACAACTTCATTATGTACGTACGAACCGATTGCTCCTTCGGATATCTCTAATATATCCATACGACGTAATGTTAAATTTTCACCGATTGTAGCGATATTTTCTATAATCTCTTCTTCAACTGATTTACCGCTTTGCATTTTAGATGTTTTTAGCGTGTCTATAGTTTTTGCAATTACTGCAA
>NZ_AKVZ01000037.1 GCF_000273745.1 Rickettsia australis str. Phillips
TAGCTTCTTCAAAATTACCGCTGGTTTCTATTAATGCTTTTTTGCAGTCCATCATACCTGCACCGGTTTTTTCTCTTAATTCTTTAACCGCTACAGCACTTATATTTATTCCACTCATACCTTACTTTCTCCTTAATTATTATATTTGATTTGGGGTGTAGTAGATACCTAATCGTCTGAGCTATGGAAATTGCTCTTTATGTCATTCCCGCGTAGGCGGGAATCCAGTAAAACAGATAAAAACTTTTAGCTTTTATTCTATAAAATTATGTAGAGTCTATATTAATATTAAAATTATTTTTCTGGATCCCCGCCTACGCGGGGATGACATCGAGTAGGTTCTTCAATCTACACAACAACATTTATGCATTATCAGAATTTTTATTTTCATCGGTATCATTTAATGCTTGCTCAAATTCTGTACTTGTCTCTTCATCAATATTTTTTGTTTTAGAGAATTTTTTAGCTTGTTTTAATTTAGAAACATTTTTAGCAGTTAACGCCTTATCTGTATGCTCCTGCATAGCACCCATATCAACCCCTGAAGCTTTCATTGATTCTTCAAGTCCTTGTAATGCTGCATCTGCAAATAAACTACAATAAAGTCTTATTGACCTTATAGAATCGTCATTACCCGGAATTGGATAATCTATATTATCAGGATTAGAATTAGTATCGACTACTGCAACTATAGGAACATTAAGCTTTACCGCTTCATTAATTGCGATATGCTCTTTATTAGTGTCAATAACTACTAGAAGATCAGGTTTAGAATTAAGATTTCTAATACCAGCAAGAGATAGAAGTAACTTCTCTTTCTTACGGCTCATATCGAGTATCTCTTTCTTAGTATAACCCATAAGTGCTTCTTCATTTTCTAAGGTTTTTTCTAACTTATTTAGTTTTTCTATTGAACCCGCAATAGTTTTCCAGTTAGTTAGCATACCGCCAAGCCATCTATGATTTACGTAATATTGTCCGCATTTTTCGGCATATTCCGCTATAATATCACTGGCCTGTATTTTAGTACTTACAAATAATATTTTACCGTCTTTTTTTACAGTTTCATATATTGTATTCAAAGCAACACTCATTAAAGCGGCGCTTTGTCTTAAATCGATTATATGAACATCATCACGTTCACCATATATATAAGACGCCATTTTAGGATTCCAACGTGAAGTCTTATGACCGAAATGCACTCCTGCATCCAATAATTCTTTAATGTTAACAGATAATATGTTTGACATTTTTAAATGCTCCTAATTGTTAGTTTATACCTCCGTAAGATATTGTGCATATTTGTCATCCCGTGGCTTGACCACAGGATCCCAAAACAACTTATTATCATATATTTACTAGATGCCGTGATCAAGGCACTAGTATGACAGCTCTATACATGAACTAACATATATCTTACGTGTGAATTTTTTGCTTAAGTTTTGCATAACCGTCATTGCGAGCAGCCCTACGGCTGCTCGGCAATCTCATTACAATATCCTGAGATTGCTGCGTCAATTATTACATAATTTCCTTGCAATGACGTTCTACAATAAGCCTACAAACTATATACGTATATTGCATAATTTACAAGCTTTTATTCTTTTCGCCAAATAGTAGTACCATCAGGTTTATCTTCTAGAATTATTTTTTCCTCTAATAACTGGTTACGAATTTGATCGGCTAATAACCAATTTTTTTGTTTTTTTGCTTTCAAACGCTTATTTACAAGCTCATTCATATAGAGTTCATCCACACCGCTATTAAACCACTCATGGGGTGTCTTATTCATTAAACCAATAAAATTAGCACAAGTAATAATAACAGAGGCGTTAAGCTGCCTTTCTTTTTCAGTTTTAGAAATAAAAACACCTTTAGCATAGTCATTAATTATTTTAACGGCAAGCGGCGTATTCATGTCATCAAGTAAGCTTTGCATAAAATTGTGAGGTAAATTTATTTTTTGTACATTAATATTTTCTATGGCTCTATACCAATAATCTAAAGTCTTTTTAGCATCTTCTATAGCTTTATCATTATAATCAAGTGGACGCCTATAATGGCTACTTAATAAGAATAATCTTACTACCTCTCCTGAAATTTTTTTATCCATTAAATCCCTTACGGTAATAAAATTACCGAGAGATTTACTCATTTTCTCACCGTTCACCGTTAGAAAGCCATGATGTATCCAATATTTAGCATAGGTAGAATCCGGAAAAGCACATCTACTTTGTGCAATTTCATTAGTATGATGCGGGAAGATTAAATCTGCTCCGCCACCGTGAATATCAAAATTCTCACCTAAATATTTGTAGCTCATGGCTGAACATTCAATATGCCATCCAGGACGACCAAACCCCCAAGGACTTTCAAAATTCATATTTGCGGATTCATTTGGCTTTGCCGGTTTCCATAATACAAAATCCTGTGGATGCTTTTTGGTTTTGCTGTTTTCTATACGCACTCCCTCAAACATTTCTTCTAAATTTCGGTTAGATAATTCCGTATAATTTGGAGCTGATAAAACATCAAAATAAACATGATTATCTATAATATATGCATGATCTTTTGCTATTAAGCGTTCTATTATTTCGATCATTACATCAATATGCTCTGTAGCTTTCGGCTCAATACTCGGTAGCATGCAACCTAAATATGCCATATTTTTATGAAACTCTTGTGTAACTTTATCAGTCAACTCATTAATAGTAATGCCAAGTAGTTCAGCTCTATCAATAATTTTATCGTCAACATCGGTAATATTGCGTACATATTTTACTGCTCTACTGCCGAATATTTTTATAACTATACGATAAAGTAAATCATATACTACTACCGATCTACTATTGCCTATATGAGGATTATCATAAACAGTCGGTCCGCATACATACATTTTTATGTTAGCTTGATCTTGAGGATTAAAAACCTCTTTAGTACGGCTAAGAGTGTTATATAAGTGAAATTGCATTTGCATATTTTATTTACCAAAAATTAAGATGCTATTAGTAAGATGCCATTAGTATGTGATGTATTAAGCACATTTTGGTTAAAAAATTTATTAGTTAACATAAATTAACAATTAATAATTTACATAAATTAATATGTATCATATGATCCGCCTCATTTATATTTAAAAAAATAATAACTGATCGAGGTTTGAATGAAATTACAAAATTCCTACTCAAAAAAATATGTTTTAACTTTTTTCATGTCAATCTGTTTATTGACTAGTAGCTTTTTAAGTACAAGTGCTAGAGCGGCAAGCTTTAAGGATTTAGTTAGTAAAACCCCGACATGGCAAAAGCACAATTCAAAACAGCAACAAAATATTTGGAAGGATTTTACTCTAAATGAAAAAATCAAA
Source organism: Rickettsia australis str. Phillips (assembly GCF_000273745.1). Lineage (GTDB taxonomy): Bacteria > Pseudomonadota > Alphaproteobacteria > Rickettsiales > Rickettsiaceae > Rickettsia > Rickettsia australis. Next base: position 3,368 of record NZ_AKVZ01000037.1, read on the forward strand.
AAATGGCAAGAAGCAAACTTAATTCCTAGTTTGACTCAAGCACAAGATGATCTAGGAATAAAGTATAAGGAAACAGATTTATCAAGTTTTTTAGATAAAACTAGACATAAAGCAAGACAAGCAAGAGCTGAAATTTTATTATACATCGAAAGAATAAAACAACAGTATTTTGATACAAAAAAACAAGAATATATTAAGCAAGGCATAGTTCCTACAGATATGGAAGCAGCAACAAATCTTGGAATAAGTTATGACCCTAGCAAAATAGACAACAATGTAGAAAAAGATCAAAAGGTACGTCGTGCAGAAAAAGACAAACAAGCGTTAATCGATCTATATATCAGCTCAATAAACAGAGATATTAAATACAAACATTATATTGATAATAATATTATCCCTGAAATAAAAGAAGTAAAGACTGCTCTTAACATGGATCAAGATGATGCAGAATCTTTTGTGGTATCAATAAGAACTGAAATTATGGAAAACGCAAAAGGACAATATATAGCGGATAGCCATATTCCTACAGAAAAAGAGTTAAAAAATAGGTTTGGTATATCTCGTGATGATAATAGAGATGGCTATATTAAGTCAATAAGACTTAAAGTTATGGACAAAGAAAAGCCACAATATATAGCTGCTAATAGTATTCCTACAGAAAAAGAACTAGAGCAGAAGTTTGGTGCTGATAAAGGTGAGGCAACAAACTATATTGCATCAATAGCAACTCAGAAAATGCTTAATAAAAAAGCATACTATATAGATAATAATATTATCCCTAAAGTTGAAGAATTAAAGAAAGAATTTAAGATAGGGACAATAAAAGCAAATTCTTATATACAGCAAATAACAGAGGGAATAAATGCAAACCAGCTGTTAAATAACAATGATACTACTAAACCGTCTGCCGGAGGCTCAAAAAAAAAGAGCGAGACCAAAAGTGATAATTGGTATATGTCAAATCAAGGTGCAAATACTACAGGAACATCTTCGGGAGTTCCCACGGGTAGAAAAGAGAAACAATCCTATTTTTTTGATCCTATAAGTACTTTTAAAGCTCACTTTAATAATAAAGAAAGTAAGGGTAATTTAACGCAGTCTCAACACAATATAAATAGAATAATACAACAAGAAGAAAATATTGGAGCATTTGAAAATCTTATTAAAACAGATCCTATAGCAGCATTAAATCTTAAAGTAGATAGTAGTTATAAAAAAGAAGCAGTAACTACTATATTAAGTGATTTTAATGATGATACTATTCAAAGGGTATTATTTAGCAACGATAGGGGACAATTAGATTTCAAGACCAATATTGACGTTACAAATAGACCTATTCTAAAAGAATTATTAGAAAATAGTTCTTCTGAAGAAAAAACTAAATTTGCTGAAAGAATTAAAGACTATGCAACGCGAAATATATCTAATAGTCAATTTGAAGAAAAGGCACGATTAGATCTTATCAAACTAGCAGCAAGTAAAGATAAGAGTTTAGTAGAAAAATTTTTAGCTCTGCAATTAGAGTTAAAAAATAAAATGCAATCATATATTGTAAAAAGCGAATATATTTTAACACCGAAAATAGTAGCAGCAATAAATATAGAACTAAAAAATCAAGGACTAATAATAGATAGTTTAACTAAAGACGATATGATTAAACTAGCCAAGTCAGTAAATAAACAAGCATTAAATTCAGTAATTAAAGTAATATTATCCGATAATAATGCACTAACCAATGAAACCAATAAAATTTTAGGATTAGCCGTAGGTAATAATGCAAATAATTTAGAACAAACACAAAGCGGCATGCCGAATCCACCACCTCTACCACTAAATGGTGGTATTCCAAATCCGCCGCCTCTACCGCTAAATGGGAGTATGCAACCACCACCTCCTCCATTAAATTCTCAAGGCTTTATTAGCAACTCTAACAATTTTGATTTAAATAAGTTACAAGCAGAATATTCTCACATACATTCATTATATACTCAGTTTACTCGTAATACTACTGTTCAACCAAAAGTATTGCTACAACCTACCGCTTCTAGTGCAACAAGCACAGAAAGAAGTGATCCAGAGACAATTTATGCAAAACTATATGCAGAATATAGAACTGAGACAGGAGGTAAAAAAGCTGATGATTTACAGGATCAGCTTATAACAAGACAAGCTGATCTTACAAATGTTATACGTCAAATATTAACCGAATCATACGCCAACCAAGGAGCTGACGAAAAAACTCTTGTAAATTTATTTAGCATTTCAACCCCTGAAATCGCAGAAAAAGCTAAAGAAG
>NZ_AKVZ01000038.1 GCF_000273745.1 Rickettsia australis str. Phillips
GCTACTTTTTTAATAACAGAAGATACCAACTTAAGAAAAACAATTAACGCTGATCAAGCACAGGCTAAACTTGATGATTTAAGAACAGCTATTTTAAGCACAATAAAATTTGAAGAATTAATTACAGTAAATTTACCTAAAAATGAGTTTATTGCTATAGTCAAGGAAAAAGAACCTGAATTATTAAAAGAGTTTTTAAAAGCTACTACTATCAAACTAGAAGGTAATAATAATTTAGATCAATTAAGATTAGTTTTGCCTTCATTTACAGGTATGAGCAATGAACAAGTAAGAATTCTTGCTAGTAAATTAAATATGAATATAATATTAAAAGCTCTTAAAGAGTACTCACAAGAAAAAGCTAAAAAACACATCCATACCGGAAACATGCCACCACCGCCACCGCCACCGCCACCGTCCGGTTCAAAAGATTCGGAATTAGCTTATCTCACAACTTTAGGGATTACTAAAGATTGGATAAGTAGAATTACTAGATTAAATGTCAATACATCTACATCTACTTTTAAAATAACTCCAAAAATTTATAACTTTAGCTCAGATATAGCTGTAAGATATAAAGAATTTGCTTTATCAGGACAAAAATCAGCAGGACATAAAGCAAAATACTCTGATGCCGATTTGTTTAAAAAAGCTATAGTGGAATCAGTAGCATTTGAGCATTCAAAAAATTTATCTAAAGTTCATCAAAATAATACGTATTTTGCAAAAATCCAAGAAGCAGTCGACACTATGCACTCTAGCTTTATAGGTCCTAGAACTGAAATAGGACAAAAAATACATAATATTTATACTTCTAAACTTTTGGAATTAACAAAAGATAAAGAATTTATTAAATATGTTGAAGATGATATTATACTTAGTAAAAAATTAACGGAGGCGTTTACTTCAGCTGATTCTGATTTTATAGGCCCTAGAACTGAAATAGGACAAGAAGTACATAATATTTATACACAGCAATTAACAAAATATCCAGAAGAAACGGTAAAAGAGGCATTTAATACTGCTAACTCTGATTTTATAGGTCCTAGAACTGAAATAGGACAAGAAGTACATAATATTTATAAATCCAAACTTTTAGAGTTAGCAAAAGATAAAAAATTGTTTCTATTTGTTGAACAATTACTAGCAGAGTCTGCTGAACTAGAACAAAAATATGGTAGTGATGTTCAATCAGAAAATAATAACCAGGAAAAGAAAGTAGGGCGTTTAGATCCGAAACAATTACGATTATTCCAACAAGAAAACGAATATGCAAATGACGAATCCTCAACAAAGGATAATACACAACCTGAAGATAGTAATAAAAAGTCAGAGGAATCCAATTCAGAAACCGCTGTATCACCTAGGTTACTGAGTTCTAACGATAGCAAAAATGATAAATCATCAGATAATAAAAAATCACTTCTAGACTTAAGATCTAGTGATGAAGAAGATAAAGGATATGAAACTGATGAAGAATTAGAAGAAAGCAATAATACAACTGAAGAAGAATC
>NZ_AKVZ01000039.1 GCF_000273745.1 Rickettsia australis str. Phillips
TGTTATCGGAATAGCTTATAGCCGTTTAGAATCCCAAATTAAATATAATAAAAAACTAGGAACAATAGATGTTAACGGTCACCTTTTAAGCATTTACGGTCTAAAAGAACTCATTAAAGGTTTCTCATTACAGGCTATAACATCTTACGGTCATAATTATATTAAGAATAAATCTAAAAATATTAATAATATAATTGGAAAATATCAAAACAATAATTTAAGTTTTGAAAGCTTGTTAAATTATAAATATCATACAAAATACGATTTACATTTTATTCCTAATATCGGTTTTAAATACGATTATTCAAGAGCTAGCAACTACAAAGAATATAATGTAGATATAGAAAATTTGATGATTCAAAAGAAATCAAATCAATCCTTTGAAAGTAGTATTGGCGGTAAAATAGTGTTTAAGCCTATAGCGACCCTAAATAATATAGTATTAACACCAAGTTTGTACGGTAATATTGAGCGTCACTTCAATAATAAAAATACAAAAGTTAATGCAAAAGCGACCTTTAAAGGACAAACATTACAAGAAACAATTATTATACTGAAGCAACCTAAGCTTGGATATAATATAGGTAGTAATATACTTATGAGCAGAAAAAATATAAATGTTCTACTTGAGTATAATTATTATACTCATAGAAAATATCAAAGCCATCAAGGACTTGTTAAATTAAAAGTCAATTTGTAAAGCTATTACTCAACCACTATAGGATTTTAGTTTATTAGTGGTTGAGTATACTTCAACACAAGTTGGAAATAAGCCAAGGAACGGCAGCAATTATTAAACATTCGGCATCTGAGAACCTATCCGTAAACAAATTTTAACGGATAATTCAGTAAAAAGGCCCTTTAATTATTAATTAAAACTAATTTACGGATAGGCTTTGAGGACTTACAAAAACATGGTAGGAAATTTTTCAAGTTCTATATTTTTAATTTAACCTATAGGTTAAATTAAAAATAATGTTTTTCTTGATAAATATTAATAAATGTTATATAATTCGCCTCGTTTATATATTAAAAATAATCATTGAGGTTAAGTAATGAGTATAACAGGCAAATTAAAATCAGTATTGTTAATATACTCTTTCGTTATTAGTATATCAATAAATTTATTTACCACCGGTTCAGAAGCAGCCGGCGGTCCACCACCACCACCTCCTCCACCTCCACCGGGATGGACATCTCAAGCAGCGTCATCAAACAATACTGGTAGTGGAGGACAAACTACTCAACCAGAGTCATCAAAAAGCACTAGTAGCAGTAAAAAACCTTCCTCATCAACAAAAACACCAGCAGTGCCTCCCCCTACTACAGACCTAGGTAAAAGATACGCTAAATTAATTGATATAAATGATAGGAAACAAAATCTAATAATACAATTTCCAAAAGTAATAGCATATTTGATACGCCAAGAATTAACACTTCAGAACCTTGACACTAGTACTGATGTGAACAACATTATTACCTTGTTTAATGAGAGAGAAGATTCAATCTTAGATAACGCAAAAAAAATATACCAAGAGTTTATAAAAGACCCTTATATAGCTCAGTTTACAAATAAAAACCAACAAACAGGAGGTTTCTTAGATAATAAGCTCTTTGAGGAAAGTCAAGAAGAAGCAACATTGCGTCTTTTATCATTAGAGCAACTCGATGCACAAAGGAAACAAGACATTTTAAGTCAACAAGGGAATATATTAGAACAATTAAAATTTATAAAGG
>NZ_AKVZ01000040.1 GCF_000273745.1 Rickettsia australis str. Phillips
TTATTAGGCGGATACAGTAAGGCAATACTAAAAGATAAACTAAAAGAATTATCTAAGCAATTAGAGAAAATGTCAAGTAATCAATTAGTAGGTTTTATACTTGATGAAAATAAGATCAACACAAACTTAAAAAATGTTTCTTTTTCAGAAAAAAAAGTAAGAGAGCAAGTAAATAACTTAAATAATGCAATCTTAGAGAAAATTTTTCTCCAAGATGATGGTACGATAACTGAACAAGATTTAACTAGAATATTACAAAAATATAAAGAAACAAATTTAATAAAGAATTTAACTAAAGCTATAATATATATTGATGGCAATGAAAGTAATGCAACTGTAAATAAAACTTTAGAAAAAGGTTTAGAAAACACTACTCCAGAACAACGAGGATTGATAGTAGACGTATTGACTCATAATACAAGGATACGAAAAGCTCTTATAACAAAAATAGACAGAGAACGAAGACAAGAACGAAATCAAAAATTAAACAAAAATACAGAAGGTGATCCTTTTGTAGATGCACTAAAGAAGGCACTTGTACAAAGGAAATCAAATCCAGAAACAATACAAAAAGAGCTAGAAAGAAGAAAGCAAGAAACACCAAAAGATTTGAATGCGTGGGATAGGGTTAGACAGAATATGCATAATCCAAATAACCAAAATGATAACCAAAATGATAATCAAAATACACAAGATGAGACTAATAAAGGATGGAAAGAGGATAATCAAAATGCACAGGATGAGAATAATCACAATGTTGACAGGATAACAAAAGCAAAGCATGAATTAGAGCAAGCAGTTAACGCTGCAACAAGAAAATTTAGTGAAATGAGCAGTCTCCTAAAAGACAATACAATAAAAAATGCAACAGCATGCCAAGGATATTTAAAAGGAGCTGAAGATCAACTAGCCTTAGCAAAAGAAAAAGGACAAGAACTAATAGAAAATTCAGTCCAAGCATTTAAAATAATACCTAAAAAATATCAAGATGATATGGATGAGAATTGGCAGAATTATTTATCACCGGAAGAAATAACAGAACTAAATGCACTAAATGACAAAACTAATACACTAAAGAGCAAAAAAAATAAATCTGGGAAATTCACATCAGCTGCAGACGCATCACAATTTAAAGCAAAACAACAAGAATATCACACGCTACTTGCAGAATTACAAAAAATCGGAATCGCAAAGCAACAAGAAAAACTTGTTAAAGACTACATAGATGAAATGGTCACAAATGCTAAAAAGGCAGTAGAAAAAATAGAAACAACTTTAGAGTACTTAAACAAGAAGAAAGAAAATAAATACGATAATGCAGAATCTAGTCCACTAATTTCTAAAGAAATATTAGAGGCTCAAGAGCAGCTAAAAAAAGCTGAACAAAAATTAGAACGTATTAAATTCAAGTATACAATTACTCAACAGAGGAAGGCGGATAGTTCTGACGAAGATTCTGATGATGATTGGGATGATGATTATGATAAAAAGGCAACAAAACAAAAAGAAGAGTTAGAAAATAAACACAAAAAAGATCTAGAAGATGCTCAAGAGGAGATAAAACAAGCTAAAAAAAACTTAGAGAATGCTGAAGCAACAGATGCAGAGCGTAAACAACAAG
>NZ_AKVZ01000041.1 GCF_000273745.1 Rickettsia australis str. Phillips
CGTTATCGGAATAGCTTATAGCCGTTTAGAATCCCAAATTAAATATAATAAAAAACTAGGGAACACAGCAGTTAACGGTCATCTTTTAAGCATTTACGGTCTAAAAGAACTCATTAAAGGTTTCTCATTACAGGCTATAACATCTTATGGTCATAATTATATTAAGAATAAATCTAAAAGTATTAATAATATAATTGGAAAATATCAAAACAATAATTTAAGCTTCCAAACTTTATTAAATTATAAATATCGTACAACAAAGTACGATTTACATTTTATTCCTAATATCGGTTTTAAATATGATTATTCAAGAGCTAGCAACTACAAAGAATATAATGTAGATATAGAAAATTTGATGATTCAAAAGAAATCAAATCAATCCTTTGAAAATAGTATTGGCGGTAAAATAGTGTTTAAGCCTATAGCCACCACAAGTAATATAGTATTAACGCCAAGTTTGTATGGTAATATTGAGCGTCACTTCAATAATAAAAATACAAAAGTTAATGCAAAAGCAACTTTTAAAGGACAAACATTACAAGAAACGATTATTATACCGGAACAACCTAAGCTTGGATATAATATCGGTAGTAATATACTTATAAGTAGAAAAAATATAAATGTTCTACTTGAATATAATTATTATACCCATAAAAAATATCAAAGCCATCAAGGACTTGTTAAGTTAAAAGTCAATTTGTAAAGATAAATACAGGATAGTTTTTTAAGAATCTTATCCTTATTTATCAAACCTCTTAATAGATAAGCGTATTAACCAAACTGCCAAATAGAATATCGGTGTACTAAATACGGTAAAAAATAGTTTAAATGAATAGCTATTAAGTACAAGATGACGTAATTGGTCAAAAGGAAAAATATTAAATAAGCTCATAATCCCAATTACAATAAAAGTATCAATAAATAAAGAAATTGCCGTACTAAAATTGTTTCTTATCCATAAATATTTACCTTTAGTAATTTTACGTATCCATAAATAGATATTAATATCAACAAGTTGAGCTATATAACAGGCAAAAGTTGATGCTAAAAAAGATATATAATATGAACCAAAAACTTTATGAAAAGTTATGTTATCAACCTTAGACCAATTAGTAGCTTCCAATTTATCCATAAGACTTATTATTAAAACTACTATTATATTAAAAATAATAGCAAGCTTCACGCAAAAATTGGCTCTTTTTTTACCATAAAACTCAGCTATTAAATCTGTTAATAAAAAAGTTAACGGGTAAAAAATTGCTCCTATAGATAATTCAAGAATATAAAAATTAAAAATATTAAGGTAAACAAATTTTTGATATATTAAGTTTCCTACTATAATAAGGACTGTAAAAAACGTACATAAAATGATATAAAATTTTTCTTTTATATTAAGTTCTATAGACATTTCTAAAATTATTTTGTGAATTATTGTCATGCGGCTTTGTTGCATGGCTCGGTTTTTTCGTCATTGCGAGAAGAAACTGTAAGTTTCGACGAAGCAATCCATTAAGAAATGCTGTAAATCAGAATTTCTTTAATTATTTTTTTGGATTGCCACGTCGCTTTGCTCCTCGTAAGGTGTTGTTGCGTAGATCAGTTTTACCTCTGTCATCCCGTGGCTTGACACAGTAGGTTTTACCGGTCTACGCAACAATTCCTCCTCGCAATGACTGTTCGGGTATCCATGCGGGCAATACCAACAACGGTAAACAATGACAAGTATGAGAGATATTATCAAGATAAAGCTGTAACTATTTAGCTACAGGTAAACTATTTTCTGCTTGATTTTCTTCAATTTCATTAATCTTAGAAACTAAATCAGATTTCTTTTTTGAGGAAAGATTAGCAAGTACTATTGCATTTATTAAAAATAATGTTGTAAGTACTATAGTACTTTTAGTAAGAAAATTACCGACTGTTTTAGCGCTAACTACTCCCATATTATTACCACCGCTTATACTACTAATGCCATCCGATCCGCTACGCTGCATCAGAATAACTATAATTAACAATATAGCAATGGTAATATGCACAAAAAGAAGAATATCTATCATAATATATATTTTCAGTGGTGCTACTAGGGGGAATTGAACCCCCGACCTCTTCATTACCAATGAAGTGCTCTACCCCTGAGCTATAGTAGCTTAGAATTTTATTTTAAACTCTTTTTGTCACATATTTGTTATTAAATCAAGAAGAATTTTGGAAATTCGTTTACTATTTACAAAAAAGCTCTTATTCTAGCTTTTCATTTGCTCCACCTATATGTACTGCATCAGAAGATGCTACTGTAATTTCATTAGCATACATTCTCACATTCTTTCTGCAAATAACCACTTAGAATCTTTAGTTTTTTGCTTTGGTTTGGCATGCTAATATCATTTTATTATCTTGTACTAACTTTTGTAATTGGGCTATCTCATTTGTAGCAGCAGGTCTCATTTTCTAAAGAGCCATTTTCTTCTTGCCGTAGTCGGTCAGTCGTTACAGCTGTAGTAATGCGATGGTATGTACCTAATAAGTCTATATCTATCCTTGAAGTTGCCTCGTTACTAGTTATTTTTTCAACAGTTTTGGAGTGATTTATATTATCCTGTGAGATACTAGCAAAAACTAATCCTTTTTTAGTTATTTTGTGTTTTTAAGCATTGCCATAGTAAGAACTCTTAAGTGTCAAGACTACAATTTTATCATTAAATTCAACTAGATTTGCAGGTTTTGTAATTTTGTCATATTGTATCTAAACTTCTATTTTTGTAAAAAGATAAGGCAATCAATGCAAAAATACAGCTTAATATGACATAATAAACTGCCGAGGTTACATGCCCTGTTTTTTGTACTAAATATTCAAAGACAAGAGGCGTAGTACCACCAAAAATACTTGTAGCAGTGTTATATGAAATAGAGAGAGCAGTGTTACGTATATTTGTATGATAAAATTCTGCTTGTAATGCCGGTTCAGGGCCGATATAGCTAGCCGCAAGTATAGCAAGTGTAAATTGTGAAATCATTACACTTGTGAAATCCCCGCTCTCAAAATTATTAAGTAAAAACGGTGTTGTTACAATAATTATTATCAGATTAATTACAAAAATTTTCCTGCGACCTATAATATCGGATAGATAACCGCTTAATAAAGTTACGGCTATCATAATCACATAACATACACTAGCGAAGCTATTTACCTCATTTTCAGTAAAGCTACGGCTGATTTTTAAAAACGATACCAAGTAAATTGTAGTTAGATAGAATATTATCGAACCGGGAGCATTGATAAAAATCGAGATTAATATATCAAACCAATGATTGGTAATGACTTTTTTTAACGGTGATTGTAAAATCTTTTTTTGCTCTCTTAGATTTTTAAAATTCGGTGTTTCGTGTGTATTTTTTTTAATATAAAATGCTGCAAAAAGAATAAAAAATCCAATTAAAAAAGGTATTCTCCAGCCAAAACTATCAAATTGTGAAGCTGTTAGGATATTCTTAACGATATAAGAAACAAAAGAACCAAGCAATAAACCGGAGCATATACTAGACATTGAAATACTACCGGTAAAGCCTCGGTGTTTATGGCTAGTATGTTCAATGACAAAAGCAATAGAACCGGTCAAAGCTCCTCCCATTGATAATCCTTGTAGAATTCGTACACAAATCATTAATATAGTCGCAGTTATACCTATAGTATGGTAAGTTGGTAATATTCCTATTAATACGGTTGGGGCAGACATGCAAAATAACGCACTAGTTAAGGCTATTTTGCGTCCAAATCTATCACCAATAACACCAAAAAATATGCCACCCAACGGTCTTGCCAAATAACCTATAGCAAAAACTAAAAAAGTTTGCAGTAAAGAAGTATTAGCATCATAATTCGGGAAAAATTTTGCTCCTATTATTGGTGCAAAATAACCGAATAACACATAATCATACCATTCAAAAGTGTTAGCGATACCGCTTGAAAATACTAGCTTACTGCGATTCATGTTTTCTACTCATAGCTTCTTTTTCGGAGTATATTATAAATAAGGTGGCAGGAATTATTATTACTGCTCCATGAAGTGTATTTTTATCAGGAAACTCGTTAAATATGAAATATGCCGCTATTGCTGAAATCACCAGCTCTAAATATCTATAAGGAGCGGTAGCGGTTGCATCTACCATGGAAAAAGCTTTAAGCAGGAAGAATAATATTAAGCTTCCGCTACTACCAAGTACAAATAATAAAGCTAATTCAAAACCACTAGGAGTTAGCCAATACTGCGACGCCACAGGTAGCGACACTATAGCAGTTACTATTGCCGAATAAAATAGCATGCTAATCATTGATTCTTTTATTACGAATTTTTTATTAATAATATCAAGCATAGCAAATGAAATAGCCGCTAATACAAAATACAAAATTTCGGGATTAAAATCCTCGGCATGCGGTTTAAGCGTAACAACAAGCCCTATAAATCCTACTACGGTAACTACCCATCTTTGCCAAATAATATTTTCGTTAAGAAAAAATATGGCAAGTATTAAAGTAAATAAAGGGGTCGAAAAACTTACAACTGTTGCGGTAGTAACAGGAGCTATAGTCAAACCATAAGTCCATGACGTCATACCAAAAAATAATAATAATCCTCTTAATATATGTACAAAAGGACAACTTGTTTTTAAGGTATTTTTACCGTAATACACAACAAAAGGTAGTAAAACTATGCTACTGAAAAAGAAGCGAAAAAAAGCTACTTCAAAGCTATGTAAACGAGTCCCAAGATATTTAGACATTACATCATTGGCACTACTACTTACTAAACTAAGTAAAAACCAACCTATACCGGTTAAATATGTTTTTAATGCATCATTCATTAATATGCTCCAATTATTTCTATAATTTTACTTAAATGTCTTGACTTTTAGCATAAAAGAATTCTATCATTTACAACAATGGTATAAAATAATATAAATAAAAATCTTATATACTAATACGGTAATCAATTTTAAGCAAGTAAAGGTTATAATTAATATGTTAAGAATAGTGCAAAAATTAGGGATAATTTTGTTTGTATCCAGCATAAGTATTAATAGTTTTGCTAAAAACATGTATGATAATGTAGATTCTGCTCCTGACTATGATAGTACACCGTATTACGAAAACGAAGGAAGTTTAGTTTTCAAGATGCGTCTAGGAGGTGTTTTCTCAAGTGCTAAGCAAAAAGTACTACCTACTCCTACCTCTCCTCAACCTGTTCCAATAGGAGAAGTTGCAAAAAACGGTTATGGAGGTGATGCATCTACTACTATATTCTTTAACAATTATTTAGCTACTGAATTATCGCTTGGCTTTAATGTTTTACGCACTAAATATACATCCCTTGCAGCCGTTGCGCATAATTATGGTGTTGATAATGTCAAACTAGGAAAAAACAAACCTATTTATATGATTCCTGCAACGGTTACCGGACAATTTCATATAGCCCCTTACGGTGGAATAAGACCGTATATAGGCATAGGTTATCACGGTTCTTATATACTTACGCAAGCTACCGGTCTTAAAATTAGAAACGGACACGGTGTCGTAGGACAAATAGGTGTAGATTTTTATGCTAAAGATGATACTTTAATCAATATTGACGTAAGACAATTTTTCTTAAATCCTAAACTTGAGTATAAACCGAATTTAGTAGGTACTAAAACCGTGACCTCTAAAGTTAAACTTAATCCTTTAATAATTTCTATAGGTATAGGATTTACTTTTTAAGAATATACGGCACTTTTCTATGTCATTCCCGCGAAAGCGGGAAGCCAAAATAAAAGTGTAAATACAGCAAATTTTTAAAATTAAAAGCTCGATTTATCTCATTTTATGATGGGTTCCTGCTTTCGTATGAATGACATAAGTGTCCACACAACAACGCCACACGTAAACAACATAAGAGAACGGGCATAACATATAATAATTAAGTAATCCATCTATGTCCCTACAAATTATCCAGTTATTATACTTAGTTGCGGCTATTTGCTTTATTCTATCACTCAAATTCTTATCCTCACAGAAACAAGCACGTTTAGGTAGTACCGTAGGTATCTTGGGAATGCTGATAGCAGTCGGCGTTACTTTTTTCCTTCCGGATTTTACTCATAAATTACCGATTATAGCAACCCTATTATTAGGTGCTATAATCGGAGGGATTATTGCACTTAAAATCTCCATGACAGCAATGCCTCAATTAGTAGCAGGTTTTCACTCTTTTGTCGGTCTTGCTGCGGTATTTGTAGCTTACGCTACGATACTTGCTCCTGAAAATTTTTCTATAGGAATAGCAGGAAGTTTACCGATTAATTCATTAATAGAAATATCAATAGGCGTCTCTATTGGTGCTTTAACTTTTAGCGGCTCGGTTATAGCTTTTCTAAAACTACAAGGCTTAATGAAAAGTAGCCAGTTAAAATTCTACGGTCAGCAATATATATGCTTATTAACAGCAATAATATTAGTTATTCTAGTAATATCTTTTATTCGTTCAGAAAATATATTTTTATTTAACCTAATAGTCTTTTTATCGCTGTTAATCGGAGTATTACTAATAATACCGGTAGGTGGCGCAGATATGCCTGTTATAGTATCAATGTTAAACTCTTATTCAGGTTTTGCGGCAGCAGGTATAGGCTTTACGCTTAGCAATAGCCTACTTATTATTACCGGAGCATTAGTTGGTAGTAGCGGAGCTATACTTAGCTATATAATGTGCAGGGCTATGAATCGCTCATTAATCAAGGTTATTTTTGGAGCATTTTTACCTACACCTACAGGAATTAACAAGGATATAGACGACGATAAAATAGCAAAAACAAGCTGTCCTGAAGATGCGGCACATTTACTACTTAATGCATCATCGGTAATAATTGTTCCCGGTTACGGTATGGCAGTAGCCCAGTCTCAGCATATCATAAAAAAGATGGTTGATATATTAGAACGTTCAGATATTAATATACGTTTTGCCGTACATCCAGTAGCAGGTAGAATGCCGGGGCATATGAATGTTTTACTTGCAGAAGCTAATATAGATTACGAGAAAGTACTTGAGCTTGAAGAAATTAATAGAGATTTCGCTACCACTGACGTAGTGCTTGTGATTGGGGCAAATGATGTAACTAATCCTGCTGCCAAAAATGATCCGAACAGTCCAATTTATGGTATGCCGGTACTCGATGCTGAAAAAGCGCGTACGATTTTGTTTATTAAACGTTCTATGGCTTCAGGATATGCAGGTATAGAAAATGAGCTATTTTATCACAATAATACTTTTATGTTATTCGGCGATGCTAAGAAAGTAGTTGAGGAGATAGTTAAGTTTCTAAATGAAGATTGACTTAAATCACTCTATTTGTTATAGTTCATTAAATTAAGCCAAAAAACAATTATCATGAATTCGCAAAAAACATTACCACTTCTGCCAAAAGCCACGGCTATGTGGTTAATTGAAAATACTTCTTTAACTTTTAAACAAATTGCCGATTTTTGTGGTATTCATGAATTTGAAATAAAAGGTATGGCTGACGGTGAAGTAGCACAATCTATAAAAGGTTTAAATCCAATTGCAAACGGTCAGTTAACTTTAGAGGAAATTGAGCGTTGCAGTAAAGATTCTAATGCTAATTTACAAATTTCATATAGTCCTGCTGATGAATTGATGAAAAATCAGAAAAAACAGCGTGCTAAATACACCCCTATAGCAAGACGTCAAGATAAACCGGATGCTATATATTGGTTATTGTCTAATTATCCGAACATCCAAGACCATCAAATAATTAAATTAATAGGAACTACTAAGACTACTATAGATGCTATTAGAACTCGTAGCCATTGGAATATGAATTCTATTCGTCCTCGTGATCCCGTATTACTGGGGATCTGTAGTCAAATAGACCTGAATAAAATAGTAGAAAGCCTAAAGCCTACACAAAATCCTATGAAAGAATCATAAAATTATACTAACTTCTATCCTGAGCAAAGCTTGCTTACGTGAATTATTCTTTGATTGTTATCCCACGCCTATTGCGTGGATAGCAAATTGTCATTGCGGGCAACCCCCCGTAGGTATTGTGGCAAGCTCATAAAATAATAACAAACTCTTGAGATTGCATACGCACAACTACTTATGTAATTTTCTTGCAATGACGTTCAAAACCATCCTGCGAGCTTGTGGCAGAATTCAGTTTAAAATACTAAAGATATTAGTATTTTAAGTTGTTTTTGAATACCGTGGTCAAGCCACGGTATGACATCGAATGGATTTTTTTATGGACTAGAAAAGTGATTATTGCCTAATAAGTCGTTTATCGCTAGGTACACTATAACTTTTATCGGTAGAACGATAGGGACAAATATCAATTCCTCCGCGCCTAGTATATACTATATAAATAGAAAGAAAGTCAGGCTTTATAGCGTTTTTAATATCTGTAAAAATACGCTCAGCACACTGCTCTGCAAACTCATGACAATTTCTAAAAGATATTAAATATTTCAGAAAAGAATCATGTTTTAACTTTTTTCCTTTATATTTTATAACAATTGAACCCCAATCCGGTTGACCTGTTACTAAGCAATTTGATTTTAGTAAATTAGAATTAATCTCTTCTTCTACTAAAACATCTTCATACTCAACTAAACTATTATCAGGCGGACCGTAATTATTGCATACTATATCTAAATCATCGATATTTTTACCACTTGGAACACCAAATGCTATTTTTGTATTTATAGGAAATATGCGTCCTGTTACTTTAGCGTGTGTAACATTACTTAGATCCTGCAAGATAATTCTTTCTAGTTCTTCTACTGATTCAACAACAAAATTATTAAAAGAATTTAGATATAGTTTAAATGATTTTGATTCTACTATGTTTTCAGAATCCGTCGGTATATAAAAAGTTCCTACTCCAACCCATGGCTTACCTTTCTTATTAAGACAAGATAGCTCATATGTATTCCAAATATCTACACCGTAAAATGGAAGATTATTACTATTTATTCCAAGTTCGTTTCGATTATTTATACGTGGAATTTTAAATAATAAAGTCGCATCATAACTATCTTTATAAGTACTTTTTTTACCAAGTAAAGAAGTCGATAAAGTCATTAATTATGCTCCTTGTGCTAAAATTTCTTTTTGTTGTAATTCATCATATTCTTTTAGCATATAACCGCGTCCCCATACTGTGTCGATATAATCTCTACCGCCAGCAGCATCACTTAACTTTTTACGAAGTTTACAAATAAATACGTCAATAATTTTCATTTCCGGTTCATCAACACTACTATATAAGTGATTTAAGAACATTTCTTTAGTTAAAATAGTTCCTCTTCGTAGTATTAATAGCTCTAAAATAGCATATTCTTTGTTCGTCAAATGTACTTTTTTGTTGTCAACTTCTACAGTTCTAGTATCTAGATTTACGCTAACCTTATCAAACCTAAATACTGATGCTGCATGACCTTTAGAACGTCTAACTATAGCTTTAATTCTAGCAATTAATTCCTCTCTTACAAACGGCTTGGTTAAATAATCATCGGCTCCAGAAGAGAAACCGGTAATCTTTTGATCCGTATCCGTTAAGCTAGATAAAATTAAGATTGGGGTTTTTATTTTTGCAGCACGCAATCTTAATAATATCTCAAAACCATTAATATCCGGTAACATAAGGTCTAAAATCACTAGATCATAACCACCGACTTTACCAAGCCTTAAACCTTCCACACCAACTGAAGCTTTATCGCAAACTATACCTTCTGAAGCTAAAGTTAGTTCAATTAAGTTAGCCATTTCCGGCTCGTCTTCAATTAACAAAACTCTCATTATTTTTCTCCATAAAATTCAATTTTTATATTGTGCTATAATTTAATTACAGTTAATTATTATTAACTAAATTATAATTTTTTATCTAGTGCTTTATACATTCATTAATTACATCAGTAAAGAATATTTAATCAAATTGATAAAATTTTTACTATTAACCTCTATCTGTAATTTAAAAACCATAGCGTTTAAAACGCAATTTATTAAATAATTAAATGATTTTCTTAGTTTTGATGCTCTGACATTTTCTTATGATATAAGGCACCAAAATCTATAGGATCAATCATTAAAGGCTGGAATCCTGCATCTTGAGTACAGCTAGCTATAATTTTTCTAGCAAATGGAAATATCATTGCCGGACAATGAACAGATAATAAAATCGGATGTTGTTCAGAATCAATATTAATTAAATTAAATACTCCGGCATATTTTAATTCTATATGAAATAACTTATATTTTTCATTTCTTGCAGTTGCTTCGATATTTAACTCTACTTCATAGAAATTTTCTTCCGATAAATTAGTAATATTTATATCTAGAGATAAATCAATTTGAGGGCGTTGATCTAAAGCCGCAAGAGAAGACGGGGCAGAAGGGTTCTCAAGAGATAAATCTTTTATATATTGTGCGTTAACAGAAATATGCGGCATTGCCTCATTAGTATCGGTGTTTATTGTACTCATAAAAATCCTTATTAAAAAT
>NZ_AKVZ01000042.1 GCF_000273745.1 Rickettsia australis str. Phillips
CATATGAAGTATCACAAATTTGATCACTCTTTAAAAATAAAAACTGACAAGCTCCTTCATTTGCATATATTTTAGCAGGTAATGGAGTAGTATTAGAAAACTCTAAAGTTACATGTCCTTCCCACTCCGGTTCTAATGGAGTCACATTTACTATTATACCGCATCTTGCATAAGTGGACTTGCCGACACAAATAACTAATACATCACGCGGTATTTTAAAATATTCTATAGTTCTGCCAAGAGCAAAACTATTAGGTGGAATAATACACACATCTACTTCTCTATCAACTAAATTATATTCACTGAAATTTTTTGGATCAACCGTAGTAGAATTTATATTGGTGAATATTTTGAATTCATTAGATACTCTAGCATCATAGCCGTAAGAAGATAAGCCGTAAGAAATAATCTTTTCTTTATTATGAACTCTTATCTGCTTTTCCGCAAAGGGCCTTATCATACTTTGATTTATAACAGCTTCCTTTATCCACTTATCTGACATTATAGCCATAATCAAAACTTAATTTAATTAATAAACTAATGATTATAACTCATAATTATTTACAATACAAAATTTTTCTTTTAAATTGTAAGTCTAATCTACTTGAATAATGATAGTGACAATAATACAACATTATATACTTTAAATTAAATTATTACAAATTAAAATAGTTTTTTATTGTCAATTCTGAAAAGAATTATTATATACTAGCGTAGTTGATTTATATTTATTAATACTAAAATTTATTTTGTATAGTAAATTTGATTATTTAAGTAGGAACTTAATATTAAAGATGAAAAAATTATTATTAGCTGCAAGTATTATTTGCTTTGCATCGTCTGGTCTTGCCGAAGAAAATCCAACACCTGTTATTTCTAATTCTGATACTGAAATAAAATTAGAAGGATTTTATTTATTTGAAAGCGGTTATATTAAACAGGATCATTTAATTTTATTTGATAAAAATGTAACTGATAACAGGAAAAAGTTAGTGTTTTACACGGAAGCAGCGTTTGCGGCAACTATTTCTAAAACTATCAACGATGTAATAGCAGGTGCTAAAATAGTGCTTCAGCCTACTACAAAAGCAAAAACCTCTGCAAGTTATAACGGATCACATATCTTTATTGAAACTAGTTACGGTAAAGTAGAATTAGGTTCTCCCGTCGATGCAAGTTCTAAATTGCGTATTACCGGCTCTCAAGTAACCGCAGGTACCGGAGGATGGTATAGATATGCTCTACTTGATGGACAATATATGAGGTATAACGGTTTAAAACCGGATTTCGATACTAGTGCTAGCTTTTATCTTGAATCATACTCAAACTCTTTTGATCAAGTCAATGAAAAAACTGAAAAAGCTAGAAGACTCAACTTTTTCACACCTAAAATGGAAGGCTTCCAGGCTGGTATCTCTTATACTCCCGATACTGCTAATACGGGCGGTAACAAAGATATAAATAATTTAACGCTTGAAAGCTCAGGAAGAAACGGAGTTAGTGTTTCTAGAACCGGAATAAAGACGGTTTCCTTAGGAAATGGTGAAACTATGGCTATAAATCAGAATATTAGAGATGCTTTTTCTGCTGGCTTAACTTATGAACATGAAATTAGCGAAGATGCAGACTTAAAATTATCCGTTACCGGAGAGTATGGTAAACCTGCTCGTCGTCTTGTTCATGCTAAAATGGAAGGCACTAAGGTAATAGAAGTATTGAATACCTATAAGCTTTCTAATTTAAAAGCATATAATCTTGGAGCCGTATTTACTTATGGTAATTTCTCTTGTGGTGCTTCTTACGGTAATTTAGGTAAAAGCTTAACTACTAAGGAGTATTATAAAGTCGGTCGTGATACCTATTATTACAATGGAGCAGTTGCTTATGGACAAGGACCTATAAAGACAAGTCTTGAATATCTTAAAACTTCAAGATATAAAAACACCGTCGATGCTGTGAGCCTCGCTACTGAATATAAGATTATGCCTGGTTTATTACCATATGCTGAAATTTCTCATTTCCAAGCTAAAGGTAAACCTGTATATTACCCTGAAGCATCTAGTAACACAACACGAGGTACTGTTGGTCTTATAGGTACAAAACTTAAGTTTTAATTATTAATTACCATTACTACTATAATAATGCTTAGAGCAATCTTATGTATAGTACTGGACAATTTTTAAAAAGTCCTCCTATGTAATCCCTGCGAAAGCAAGGATCCAAGCTAAAAAATCTTGATTCTAAAGTTTTTTAGGTTTTACTGAGATTCCAGCTTTTGGGCGTTGTTGCATGGCTCGCAAAACCCACTCTATGTCATTCCCGCTTCCGCGGGAATGACATAGAGTGAAAACCTTTTGGTATCTTACCTTAATTATTATAACTTTTTAATTAAATTATCAACAATTATAGTTTTGTCTTCGTAATAGCTTTGTCTACTCTTCTACTAAACCTTTAAACCATTTTATTAGCTTACAGCGCTCTAATTCTTATCAAATTATACTTAGCTTTGTACTTTAAGTCCCAAGTGAACTTTGAAAAATTCCGGTTATACTGCCTTTTGATTAAATAAAATTATATATTTTATTTTTAGATATTGACTTTTTCTGATTACCATATATTGCGTTGCAACCATAATATATGGTAATCATGTAATATATGATTTTTATTATTTTAAAACAGGAGTAACACTATGAATCATGCTCAATTTACAACCTCAGGATATTCCTTTGTAAATGGATTAAAAGCAGTTACAAGATATGCAACCGCTGCTAAATTATTATTTAAAGATGCATATAATTTTGTTTCTAGTTCCAACTTAAAAAAATATTTACATACATGCTTTAAAAATATTCAGAAAGTCTATAAAAAAGACGGGTATTTTGAGGCAGCATTGAAGTTTTTAATATGAAACAGGATAATTCTCTCAAGATAAAGAGGAGATGTAACTCAGAACATAGAAAAACCAACGTCAGAAGACCGTGAAAATTTTTTCTCTCCTATATTAAACGTATTTAAAAACATGATGGAAACACGTAATATTATAGATAAATATATTATTGCAATCCCTCATTTAATGAGTATAGGTTTTACCCAAAAAAATTTCAAGCCCCAACCATATTATAAGTAAAAAGTAAATTTGATGCAATAAAGGTACCAGCACTTATGGCTGCTGTGCTACCGCTATCGGAAAACCTGTAATAGATATAATTAGAGACGATTATTTTACAAAATAATTCAATTTTTTAAAGATAGTAATAAGCTATTAACTGGTGTTAATAACCTTTTCGGTAATAATAATGAAGATTTTATATATTATCGTTAGAGGAAAGTCATCAGGATAATCAGGCTGATATTATAGGAGTAGGAGATTAACATCTATTAATTTAAATAGGTAAGATGAATTTAAAAACTTTTAATAATAGAACTATACAAGCGAATTTATAGATAATTCGCTTGTATCACACCATATAAAATATGCTATTTTTTGTATACACTCAATCTTTATTATAATTATGATGAAAATCTATTATTTTTAGGGAAACCCATAGGCGGTAATTTACCAGTACTACCTCTTTTTCCTAAAAATGCAATGATATTTTTCTCAAGTTTTACTTTTCCATTGTTGTTCCAACCTAAGCCATCTTCTTTATTAAATATTTTAATATCAAGTAACTTTGCATTCTTAAATTTTTGCAGCGTTACGCCTTGCCCCTTTTTCATTTCCGGTATTTCATCTACATTAAATACCAATAATTTACGGCTCTCACCGATACAGGCAACGGCGTCACCCACTACAGGTAAACAAGCTATACATGCATGACCATCCGGTACATTCATAATTTGCTTCCCTGTTTTTGTTTGAGCTATTACTTCGTTTGAATTAACTAAAAACCCCTTACCTACACTACTTGCGAGTAATAAAAGCTGATCAGGTTTATGGACTAAAATATTAGTAATATCGTTATTGCCTATATCCACAAGCAGCTTTATAGATTCGCCGGTTCCTTTACCTTTGGAAATATTATCGGCAAGCAAAGTAAAAAACCTACCTTCCGAACTAACTATTAATATTTTATCGGTTGTATAAGCTTCTAAAATAAACTTCTCTGCATCACCTTCTTTATATTTAATATTCGATAAATCGGTGTTATGACCTTTTAGTGAACGCGCCCACCCCATTTTTGAGCAGATAATAGTAATCGGCTCTTTAGTAATAAACGCTGTTATATCAACTACTTGATTCGTAAGCGTTACTTCTTCAAAGCTTGTACGTCTATCTCCTATTACGGTATTTAATCCAAATTTCGTTTGTACTGCTTTGATTTCTTTTTTAACTATTTTCCATAGTTCTTTAGGATTATTTAAAATCTCTTCTAATATAGCTTGTTGCTTCTGCAAATTACTATGCTCATTAATAATCTCCTGTTCTTCAAGCTTGCGGAGCGAACGAAGACGAGTATTTAATATTGATTCTACCTGTATTTCGGTTAGTTTAAACCGCTCCATCATTATCGCTTTCGGCTCATCCTCTTCACGAATAATTTTAATTATCTCATCAAGCTTTAGATAAGCTATGCTAAGCCCCTCTAGAATTTCTAAACGATGCTTGATTTTATTCAAAAGATAAGTTGACCTGCGAGTAACAATATTTTGTCTATGAGCTAAAAACTCTTGTAAAACCTCTAAAATATTCATTACTCTAGGCACGTTATTACTGCCAATCACATTTATATTTAGCTGAATGCGGCTTTCTAAATTCGTTAGCTTAAATAAAGACTCCATAACTATCTGCGGATCACAACTACGGTCTCTTGGCTCTATAACCAACCTTATAATGTCGGTTGATTCATCTCTAATATTGCTAACAAGCGGGATTTTTTTATCCTTTAGTAATATTGCTATTTGTTCTATAAGTTTTGATTTCTGAACCTGATAAGGTATTTCGGTTACGACTATCTGATATGTACCGTAACTTAGCTCCTCTTTTTCCCATCTACTTCTCACTCTAAGACTACCGCGTCCGGTAGTATATGCAGTATTAATAACTTCAGCTTTATCAATAATTATGCCGCCGGTTGGAAAATCAGGACCTTTGATAAAGTTCATTATATCATTAATTTCAGCTTTCGGGTGGTCGATTAAATGTATTAGAGCATCACAAAGCTCATGTAAATTATGCGGCGGTATATTGGTTGCCATACCGACTGCTATCCCTTCAGAACCGTTAGCTAGTAAATTTGGAAAACTTGCCGGCATTATTATCGGTTCTAAATCGGAATCATCATAAGTAGGGCGAAAATCTACCGTATCTTTATCAATATCTACCATTAATAAAGTACATATTTCCGTCATACGTGATTCGGTATAACGCATAGCTGCTGCATTATCACCGTCGATAGAGCCGAAATTACCCTGCCCGTCAATCAAAGGATAACGTAACGAAAAATGCTGAGCAAGGCGTACCAAAGTATCATACACTGCCACATCACCGTGCGGGTGGTATTTACCTATTACGTCACCGACCACCCTTGCACATTTCTTATAGCCGGAATTCGGCTCAAGCTTTAGCTGTAGCATTGCGTATAATAACCTACGATGTACAGGCTTAAGTCCATCGCGTACGTCAGGAAGTGAACGTGACATAATCGTTGACAACGCATAAGCAAGATAACGCTCCGATAATGCATTACCAAAGTCAATATTTTCCATTTTAGCTTCTTTCATAAGTTATTTAATTTTTATTTATCGTCATTGCGAGAAGAATTACGTAGTAATTCGACGAAACAATCCAGTTAAAAATTCTGATTTACAGAATTTTTTTAATTATTCTCTGGATTGCCACAGCGCTTCGCTCCTCTCAATGACGACTGTGTATCCACGCCACAATGCTCACTAACAATGCCAAGAATATCCCAAGCATCTTCATGTTTTATCCAATATTTAGTTTCTTTCAATCTTTTTATCTGCAAGTTTTGAAAATGCTATCTCTTCCTCAATTGTCATGTCATCAAAATCTTCTTCATCTATTATCATAAATTATGCCAATTATATTATTTCAACACACAACTCTGCTTATTATATGCTAGTTTCTTACAAACCGCTTTAGCTTGACTAAGACTGCCATAATCACCAGCTAAAATTAAATAGAAAAATTTTCCGTCGTCATATTCAACTTTTTTGGTTGTGATAACAACATTTTTAAGAATTTTTGGGAATTTCTTTTTTATTTTTGCCCCTTCTTGCATTGCTTCTGCTTCAGATTTTACTGAACCTAGTTGTATTTTATAACTTTCATTATTTTTACAATTTTTAGCATTACTAACCTTATTCTTACTGCCTTTTTCAAGCTTTATTATATTTAAATCAGTTTCATTTTTGGCGTTATTACTTGACTCTATTAATGCAATAAGGCTGGATATTTCATCAAAAGATTCATCACTTTGACTTTGATTACGAGAATCTATACTCATAGGTTTCTCAGGGTCAGGAAGCAATTTTACGGTTTTAATATTTGTATCTTTCGCAATAAGATTTTCATATATCGTACTATGTACTGCTGCTATTTGGTTATTTTCTATTATAGAGGGTCTTATTTTTGTAGGCAGCTCATCAGGATAAATAGTAATTACCGGCTTACTATTCTGATAATATTGATAACTAAAATAAATACCGGATATACATATCAAGCATACTAGACATATTTTAACAACAACATTATTGATCATATTGTATGGCTCAGTTTCACCACTGTCACCACACGTGGCTTAACCACGGGGTCCAGCAAAAAAATACGAATACAAAAAGCTTGATTTATCTCGCTTTATGCTGGAGCCCGTGCAAGCCCACGGGATGACAGGATCAGTTTGCCTCATATTACATCCTATCCATAGGTTCTACACCTATCACTTCAAGACCACTAGCTATAATTTTCTGTATGGCACTTGCAAGAGCAAGACGAGCAGTAGTTAATTCTTTATTGCTCTCAATTACAAATCTATAGTCGCTATTTTCTTGACCAAAATTCCACATAGAATGAAATTTTGAAGCTAAATTTATTAAATAAAATGCAATACGATGCGGTTCAAAATATTTTGCAGATGTTTCTAATGTTTTTGTCCAACTAGCTAAAAGTTTTATGATCTCAATTTCTTCTTCTGAGGATAATAAAGATAAATCATACTTACCGGCTTCAAAGTTATTATAAGATTCAGGCGTTAATTCTCTAGCTTTTGATAAAATTGATATTGTTCTTACATGTGCATATTGTACATAAAAAATGGGGTTTTCTCTTGATTGTTCTTTCACTTTTACTAAATCAAAATCAAGCGGCTTATCATTTTGCCTTGTTAACATCATAAATCTTATGATATCTTTCCCCACCTCATGATTTACGTCTTGTACACTAGCAAAGCTTCCAAGACGTTTTGACATTTTAACCGGCACACCGTTTTCAACAAAATTGACCAATTGACAGATTTTAACGTCTACTTTAACTTGCTCTTTGCCTAGAGCCTTAACTATTGCCTCAATTCTTTTAACATACCCGCTATGATCAGCACCAAGTACATAAATTAGGTGGCTCACTCCCCTATCTATTTTATTCTTAGCATATGCAAGATCGGAAGCAAAATAAGACCAACTTCCGTCAGCTTTTTCTATAGGACGATCCTGACTATCACCATAGTTAGTAGATTTAAATAACTTTTGAACTCTGTTATCCCATTCATCGTGAACTTTACCTTTAGGAGCGGGGAGTATTCCTTCATAAATCAGCCCCATACCGGTAAGTAATTTCACCGTTTCCTCTATTTCGCCTTTATCATGTAATGACTGTTCAGAAAAAAATATATCATGTTTAATACCAAGGTCTGCTAAATCTTTTCTATTTAAATCAAGCATCTTTTCTACGGCAAAATTTTTGACTATTTTGAATCTTTCCTCTTCATCCATCGTTAATAATTTATTACCGTACTCCTTCGCCAAAATTTGCCCAAGCGGAATTAAATACTCGCCTGGATACAAACCGGCAGGGATAGTAATTTTCTCGCCCAGAGCTTCTCTATAACGTAATAATACCGTACTAACTAAATCATTTATTTGCGAACCTGCATCATTAACATAATATTCTTTTGTAACGAAATAACCTACTTTTTGCAAAATTCTAGCTAACACATCACCATATACTGCACCCCTAGCATGCCCTATATGCATTGGACCAGTGGGATTTGCCGAAACATACTCGATGTTAATATTGCTGCTTTTATCTATATCAATTTCAAGAAACTTTTCTTCGTGCTGTAGAATATCTTTAATTGCTATCTGCCAAGTTTCAGCTTTTATAGTAAAGTTAATAAAGCCGGGTCCTGCTATTTCTATACTTGCAATATAAGGTAATGTTATAAGGATTTCTTTAAACTTTAAAGCCACTTCCCGAGGAGCAATCTTTTCTTTAGCAGCAATAATCATTGCAATATTACTTGATAAATCGCCGTTAAAACTATCTTTCGGAGTTTCAATAGTAGCATTATTTGCTATTTCTTGATTATTATATAATTGCCTGCTTGCCGCAATTATATCTTGTTTTAATTGATTAAATATATTCATAATTAAGTTTTTAGATATTATTAAAATTCAGCGAACAAAGCTGATTATATTCTTGAATAGCAAAACGGTCGGTCATACCTGCTATATAATCGGCAATAACTCTAGCTTTACTATATGTTTCATTAGAGTCTATTAGCATTTTCCAATTAACCGGTAATAAATTAATATCATCCATATAAACCTTAAATAGACCTTGTACGATTTTAGTACATTTAAGGCTGATGGCCGTAATTTTATTACTTTTATAAACTCGCTCATGCAGAAACTTTTTAGTTGCCTTAATACAGTCATTAGTTTTTTCGGTAAAATCCACTATCTGATAATTTAAGTTACGTATTTCATCTATATTAATAATTTTTTCTTTATTTAAATTTTCTTTTGTTTGCCATAATAAATCGGTAATCAATTCATGCATTAGCTTACGTACTACCTCATAAATCAGACAAGAGGAGCTAATATTCTTAAATTTTGATTTGAGTTCAAAAACATGCTGATCAATATATTTAAGCTCAGCAAGACTATTAAAATCGATAATTTTAGCACCGATACTATCTTCCAAATCATGCGAAATATAGCTAATATCATCGGCAAGTGCTGCTATTTGAGCCTCCGCAGACGCATAAGTACTAAGCTCTAAATCATTTTGTTTATTATACTCCGCTATATATTCATTTATTTCACCAGCTATAGGACCATTATGTTTTACGATTCCTTCTAAAACTTCCCATGTTAAATTTACTCCGTTATAAGCCGCATATCTTTTTTCAAGTAGTGTTAGTATCTTTAAAGATTGAGCATTATGGGAAAAGCCGTTATACTCTTTCATACATTCATTTAAAGCTCTCTCTCCAGCATGACCGAAAGGCGTATGCCCAAGATCGTGAGCAAGTGCTATTGTCTCAGCTAAATCACTTGATAAATTTAAAGTATTAGCAACCGAACGTGCAACAGTCGAAACCTCTAGGGAATGAGTTAGCCTATTTCTGTAATGGTCTCCCTCATGATTAATAAAAACCTGAGTTTTATATTGCAAACGCCTAAATGCATTGGTATGAATAATGCGATCACGATCACATTCAAACTCGTTTCTATAAGAGGTAGGGATTTCTTTATATAATCTTCCCCTACTTTTAAGAGGATCAGAAGCATATGAAGCAAGCATCGTTATCCTTTATTTTGAAAGGCGTTATTATGAGTCTCTTATGTCATTCCCGCGTAGATGGAAATCCAGTAAAATCTATAAAAACACGTTTTTATAGATTTATTTTATTAAGCATGCTTATTATTAGGCTATTTATTCTGGATTCTCGCCTCCGCGGGAATGACATAGAACCGCTGTACCAAAGCTACACCACAACGCCATCTTGAAAAAATATTCATTATACTATATAATTTATAAGACTTTTACAAGGTAATTTTGGTGATGATAACAATTACGGATAGAGCTTTTCAACGAGTTTTTGAGTTAATAGAGCTAGAAAAAGATAAGAATTTAGTACTGCGAGTTTCTGTTGATAGCGGTGGTTGTTCAGGACTTATGTATAATTACGAACTAGTCTCAAAAGATAATATAGAGCAAGATGATTATGTCATTACTAAACATAATGCTACAATTATTATTGATCCTATCTCTCAAAAATTTATGCTAGATTGTACTTTAGATTTTATAGAGGAACTCGGCAGTTCATATTTCAACGTTAGTAATCCGCAAGCTACAGTAAAATGCGGCTGCGGTAATTCTTTTTCGGTGTAACGTGTCATCCCGTGGCTTGACCACGTGATCCAGTTAAAATACTAAAATTATTAGTATTTTTTATTGTTTGTATGGACCCCGTGGTAAAGCCACGGGGTGACACAGTAGGTTTTACCGGTCCACGCAACAATGCCTTCCCGCGTAGGTAGAAATCCAGCATAAGGCGATATAAATAGAGCTTTTAATTTCAAAAATTTGCTGTATGTATACCTTTTTTCTAGATTCCTGCTTTCGCAGGAATGATATCGCAACGTCAAACTTCTAGCAAAATTCACAAACATTTTCTATAATTTAATGTTACTCATTATGTTGAGAGGCGATACCAAGCCCATCAACTTCAACATTATCACCATAAGGAGAATAGGCTATTTCCTCATTATTATTGCTATTATTCCCCTTCTTATCATCATCTTCTTCATCTGAACTACTATCCCCTACCCCTAGGTCAATATGATAATGTTGGGCTTGTTGAGCTATTAAACTTTGTTTTAATGTTTCAGCTTGAGGTTTTCTTAAATTTAATCCTTGTTCTCTACATTGCTCCATAGAGAGAATTTCAAGATCTTGAGATTGTCTTATTAAATTATCACATACAAAAACTCCATAGTCCGAAGTATTTCCTTCTGCTTGTTGTGGAGTTTTCAAATCTATTATTTCTGCATCAGAACAAACATCAGTAATAAGGGCTACTAAGTCAGGACGATCGTTTAACGATCTGCCCAAAGGATCATTATAAGTAAATATTATCTTATTTGTATTATCATCTTTAGTAATCACCATACTTACCCAATGCCCATGTCCTGATTAATAGGCATAAGTATAACTTTACCTTTGTTCTGCAAATCCTCATGCACTCCCTCTATAAGTGCATCTCTTACTTGGTCAGGACTTGTTAAATCAACATGGGTAACTGTAGAGAATTTATTTTTATCTATATTTGCTTCTAATATATTTTTTATATCATCTTCACTATACCAGTAATCTGATTCTTGTATATTTTCTATAGTGTGAAGCAGGGTATTTCTTGTTGGCTGTTGTTGTGTTTGCTGCGGCTGAATTAAAAGCTTCTTCTTGTTTTTGAATCTGCATATCATTTGGTTTATTTGTTTCTTTTTGTTCATTAGTCAATTGCTCATTTTGATTTTGTTGTACTTTTGGCCACTCCTTGGCTTGCGGCTCCGGCAGTGATACAAAATCATTTACTAGAGTCTGTGTATCGCTGAAAAATTTTGTTCTATTAACCTCCTTGGTAAACATACTAAGATCTTCTATTTTGCCTTTTTCAAGCATTGCACGTATAAAACCAATATTTTTTGCCATATCCGTATCAAAAGCTTTTAACACTTTTGATACTAATTCTTGTTTTTCCTTATCATTTTTATCGATTCTACTTGCAGCTCTCAAATATTCAAGCCATTCTAAAGCTTCGGTATAATACTCTGTTGTTACGTTATTTTTTAATTTTATATATAAAATAGCTTGATCTAATAAATTCTCTTCAATTGAGATTTTTTTGCTTCGTCAACTGCCTCTGTCAGCGGCTGCCACTTTTACGGTTGCGGATAAAGTGTTTTATAAAAAGATAAAGCCTTCCATTGCTGATTTAAGAAATATACATCATTACCTAATATTTCTTGGAAATGAATTTTAGCACTTAATATCTTTCGACTCATAACACTTCCTTATAATTTCTAAAAATGAAGTAACCATGGTTAGGTGATCATCGAATATTTAATATATATTTCATTAAGCTCTTCTATTTCTTTTAAAGCAGGAAAAACTTTTTTCAGTTTTTTGTGCCGGTGATTTATTTAATATTTTTTTTTGCAAATAAGGTTGAATTAATGAATAATTTTTTGAGAACGTGTCTAAATCTAATTCTTGATATACATTAAGATTATCAGAAGAAATAAATGGGCTTATCATATTATGTTTATTGACTTGGAAGAAATTTATAATAATTTTACCCATAGTTAAAATATTCTCCTTTACTTGATGAGATAAAACTTGTGATAAAATTGGCTTCTGTGTTTCTAATTTTTGCGGTTTTATATATATTTCTTTTATTTTAGCCCATTTACTTTGGTTTGAGTCCTTGACGTGACTTAAGTCCTTAATATTAAGCGTATCTGAAAAAGGTTTTACACATAGGGACATCAATTTTTTTACTTGTGCAATAATAAGCGGTTCATATAAGTTTTTTACTCAAAATATCTTGTAGCTCAAATTTCAATACAATAATCATGATATTTTTCTGTTCCTCAGCAGTTATAGTAGCATTTGTATTGGAAGCAGAATTAGGCAGAACATCTCCTGTGCCTTTGGAAGTGGCAAGTACATCCAAATTAAGATGTTTTTGCCAATCTATTACAGTAATGTTAGTATTTTTTTCTTCTTCATTCTTACTCTGAGAAATAGCATAGATATAAGAAAAGATTTGTTCTCGCTCTACTTGTATTTCATCATTTGCGATTGTTCTAATTAATAATGAAATGGCATCTATAACAATAAAAAAATCTTTGATATCAAGTGTTTCTAGAAAAGATTTAGTATCAGCGCTAGTTTTTTAAATAAATTTACAGATTTTCCTAGCTCTTCAATTATAAATTTTTGTCCTTCATCTAGATTTTGATGCTTTGCGTCCTTACGGAGTTTACTTTCTTCTATTTTAATTTTAACTTTTTTTCTTCTTTAGTTTTATAATTAATAATAGAAATTATATAAGATACAGCATCTTTTAATTGTTCTTTAATTTCCGGAGTTAACTGACCATTACTATCTCTAAAAATATTAGTGAATTGTTGATATGTAGAGTCAACAACATCACTTGCACTATTATCTCTAATTACGACTAAAAATCTAACTTTTTTCGGCTAATTCTAATATTTGCCGGTAAATATATAAATTAAGAATTGTTGGAAATCCCCAGACATTCTATAATATTAATTCCACCTTTATCATCAGATATAAAGAAATTATTAACAAGTTTATATCCATAATTCACTTGATGATGTATTTTTTCATTATATTTCGGTTCTTTCGCATATAAAGAGGGCTCTTCATCTGCTTCTAATTTTTGTCCGCTTAAAAAACAACTAAGAGTAATTGCCCCTACTCCGTTCATCCCTACCATTAAAATTAGTTTATTTATACTATTTCCTGTTTTAGTAATTTCATTATGGCTTTCTGCAATTAATCTTAAAAGCTTATTACCGTTCTTTATGAGCGGTCTTTCCAACTCATGGTAATTTTTAAGAGGTTGTAAATTTTTATTTTCGATTTCAGAATCGAGGTTTCGAGCTTTTGTTTTCTTTAAATATGCATTCATAGAATTTTCATTTAAAATATCTACTTCGGAAACGAGCTGAAATTCTGAATTATCATTAAAATTAGGAGAGATTCTTAATTTTGCTAACTTATGCTGATTATTATGTTTTATCTCTAATAAAGTTTTTATTCCGATATTAGTGATTGTTTTATTACGTACTAAAGAAAGTTTAGTTATTGTTTTGTTAAGCCTAAATATTTCAGCTAAAATTTTTGTTTGCTTATCATTTATATCACAATTGTCCCAAAATACTCGCTCGATAGTCTTATTATTTCTTAAATAATTTGCTATATATTGTATATCTTCCGTTATAAAGTGGTAGTTACTAAAATCCAAAGCAGTTACCTGGATAAACTCTGCAAGCCCGCTATTTAGTTTTACTAATATTTCATTAAATATAGACCGAGTGTTATTAGAAAGCCAAGCGCTATAATATCTTTATATTCATACTTAGATATGAAGCTTGTGTTTGGAGTTAATATCTCTTTAATATTAATATTACGTAATTTCATTAAAATATTACATTCTTCAAGAATAGTTAAGTTTGGAATGTTTTTTTGTTCCAAAATATTATTAAAATACTCCGTCAAAAAATCATGTATATTTTTTAAACCTCGTTCCTGTTTGGTGCTCCCCACCGACTAAACATACATATTTACCTAAAATAATTTATATTACTCCAAATACAAACATTTTTACTCCGTAAGTTGAATCAATAAATATTAATACTACTTGAAAAAGTTTTGGGTAAGTAAATTTACAACAAGAATTTAAAGGTGAATTAGTGAAATTCTGAGGATAAGAAAGTTCTATTTTTTATATTGTAAAAAATTATCACTTCTATTTTTAAATTGAATTAATAGAGGATATTGTATATATATTTTGAAAGGTAAAATTTGAGATTATTTTTCTTTTGTAATTTTATCATATTTTTTTAGTTTGATAAGTATGGACTCTAGATTATCTAACTTAATCATACATGGACCATCACTTGGAGCGTTATTGGGATCTTGATGTACTTCCATATACATACCGGCGATACCTACAGCAGTTGCTGCCTTTGCAAGTAGCTCTACATATTTTCTGTCCCCTCCGGTACTACCTCCTAGTCCTCCAGGCTGCTGAACGGAATGTGTCGCATCAAAAACTATAGGTACATTTAATTCTGCCATTATTGCAAGACTACGCATATCAGATACCAAATTATTATAACCAAAACATGCTCCCCGCTCTGTAAATAATATATCCTTTACTCCAAAAGCTTCTAGTTTTGTTTGTACATTTTTCATATCCCACGGAGCTAGAAACTGTCCTTTTTTTACTTTTACTATTTTACCTGTTTTTGCTGCAGCTTGGAGTAAGTCAGTTTGTCTACATAGAAATGCTGGAATTTGTAAAATATCTGCTACTTCGGCTGCTTCAGTACATTGACTCTCTGAATGAATATCAGTAACAATAGGGCAATCGAATTCAGATTTTACTTTTGATAAAATTTCTAAACCTTTCTCAATACCAAGTCCTCTAATCCCATTTACGGAAGTTCTATTAGCTTTATCAAAAGAAGATTTATAAATAAATGAAATCTCTAGCTTACTAGTTAATTTAACAAGTTTTTCTGCCATAAACAACGCATGATCTTTTCCTTCAATCTGACAAGGCCCTGCAATGAGAACAAACGGTAAATCATTTCCTATTTTGATATTGTTAAGTTTTACTATTTTTTGCATAATTCTTAGATTTAATTATTGAGTGATGCACGGATTAGTGTTTCTCTGTTATATCAGGCACTGATTCATTTTCTATTAAGTCATTGTTAATTATCAGTGTATAATATTTTTCTTTTATTGTCGTTAAATTGTAATTACCATGATAATAACCTTCTAGGTTAATAATGTTCTTTAAATAAAAATTTACCTGCTCTATTTCTAACGGCTCATCTATATTTTTTATAATAGACGACTTAATATTAATTAAATATGCTTTTATTTTTTTAAATTCTTTAATAATTATAAAAATATCATGCGGTTTTGTTACCAACATTCCTACAAACAAAATTAATAATATTTGTGTTAAAGACATATTTATATTAACTTCTTATGTTTATATTTTGGATTTAAAATACTTGCCCCATTAGTACTTAACATATATTCATGGTAATCTTGATAATTTCCTTCAAACCATGTAGCATTATTGTCTTTATCATATGATATAATATGAGTGGCTATTCTATCTAAAAACCACCTGTCATGACTAATTACTAATACACAACCTGCAAAATCTAAAATAGCATCTTCAAGTGCTCTTAACGTATCAATATCTAAATCATTAGACGGCTCATCTAATAATATAACATTTGCTCCTTCTTTTAGTAATTTTGCCAAATGTACTCTGTTACGTTCTCCACCTGAAAGTTGTCCAACTTTTTTTTGTTGATCACCGCCTTTAAAATTAAAAGCTGCACAATAAGCTCTACTTTTAATTATTCTATTACCAAGTTGTAATTCATCTAAACCTTCTGAAATTTCTTCCCATATAGTCTTATTATCATCTAAATGATCCCTTGATTGATCAACATACCCTAATTTTACCGTTTGACCAATTTTAATAGCACCACTATCCGGCGTTATTTTACCTGTAATAATATTAAACAACGTAGATTTACCTGCTCCATTCGGTCCAATAATTCCTACAATAGCTCCACGTGGAACTTTAAAACTAAAATCTGATAATAATATTTTACTATCAAATTTTTTAGCTATATGTTCTGCTTCAATAACAAGATCGCCTAAACGAGGTCCATTAGGTATAATTATTTGAGTAGGATCAATTTTTTGTTTCTGTTGTTTATTTAATAACTCTTGATATGCTGTAATACGTGCTTTATTTTTTGATTGTCTAGCTTTTGGAGTTTGACGAATCCATTCAAGTTCACGATTCAATTGTTTTTTTCTATCATCGTCTTCTTTACTTTCTAAAGCTAATTTTTGTTGCTTCTGTTCAAGCCAAGAACTATAATTTGATTCCCACGGTATACAATTTCCACGATCTATTTCTAATATCCATTCTGTAACATTATCTAAAAAATAACGATCATGGGTAATTACTATTACAGTACCTTCATAATGCTTTAAATAACCCTCAAGCCAAGAAACTGATTCTGCATCTAAATGATTTGTAGGTTCATCAAGTAACAACATATCAGGTTTCTCTAAAAGCAATTTACATAAAGCTACTCTTCTTTTTTCTCCACCGGAAATTTTTGTAATATCTGCTTCTTTTGGTGGGCAACGTAAAGCAAGCATTGCGATCTCTATTTCACGTTCTAGATTCCATCCATCACAATTGTCTATTTTTTCTTGTAATTCTGCTTGTTTATCAAAAAGCTTTTGCATTTCTTCATCAGTGATTTCAGCAGCAAACTTGTTACTTATATCGTTAAATTCGTCAATAAGCTTTTTCTTTTCATAAAGGCCTTCTATGATATTATCAAACACATTTTTACTAGCATCAAGATATGGTTCTTGAGGTAAATATCCTACTTTTATACCAATTTTAGCTGTTGCTTTACCTTCAAACTCTTTATCAATACCTGCCATTATTTTTAATAAAGTTGATTTACCTGATCCATTTGGACCTATTATACCGATTTTAGCTTTTGGTAAAAATGATAAATTTGTTTCTTTTAAAATTCGTTTACCATTTATAATTTTGCTTAAACAAACCATTTCATAAACATATTGATATGACATAAATTACTTATTTCCTTATATTATTATTTTACACTGATACATATATTTACTACTGTATTGTATGAATTTATTGCTCTATGATCATATAATTCAAAATTAGACATTGTAATTTCTATCATTATTTTTCTAGTTTGGGTATTTATCTTAAGAAAGAAAATACTGTATATACTTTAAATCTTAACAGTTTTTTTAATTTAATTTTAATAATATCAAGTCTAATTCTTCCAAATCTTTATAATGAAATATTAATTTTCCGCCTAATGGATAATTCTCTATTGTTATTTTTATGCCAAATTTTTCTGACAAAGCTTTTACTAATAATTCTAGATCATTATCAGCAGCGTTGTCCTTTAAAAAACGCTTTTCTACTTTGTGATTATTGTTAGAAGATTTTGTATACTCATTTTTATACCATTGTCTTACTAGTTCTTCTGTTTGACGTACATTTAAATCATTATTTATAATATGATCGGCTATTACTTCTGCATGTTCATGATTTATTAAACATCGAGCTTGTCCCATGCTTAATATATTCTCATTTACTTTATCTTGAATAGATTGTGGCAAATTATTAAGCCTCAACAAATTAGCTATATGACTACGACTTTTGCCAAGCCTTTCAGCTAATTTTTCTGTTGTATAATTAAAATTTTCTACTAAATATTTAAAGCCACGAGCTTCTTCCATAACTGTTAAATCAGTTCTTTGTATATTCTCAATTAACGCTATTTCCATACTCTCTCTAGCATCTAAATTTTTTATAATTACTGGTATCTCTAAAACTTTTGCTAATTTACACGCACGCCAGCGTCGCTCTCCTGCTATAATTTGGAAATTATTATCAACAATAATAGGCTGTAATAAACCATTATTCAATATAGAATCTGCTAATTCTTTTATTTTATCATATTCAAAGTTTTTTCTAGGCTGATTCTCATTTGGTCTTATTTTATCAATATTTATTATTTGTATTATTTCTGATTCTATAGAAATAACTTCTTCTCCAAGTAATGAAGATAACCCTCTGCCTAGTCCTTTATTTTTCGCCATATCTTTCTAAAATTTCTTTTGTAAGTTCTATATATGCAACTGCTCCCGAACATTTATAATCATATATAATAGCCGGTTTTCCGTATGAAGGAGCTTCAGATAATTTAATATTTCTTGGAATAACAGTTTTAAATACTAATTCTCCTAAGCATTTTCTAACATCATCTTCTACTTGCTCAGTTAAACGATTACGCTTATCATACATTGTAAATAATATACCTGCAATCTTTATCTTAGGATTTAATCTTTTCTCTACAATTTCAATTGTTTTTAGCAAATGACTTAATCCTTCTAAAGAATAAAAATCACATTGCATTGGAATCAGCACTTCATCACTTGCAACTAAAGCGTTTACCGTTAATAAATTTAATGAAGGAGGGCAATCAATAATGATATAATCATATAATATTTTTATTTCTTCTAATAGCTTCATTAAAATATATTCTCGGTCCTTTAATTTTGTTAAATCTAATTCAGCTGCAGATAGATTAGTGTTTGAAGTAACTATTGCTAAATTTGGTATATCTGTAGAAATTATTGCATCTTTCAGTTCTATTAAATTTATTAATACTTGGTATATAGTATTTTTGCGTTGTTGCTGACTAATTCCAAAACCAGTACTACTATTCCCTTGAGGATCAAGATCTATAACTAAAATTTTTTTATTTACCGCAGCAAAAGCTGTAGCTAAATTTACAGTAGTTGTAGTTTTAGCCACTCCTCCTTTTTGATTAACAATAGCAATTACTTTCATATAATTTCTGTTAAATTACTAACTTCTAGAATTTTCCCTTCTTCACAAGTAATACTTTGATGTATTAAATAATCAAATAACCACATCTCTTTAGCTTCTACTATTTCTGTTAAATAATTTTTTCCTTTTAATAATAAAAATTTTTCTTGTACTGAAATATTTTTTATACAATTAAATATTGTATTTAATTTAGAGAAAGCTCTACAAGTCAATATACTACAATCTATTTCTACTTTTTCTATTCTTTGATTTATTATTTGTATGTTATTATTTGATATCTTTGATGCTTTCTCTAAAAATATACATTTGCGTAAATCAGTTTCTATTAAACTTACTTTTGCTACCCCTGCTATAGATAATACTATACCGGGAAAACCGGCCCCACTTCCTATATCAACCAAGTGTATTTTTTTATTCTCAATATATTGCATTAATTGTAATGAGTCTAATATATGACGTTTCCAAAAATTATGTATAGTATTATCCGATACAAGATTGATTGATTTATTCCATTTTTTAACTAACTTTTGAAAAATTTCTAATTGTTCAATTATTTCACGTGGAACTTCCATCACTATATTTAGTTTTTAAATAAATTATAATAGCCGTAATTGCTGCAGGTGTAATCCCTGGAATTCGACGTGCTAAACCAATAGTAGTAGGTTTATGGAAAGACAGTTTTTCCTGTATCTCTAATGATATACTTGGTATTTTAAAATAGTCAATATTTTTAGGTATTAACTGTGCCTCTTCACTTTGAAATAAATTAATATCTGCGTGTTGTCTAGTTAAATATGAAGCATATTTTGCTTCAATATAGAGTAATTGCAAAATATTATTATTTTGCGTTTCTTTAAGCATAGGAAAAATTTTAATGGCTTGTTCCACATTAAAACTAGGTATTTTAAATAAGTCCAACACTGTTTTATATGTACCATCCTGTGCAACCTTTATATCCATTTTAGCAAGTTTACTAGTAGTTAAAGACAAGGTATTTAATAATGATTTTGCTTTTTCTATATCTTCATATTTTTTTGTAAAAATTTTTTTACGTTTTTCTGATACAACACCAATGTTGATCCCTAATTCCGTTAAACGTAAATCAGCGTTATCTGCTCTTAAAGATAATCTATATTCTGAGCGAGAAGTAAACATACGATAAGGTTCGATAGTACCAAATGTTGTTAAATCGTCAATCATTACTCCAATATAACTGTTTGCTCTTGTTAACATAAATGGTGCTTGATCTTTTACTGCTAAAGCAGCATTTATACCTGCTATTATACCTTGCCCTGCGGCTTCTTCATATCCTGTAGTACCGTTAATTTGTCCAGCAAAATACAATCCAGATATTTTTTTTGTCTCTAGCGTAACACTTATTTCACGTGGATCAACATAATCATATTCTATAGCATAACCTAGACGTAAAACCTTTACATTTTCTAATCCTGGTATTGTTTTGATTAATTTATGTTGTACATCTTCAGGCAAAGAAGTAGAAATACCGTTTGGATAAATCGTATAATCATCTAACCCCTCAGGTTCTAAAAATATACGATGTTCTAATTTCGTACTAAATCTGACTATTTTATCTTCAATAGAAGGACAATATCTCGGTCCTATTCCTTCTATCTGCCCTGAATACATTGCGGATTTATTAAGGTTCTCACGTATAATATCATGGGTTTCTGAGGTTGTTTTTGTAATAAAACAATTTATCTGAGGAACATTGACAACATTTGTTAATTCAGAAAAAGGACGAGGAGTTTTATCGCCGAGCTGTAAAGCTGTTTTACTATAATCAATAGTACGCCCGTCAATTCTTGGTGGTGTACCTGTTTTTAAACGGGCAATTTTAAATCCTACTTTTTTTAATGCATTTGATAATCCATACGAAGGCTCTTCATCTACTCTACCAGCAGGAATTTTTTTTGTCCAATATGAATAAGACCTGATAAAAAAGTACCCGTAGTTAATATAATTTTTTGACAAGGAATTTTATTATCGTTATTTAAAACAACCGCTTCAACTTTAGAAGATTTAATTTCTATATCTTCCACTTTCCCATATAATATATCTAGATTAGGGTAATTTGTTAATATTTGATACATCGCTTTTTTATAAAGCTTTCGATCCGCTTGAGCTCTAGGTCCCCAAACTGCCGGCCCTCTAGTCTCATTCAGCATTTTATAATGTATACATGCTTGATCTATAACATAACCCATTAACCCATCAAGGGCATCGATTTCTTTAACTAATGTACCTTTTGCAATTCCACCAATTGCTGGATTGCAAGACATTTCGCCTAAATTTCCCGGTTTTAACGTAATTAAGAGAGTAGAAGCTCCAAGACGTGCAGAAGCGGCTGCTGCTTCTACGCCTGCATGTCCACCGCCTATAACTATTACGTCATATTTTAGCATTAATTATTCTATAATTTCAGATTTGTTAAAGAAAAATTCGATTTCTCTTTTCGCACTGTTTTCACTATCTGAACCATGAATACTATTAGCCTCAATTGATTTGCCTAAATCTTTTCTAATAGTTCCTGCTTCAGCTTCAGCAGGATTAGTTGCCCCCATAATGGTACGGTTTAAAATTATAGCATCTTCCCCCTTAAGAACTTGAAGTACTACCGCTCCTGAAGTAATATATTCAACTAAGCTATTAAAAAACGGTCTTGCTCTATGTTCATCGTAAAAACACTCAGCTTCATACTTAGTTAAAAATTTCATTTTCTGAGCTACTATCTTTAAGCCTGCATTTTCTAAATAAGTATTAACTTGTCCTATTTTATTCCTCTTGATAGCATCAGGCTTAATCATTGAAAAAGTATATTGTATTGTCATTTTGTAACCTTTATATAATGATTAAATTTATTTTGTAGCTGAACGATTCCATGTTAAAGCAAATAACCCTCCTCCTAAAAGAGCAGAAATACTGAAAAATATAAATACCCCATTCCAACTATAATTATCACTAATCCATCCTACGCCGATTCCTGCAATAGCCGCTCCTAAATAACCAAATAACCCTGATAATCCATTAGCTGTACCGACAGCTTGACGAGTACTGAAATCAGCAGCTGCTATACCTACAAGGAGCTGAGGTCCTGAAACAAAAAAGCCTATTAAAGACAGAATGACTATACTTAATAATTCACTTTGAATAGGAATTGTCCAAAACAAGACTAACAATAAGCTAAGCAATACCATACATATCGCTCCAATGGGACCACGACGTCCTTGAAATAATTTATCCGATAAAAAGCCAGCTATCAACGCCCCAGGAATTCCTATCATTTCATATAAACCGATTTGTAAGCCTGCATTTGCAAGGCTTATATTACGTAAATCTTTTAAAAATGTTGGAGCCCAATAAATTACTCCGGAACGTATTATATAAACAAACATATTTGCTAAACAAACATACCATATTAGTCTATTGCAAAAGACCATTTTAAGTAATTGTGGAGTTAATAGCTTTTCATAATTTCCTATAGATTCAGGCGGATATTCTTTATATTCCTCTACGGTAGATAAACCTACTTCTTTTGGAGAATTACGAAGCCTATTATATAAAAAAAGCGATACTACACAAGCAACTAGACCGGGAACGAAAAAAGCAGCTCTCCAATCAAATTTATCGATTAAATAACCGCAGCTTATCATAGCAAGGGCACCACCTATTTGATTAGAGGTTGTACCCATAGCCCATTTAGTTCCAAGTTCTTTTGAAGCAAACCAGTGAGTAAGCATCTTTGTTGCAGGAGGCCACCCCATCGATTGAAACCAGTTACTGACTATCCATAAAATCCCTATAAGCCATAAAGAATCTGACAAACCTATTAGAATAGTAATGATTCCGACAACTAAAAGGCCCAAAACCATAAATATCCGAGCATTAACTTTATCGCTAATAAACCCGTTACAAGCTTTACTAACTCCATACATAATAGATGAAGCCGTTAATATCCAACCAATTTGTGTTTTAGTGACCCCAAAATATTCTCTTATAGCAGGAGTTGCTATATTAAAATTCTGACGACAAAAATAAAAAGTTGCATAACCTATAATAATAGAATATAAAATCCTTACTCGCCAACTATTATATTTTTTTACATATGGCGATCTTGTAGTTTTACTTTTGGGTTTTGTATCTGTCATACTATAAACTCTCCGACTATAAAAAAAGCAAGTTTCAGAGTCGAGCAGCTTACTTTTGTTATAATATTAAATTTTAATACATTCTATTTTTCAGTTTTATTTACCAAAACTTGATACTCTTTATTTAAACCTTTAACAGCATATATCCACAATATTACTATTACAAAGAATATAGAAGCAAAATAAGGAGTTGCCTCTACAAAACCAAATGCAGGAAATAAAATAAAGAATGTAGATTGAATAATAGCACCGCCTGATTTACCGAATCTTCCTCCG
Source organism: Rickettsia australis str. Phillips (assembly GCF_000273745.1). Lineage (GTDB taxonomy): Bacteria > Pseudomonadota > Alphaproteobacteria > Rickettsiales > Rickettsiaceae > Rickettsia > Rickettsia australis. The sequence continues at coordinate 23,681 of NZ_AKVZ01000042.1, forward strand.
ATAACTTCAACAGCAGCTTGCCCTTTTACTCGTAAATCCTTATCAAGCGGAATATACGCCATGTTTTTAGTGGCATCAAATAAAGAATATTTTACACCTTTACTTAAAACATTCTGAATCATACCGATCATAACAGCAAGTGCTAAAGGACCTGAAGCAAGAATACCTGTTAAATGCATAGCAATAACACTATCAAAAAAGATAAATGCAAAAAATGCTGCACCGGTAATTAACATCATTAATGGAGTTATCATAGCTGCAGTTAGCCATGATACTTTTCTTAAAATATTACTACCTATAAGCATGAAAGCAATTGCAACCCAACCCTGATAAAATTGGAACTTACCCATATATATAGTATACGCCTCTTTCGTCGGATACAATTCTTTTACTTTGGATTTCCAAACACCTTCAACTAAATTTACTGAAACACCGTAAGCAATAAGTAACAATGCAATATAACCTACATACTTAGAAGTAAAGATCATTTTAAAACTGTCTATTAATGACATTTTAGCTTTAGCTTTCTTTTCTTTTACTAATGACGGATTATAAAGTCTAGGATCGGTTAGAACATTTTTATTCATCCATCTATATGTTAATATTACCAAAAAGCTACTTGTCATCATTATAACAAATAAAGGCACAAATTTTAGATGTTCTGCAACTATTTGAGTCTTTTCATGCAAAAAATATCCAATAATCACCGATGTTACAGGCAATGCTAAATTAGCAAGTAAACCAAACATTGAGTAAAAACGTTTAGCTTCATCGGTTTTAGTAATTTGGTTAGCAAATTGCCAAAATAATAAACTAAGCATCATTGTTCCCCAAAGCTCTGCCATAGTATAAAAAGATGCAAAGCTCCATTGACCAACTATTCTTATAAACCATTTAAAATTAGGGTAAGCTAAACTTAAAGATTCTATGGTTTCAGGATCAGGATGAACTAAATCAGGGTAGGGGTAAAGAACAAACGCAAATAACGCAAAATACCCTAAGAAAAATGAAGTAATAACGTAAAATACGTTTTCTTGCTTTAAAATATCGCAGAGCTTAACATAAATTACCATAGCGATTACGGCAGAAGGTAGTACTATATATGTTTTTAAGAAACTTATTGCTTCTGCCCCTATATCCGTTACTACAAACCCGTCTTTAATTGAACGAAGCGTTGAGTAGTTTAATAAAATACAGAACATCATAAACGCCATAGGAAGAAACTTCTTATTTTCATATCTTTCTATAGGCCAAATTACCTTTCTTAGTTCCAAGAGATAATTGTCACTTTTGGGAGTACTCATAAATTAAATTTTTCTATTTATTTTGAAGATAAATACTATACTAAAATATGTTAGAAAAGTCAAACCTATTGATTTTTTCTCAAAGGAAATTAAATAAAATGTACTAACTCTGAGATGTATAAAAGAAATATGATAATTTATTTACTTGATTTTAATTTCTATCTATAATTTCCTATTTATAATTATTACAATAAAATATATGTCCAAATTAAAAATAGCTCTATTTAATTAACTGCTATAATTTGCATAACAGGTTGTAAAAGTAATATGAAAAATGAAAACAATGTTTCATTACCGTAATATGTAACCTTAAACTTAGAGACTCTAAATAATTTTGAGGATAAAACTATTAGAATAAAGGCAAAAATGTTAAACTTCCCTTTATCTGCAAAAGATTTACGCGATATATTATTCTAGAAAAAAATATGATCAAGAAGAAAATTGTGCAGGGCTTGCTGCACCGTAAATAGATATCTCAAAATGTATAATAATATTTGCAGTACATGAAAATGAAGAGTTAAAACAATGGCGTCCTGATCTTAAGGATACAATGCCTAAAACTATATGGATTAATCCCTCATATAAACCGACAGATATTACTAAACATGAAGATTATGAAGGATGTTTTTCTGTTGAAAATGCTACAGGTCCAGTTGCAAGATTCAAAAAGATTCATTATCACGCATATGATATAAATGGACATCAAATCCAAGGCATCACAGAAGGATTTTTAGCAAGAGTTATCCAGCATGAAATCAATCATCTAAACGGAAAAGTATTTTTAGATTATGTAGCTCCCGAAAAAATAATGACAAAAGAACAATATTTAGAAAAACGTCAAAAAGTTATGGAGCAGGAAAATATAAAATCTTAGAGTCCTCCAAATCTTAAATATCATTCTAGCTAAAATTTTAGTATGTCATTCCTAGCTAAAAGCTGTGTTGTTGTATGAAACGATATCATTGCCGCAAAAACGTGAATCTAAAAAAGCAAAATTATTCGAGCTTTTAATATAAAAATTAAAATATATTTGTATTTTTTAGTTACTGGATTCCTTGCCTTCGCAGGCAAGTATTGTTGCGTGGACTGATAAAACCCATTGTGTCACCTAGTTCGCTTGACCACATGGTCCATAAAAATAATAAAAAATACTAATAATTTTAGTATTTTTAACTAGATCCCGTGGTCAAGCCACGGGATGACAGAGGTGAACTTGATCCACGCGGGCAATGCCTAGCAGGAATTATATAATTCCATGCTAAAACAGCATAAATTTAGTCCATATTAATTAGTATAATACTATTGCATCAGATACGGTATGTATTGTATGTTCACCTAAAGCTTCATCCTCATTTCCTGTAACATTATTTATAATTTTTTTGTCCATAAATAATGTAGCAGAACCGCCACCGTCTAGGTTAATTGCCGCTTCGCATCTAAGGCTTAACATATAATCTACAAGCTCTGTTTTAGTTAATCCTATCACAGCATCATTTACAAGGTGTTTTTTCTAGAATCTTTAAAGCTTCGGGTAACGTTAATTTCTAAAAAGTTACTCCTTTTTCTTTGCGTAGAATTGATCTAGCTTGTACAAGCTTAAGGTCTTTATACATGTTGCTTATAAATATGCTCGGCTATAACTATAGTGCCATCATTACGCACTCCCAAAGCAGTACGTGCATGAGCCGAATCATTTTGCTTTAGATTATCTACAATATTTTTACCGTTTTGAACTAATACAGCAATGCCTGTTACTACTGAAGCAGTTTTGCTTAAATTTATAGACTTACCGTCTTTATCAATAAATTCTAAATTCAGCTTTACAGAATCATTTATATTGACTGTCGGCAAGCTTACTTCTTTTGGGCAAGATAATACAAAACTTTTTGCGGAATTTGATTATCACCATGATTGCTTATGTCCATAATAATCAAATTCTGATCAATCAAGATTTCCTTATTAGTATAAGGCGTTAATGTAGTAGATGCCTACACATCATTATAGAAGGTAATATCTTTTGGATTTGAAAAATAATTAACTTGATTTGGAATAATCGATTTATCGCCTATATCGACAGAAATTTTTGCACTAGCCTTGGTAATTTGAGTATATTGTCCTGATCTATAATTAGCAAGCTTTGTAGTTGTTTTCTAAGACTAAATAGCTTGCCGTCAACCATTAAGGTAAGGCTAAGTCTACCGTCATCGCTACCTGCAATCTCAAAGAATCCAGCATTAATGGCAGCAACTGCATTAGTGTGGTGTGCTATCGCGTCTACTGTTTCTTTGCCTATAACCTAATTATGCTCTTTAACTAGTTTTAACTCAAAATTCTTAGGATCAATAGTTAATACATGGATAATATGCTTATCTTTTCCATAACGAGTATACGTTAAGCCTGTATGTTCCTTTGCATATATTTTAAAACTGATTATTAAAATCACAAATCAGTAAACTAATCTAATCATATTGTTTTACTTTGTTTAACAATAAAATTTAGCCATAATGCTTCTTTACTTGGAGAGAATCTTTTACTCTTTTCCGTCCATATTTTAACTACCTTAAAAAGCCCGTTAAAATAAGGTTTTATTGTATCTTTATTCATATTATAAAAATCACGACCATCAGTTTGCATAATATCAGAACCGTACCCGTAAAAAGCATAAAAAATCCCTTCCGATTTTAATACAGTGTAAATTTTTTTATAAACATTGATTGTTTCATTATAAGATCTATGAAAGAGAGTTGCTTGAGCCCAAACCCCATCAAACGACTCCTTAAAATCGATATCCTGAAAAGTTGAGTGCAGTACATCTATTCCAGTTTTTTTCGTGGCTAATTTAACCATCTCACTTGAGCCATTAAAAGCGGTCACTTGATAACCTTGACCTAGAAAATACTTTGTACACGACCGAGTCCGCAACCGGCATCTAAAATATGGGCTTTTTTAGGTAAATAGCTAGTAAATGCTTTATAATTACCGGATAAATCCGCATTAATCGTTCTATCGTAAAACTCTTGAGCATTATTATTATAATATTATATATTTTTCATAACTTTATATTTATTCTCAATTATTAGTATAGTTATACTCACCAAACAATAAAATACAAATAATTTTTATTATATCTTTTCATTGACTATTAGACTTAAAAATGGTCTACTTATTAAGAAGTTTTTGCGTAGATACCGTAGTCATCATTGCGTACAAGCATAGGCATGGTTCTTATGTCATTCCCGCAAAAGCGGAAAGGTGTTATTGCGTGGATCAGTTTTACCTCCGTCATCCCGTGGCTTGACCACGGGATCCAGTTAAAAATACTAAAATTATTAGTATTTTTTATTGTTTTTATGGACCTAGTTAGCAAGCCACGGGGTAACACAGTAGGTTTTACCAGCCTATGCAACAATGCCTTGCGGGAATGACATAGGTATCCACACAACAATACCACTTATTAAGAATAAGGCTTAAGGTTTATATGATAAAAAAAATAATATTTGGAGTAGCTATTTTACTTAGTACAAGCTGCTTTGCCAATAGTACAACTTCTAACGGCTCAAAAAAAGATGCAACAAAAACCAACGACGCTACAACACAAAAAATTATAGATGATTTTTCTGCTTATGCGGGTACTATAAAACCTGAAGTACGGGAGGAAATACAAAAATATAGAGTAGAGATAGTTGCTATTAATAAAAAGAAACGTGAACTATATAACAGCCTTTCCAAAGAGGCTCAAAATTTTTTAGCAGAGCAACAAAAATATAAACAAAAACTATCTATTTCTAAACTACCGGCAGAAAACGACCCAAAAAATAATACTGTTGATTCTAATGACAACAAGGATAACGATACAAAATAAAATCTGTTATTTTTGTGAACATATAGATGTATGGTATGGGTAGATAAAACCTGTTCCTATGTCATTTCTGCAAAAGTAGGAATCCAGTACTTTAAAGCTTTTTAAAAGTTTTACCTTGAAAAAAATGATATAATAAAAAATCTTTAAAATTAAGATTTTTTAGCCTGGATCCCCGCTTTCGCGGGGATGACATCGAGAGTTTTTTTAAAAACTGTCCGGTACTATAGGTCAAGCCACAGGATGACGGTGGTGCAGCATAGATTCCTGCTTTCGTAGGAATGACATAAGAGCCATACAACAACGCTGCTTTTTTAGCTAGGTATTTCATAAATCTGCTCTACTACACCATCAAGACCCATTAAAAAAGTATAAATTTTTAATTGTGGGAATTTTTCTTTGATTATATCACGTGCTTTGTTTAAAATTTCTGCATGGGCTGCCGTTTCTTTTTCCTTGGTATTTAGCTGTTCCTGACCTATAAGTATTTTGTAAGCTCCACATTCTCTATGATCAAGAAAAATAATTTGTTTGATATTATGTAATTCTTGTAAAATCTCAATAGTATCTTCTATTGTTTTTCCCCAATAAGTATATTTGTCATTAACGAGGGCAAGCGATGCACCGGGCAGTGATACTTTATCAAAATTATCTTCTAACCCTAATTGCTTCATTAATTTATTTGTTTCATCTATTAATCTAAAATCTACACAACTAATTAAAAGAGTAGAAGCTTCATTTAATGTTTTTAAATGTTCATTACTTACTTCTACCTTTACAACTTTCTTATTGGCAATTATATCATTGTCCGCAGCGTAAAGATTTACACTCGACACCATAATAAACCCTAAAATTATATATTTTACATATATCATAAAATTCTCCTATTTAAAAATATTTTTTACATGCTTTAAAATAAGAATAACCTGTAATGATTGTTAAAAAAGCGGCAATCCATAAAATTACTTCCCCTACTATATCTAAATAAATAATTCCTGAACCTTTGGAGCCTAGTATCAATATCGATAAAGCAAACATTTGTAAAAACGTTTTTACCTTAGCGATTCTCGATACAGGCACACTAACCTTTACTAAAGCTAAAAATTCCCGAAGACCGCTAACTAAAAATTCTCGTGCTAAAATTAATAGACAAGGTATCTCATCTACGTTATCTTTTTTTAGTAGCATTATAATAACGCAACCCACTAGTAACTTATCTGCTATAGGATCAAACATCTTGCCAAAGCTCGTAACTAAATTATATTTTCTTGCAATATAACCGTCAAAAAAATCCGTAATACTAGCTAAAACAAATAATAATGCTCCAAGTTTACGTGCAAGTGAATTATTTACATAAAATGCCAGTATAATAACCGGAATTACCATTATTCGAGCAATAGTTAAATAATTAGGTAAATTTTTATCTATTCTCATTAATTAATTAAATTTATTAATATAATATTGTTGAATTATGGATAGAATATTATTCCAAGACCAGTATATTAAAAGTCCCACAGGAAAACTACTAAACATAAATAAAAAAATTAACGGCATAAATTTCATTACTTGAGCTTGCATCGGATCCGCAGGTTCAGGACTCATTTTTTGCTGTAAGAACATAGTAATAGCCATTAAAATAGGCCATACTCCAATCACTAAAAATGACGGCGGTGAAAGCGGTAATAAGCCGAATAAATTAAAAATAGTAGTAGGGTCAGGTGCGGATAAATCTTTAATCCAACCGTAGAATGGTGCTTGCCGCATTTCAATAGTTACATATAATACTTTATAGATAGAGAAAAATACCGGAATTTGAACAAGTATAGGCAAACAACCCGCTACCGGATTTACTTTTTCTTTTTTATATAAAGCCATAATTTCTTGATTTAAACGTGCTTTATCATCACTGTATAAATTTTTTATCCTATCGATTTCCGGTTGTAAATTTTTCATTTTTTTCATCGAACGATAAGACTTATTGGCTAAGGTAAACATTAAGAGCTTAATTATAACCGTAACAATTAATATACTAATACCGAAATTACCGACATAGCCATAGAAAAAATTCATGGCGTAGAAGACCGGCTTAGTAATTATATAAAACCAACCGAAATCAATAGCTCTATCAAATAATTTAATATCATATTGTTTTTCATATTGATCAAGTAAGTCTACTTTTTTTGCTCCGGCAAAAATTCTGTTTTTAATGGAAAAATTTTCACCGGGCTTTATTATTTGCACCGGTGAAATAAAATCTACCTGATATTTTTCAGTACCTTGTTTAACAGCGTAATTAAAATTTGAGCTATAATTACTTGATTTGTCAGGAATTAAAGCAGATAGCCAATATTTATCGGTAATTCCTATCCAGTCAACTTTACTTGCTGCAAATTTTTCGCTTTTCTTATCTTTAATATCATCATACGAATATTCTTTAAGATTCTCGTCTATACAACCGATAGGTCCTTGATGTAGTATATTTACGGCTTTTTCTACGGCAGTATATTTACGATTTATTAAGCCGTATGATTGAACTGGAAGCTCTTTATTGCTATTATTAACTATGGTTTGTTCTATAGTAAATAAATAGTTTTTATCAACGGTAATAGTAACTAAAAACTTAACTCCGTCTTCATTGACCCAAAATAAATTCACAGGTTTTTCAGGACTTAATATTTCACCGTCACTACTCCATATAGTATCGTTATTAGGAAGTTTTACACTAGATAAATTACTAACTAAGCCAATTTCGGCAAAATAAGAATACTCTGTATTAGTAGGTGAAAATAATACCACATCAGAGCTATTTTTAGATAAATCTTGCTTATATTTTTTTAATATTAAATCATCAAATCTAAGTCCTTTTAGTGAAATAGAACCGGTGAGTGATTCAGATTCTATTTTAATACGCTGTACTTGATTTTCTTCTTGAACAACAATATCAGTTACAGGTTCTACTAAAACTTTTAACTGTTGTTTCTTTAAATTTTCTGCTTTCTGCACTGCTATTTGCTGTTGCTGTTTTTTTTGTGCAGGTTTTACAACAAAATACTGCCAACCGAAAATTATACTTAAAGACAGTACAATAGCGGCTATTAAATTAATGATATTATTATTCATTCCTAGGTCTTAAATTTTCATATTTTTAAAGCTTTAAATTTTAAAGTATTTAGCGAAAATAATCAAGTAGTATATATACTTCTTTTCTTTCAAAAGAAGTATATATACAAGATGAAGGGCGGCTTCCATCTTGGATACAAATTTAACTTCAGATATATTATACCACCCCTACATTCTGAAATATTTTTAATTTAAATTCAGGAAGTATAGAAATTAAATGTTCAGAAATATTGTCTTGTATATTTTCATAACCTACCAAATTCACTTCTTTAATGAAGATATATATTTCTATAGGCAACCCGTTAATTGTAGGTTCAAGTTGTCTTACTAAAAAAGTAAATCCTTCATTATAAACTGCTGGATTATTTTTTAGATATTCCTGAATATATAATTTAAATAGCTTAATGTTGGTTAAATATTTCTCTTCTTTATCAAGAGTGATTTTATCTATTACATCCTTTGATATATAAGGAGATTTTTTTAGTTCTTTTAAAATAGTAACATCACAGAAGTTAATAGTTGCCATATTAATATTAAATACTCTCTTTACCCTTCTTGCTCCTGATTCACTAATTCCTCTATAATTAGTTACATTAGAATTTAAAATGCTGTAAGTAGGAACTGTAGAAATAGATTGGTCAAAATTCCTAATTGTTACTACGGAAATAGTAATTTTTTCAACTGTTCCCTCAATTTTTCCTATACGTACCCAGTCTCCAATATTAATAATTTCTTGAGTAGTTAGTTGCAAACTTGCAAGTAATCCTAAAACGGTATCTTTGAAAACAAATGTTAAAAGAGCTGCGGCTGCACCTAAACTTGTTAAGAATGTACTAAGCGAAATATTTAACATATATGAAATAGTTACCATTGCGGCAATAACTATAACAATAATTTTTAATATTTGAAAATATAAGCTAAGCGGTGCATTTTTTGCAACAGCTTTGATCCTATTGTGATACAGATCTGCACAAGCATCTATAAGCGTTAATAATAACATCGTCACAGATATACTAGTATATAAGATTACTATAGTATCTTTGATTCTAAGTAATACATGTGCTTTAAAAGAAGTAGGATGGAAAATATTTCCCCAACCTACAAAGTAAAGTGCTAATAAAGTATGTAATAAATAACGAAATATAGGATATTTTTTCAGTATCCTTTCATACTCATAATCATGATGTCTAGTTAAATAATTTTTTACAGGAATAAAAATTAATCTTTTAATTAGAAATATTACCGGTATAAGAGATACTAACATAACAAACAATAATACTAACTCAGTACTTGCGGTATGATATAGATCCATTAAATATTGCATATTTTACCTATCATTATTATTATAAATATAAATCTTTTTTATTATTACTAAGCATTTTATTTTTATCAATAATTTTAACTCAAAAGAGTTTGGTATTGCTAAACAAATATAGATACTGTCATTGCGAAGCCACGAAGTGGCTGTGACAATCCATAAAAATAATAAAAAACTCGATTGCTTCATCAATTACTTACATAATTTTCTGTAACTCAGACGTTAAATGAATTAAATAACTTATTTATCTATGACATTTCCTAATATCAATCCAATTATTTTCTCTCTAGGTCCACTTGCTATCTCTTGGTATTCTCTTTCATATGTAGTAGGAATTTTGCTAGGCTGGTTCTATGCAAACAAAATTATAGAAAAATTTAAGCCTAAAATTACCAAAAAAAATCTAGAAGATTTCATTACTTATGCCGTTATAGGCATAATAGTCGGAGGCAGACTAGGATTTGTTTTATTATATAACCCTTCTAGATATTTTTTACATCTAATAGATATCTTAAAAACTTATGAAGGCGGGATGTCTTTCCATGGCGGAGCTTTAGGGGTGATTATTGCTGCTTATTTGTTTTGTCGAAAATATAAAGTTAATTTTTTAAGTCTCACGGATATAATAGCCACTGTAGTACCTATCGGATTATTTTTAGGTAGAACCGCTAATTTTATTAACGGCGAACTATACGGACGTATTACAAATTCTTCTTTTGGTATGATTTTTCCGAATAGTGATTTGATGCCAAGACATCCTAGTCAGTTATATGAAGCTTTTTTTGAAGGTTTAGTATTATTTTGTATCTTAGCGTATGCAACATTTAAGCATAAAACTCTTAAAAACTACGGTTTAAACTCAGGACTATTTTTAACCTTTTACGCTCTTTTCCGAATCGCTATTGAAATATTTAGAGAACCAGACATACAAATCGGGTTTATTTTAGATAACTTAACTATGGGACAAATTTTATCTGTACCTATGTTACTTTTAGGAAGTTATTTAATATGTCAATCGAATCCAAAATAAGACAATTAATTGAACAAAACGGTTATATTACTTGCGATATCCTTATGCAGGAGGTATTAAACTTAAATCCTACTTCCTATTATAAGCAAGTAAAATCATTGGCTAGCGAAGGGGACTTTGTGACAGCTCCTGAAATTTCGCAGCTATTCGGTGAAATTATCGGCTTATGGTGTATCAAAGAGTGGCAAAGAATCGGTTGCCCAAAAAGTCTTAGTTTAGTAGAGCTTGGTCCTGGTCGGGGTCTATTAATGCGTGATTTACTACGCACTGCAAAATTAGTACCGAAATTTTACAAAGCTTTATCAATTGAACTAATAGAAATTAATCAAAATTTTATTGCTCATCAGAAGGCTAATTTACAAGATATTAATCTACCGATTAGCCATCGATCATTTGTAGAAGATATACCCAAAAAACCTACTATAATAATAGCTAATGAATTCTTTGATGCTATGACGATAAAGCAATATATTAAAGTCAAGGAATTATGGTATGAAAGAATATTTGTAGTGCAACCGGTAGACGGCAGAATTAAATACGATAAAATAAGCATTAATAAGCCATTACAAGAATATTTACTAAGAACTCATATTGAAGCAAAAGACGGAGCAGTACTTGAAGAATCTTATAAATCGATAGAAATTATAAAATTTATAGCACAGCATCTAAAAACACTGAGCGGTAGTTGCTTAATAATAGATTATGGCTATGATATAGCTCCGAATGATAGAACTAGATATCAATATAATCCAACATTACAAGCGGTCAAAAACCATCAATATTGCCCCATCCTTGAAAATCTTGGAGAAGCTGATTTATCGGCACATGTGGATTTTTATACATTAAAAACAGTAGCTAAAAATAGTAAAATAAACGTAATAGATACAATAGCGCAACGAGATTTTTTAATAGAAAACGGCATCTTATTACGCAAGCAAACATTGCAAGACAAGCTTAACAATAGACATCTTTCCAAATTACCTCTAGAAGTAGAGTTTGAAAAAGTGTCTAAGCAAGCAGGAATAATAGAAAAACAGGTAGAGAGGCTAATATCCCCGAAACAAATGGGCACATTATTTAAAGTATTACAAATTATGAATTAATCTATTTTAGCTCTTTCACAGAACCTAAGTTCTGCGTCTTGATTATAAATGGACAACTTAAGCACCTTTCTTCACATTTCAGCATAGCTTCAAATTCTTTTATACGCTCTTCGGTGTAAGACACATAACCAAGTATCATTGGATATACGGAACCGCCATAAACCCCAGAACTCCAAAATTCACAATCAGCATCTCGGTACTTAATCCATAAATTTTGGGCTTTTCTGAGTAAATTAACTTTTTCTTGTTCATCTGCAAGATGCTTTAATATTTCTTGATATATTTGATTTAGTTTCTTATCAACTTTCTTATATTCTTCGCCAGCACAATAATGCATGTCACCTTGTGTGTCACGGCATTATTACAATCAACAGCAAAAGCACAAGATATCGAACTAAGAAATAGCCAACAGAAAATAATTATTTTTTCATTATTTTATCATTTTTAAAAATAATTATTAAGCATCATACGCCGTGGCGTTCTGCAATTAAACTTTTTATTTTGCCTATAGCTTTAGCAGGATTTAAGCCTTTCGGGCAGGTCTTAGTACAATTCATAATCGTATGACAACGGTAAAGCTTAAATGGGTCTTCTAAAGCTTCAAGACGTTCACCGGTATTATCATCCCTTGAATCGGCAATCCATCTATATGCTTGTAGTAAAATCGCAGGCCCCAAATATTTATCACTGTTCCACCAATAGCTAGGACAGGAAGTAGAACAGCAAGCACATAATATGCACTCATATAAACCATCAAGCTTTTCTCGGTCTTTAATCGACTGTAACCTTTCAGAATTTGAAGGGGTAGGGCTATCGGTTTTAAGCCAAGGTTCTATAGATTCGTATTGTGCGTAAAAATGCGACATATCGGGTACTAAATCTTTCACTACTTTCATATGAGGAAGCGGATAGATTTTAATATCGCCTGATATATCTTCTATTGGTTTTATACATGCTAAAGTATTAGTACCATCAATGTTCATGGAACAGCTACCGCAAATTCCTTCCCGACAAGAACGCCTAAAAGCTAAAGTAGAATCGATTTCATTTTTGATTTTAATTAAAGCATCTAAAACCATCGGCCCGGTTTTGCTTAAATCTATCTCAAAACTATCGATAGTAGGATTCTCATCAAGATCAGGGTCATACCTATAAATTGTTACCTTTCTAGGTTTAAGCATTTCCTCTTGTTCTTTATACTCTTTTCCTTTTTTTACTACTGAATTTGGCGGTAATCTTAACTCTGCCATTTAAGTACTCTCTTAAAATTTATTTTTAGGACTATACAAAATAATTAGCTAATTCACCATCTTTCATACCATTAACAAAATCTTTGATTTTTAATTTTAGTTGAATGTTATTACCAGGATGTCTGATTGAATCTTTAGGGATTGTTTTACTTCAAGAGCCATTACCTCCTTTTCGTTGAATTACAATATAATTACTATTATAATATTACCCTTATTTGTAAAAATAATATCATAATTTAGAGCTTTTAGAATATCTTGCATTACATATATACGCATTAATTTTTCTTCTCTTTGATATAAAACTAATAACTCTCTTGCAGTTTCATTTGAGAATAACTATTTAACCATTTCTTTTGCAATAGGCTGAAAAATTAAAAACACCCTTTCTTGCTCTTCAAGTGGAATAAAATTTGATTTAACATTTCTTGATTTGTTAATGATCAAGTTCTGTAGGTAATCTAAGCAATTTAAGTTAAATATTTTGTAAAAATTATTTCTAGATGCTCTCGTAAGCTGATTATATGCGATGCTTGCTTATATGCCTTAATACTACATCTATGTTATGACCACAGCTAAAGTTCATTTTAACATCAGGTTTTTCTGCATATATTCCTGTATTAATAGCATGTGCAAAATTGCCTTCTATTTTAAAAATATCTCCAATCTTATCTATTATATCAATATGTTCACTGATACTACTTTTTAAAAAGAGTTTCTACATTTTTACCTATATATGCGTCTCCATTATCCATTAAACTGCTTGTATTGAGTCATATATATTTGCTATTACTTGTGGAATTACTGAATTACCTAATTGCCTATAGCCCTTTAATCCATCTGCAACATAATGATCTTGGGGAAAACCCATTAAATATTTACATTCATTAATTGATAGTATTCTTATCTTATCATTTATATAATAAAGATCCTTTTCTAAAATATCATCCAGAAAAATCCTTTCATAAGATTCTTCCGGCTTTACATATTTGAATGTATATTCACTGCTAAAGTCTTGTCGTAAACAAAATAAACTCTTTCTCTTGCTTGCGGTACCCCAAATACTGAAGCATTTAACACATTTCTATATACTTTATACATCTAATTTTTGGTCTATAGTTTCAATTACGCTACCATTTTTTAACATTATCAAGTAACAATATATAAGGGTTTGTGATATTGTGCTATTCTGATTATTTCATAAAAGAGTCTACAATTATTATCTCCTATACCAAGCCTCTTCCCTGAAATGCTAAAAGATTGGCCAGAAAAACCAGCACATAAAATATCATGTTTAGGAATTTTGTGTGCTGATATTTCCGTAATACCACCGTATGGCTTATCACCAAAATTTCTTTTATATGCTTCTTGTACGTCTTTGTCTATATCAGAAGAAAAAACACATTCAAGCCCTTTTGTTTCCAAGTCTTTTCTAAAACCACCGATACCGCAAAAATAAATCTATAAACTTATACATAAAGTCAGTTATTTAACAAATTAAACTATATCTTAGTACTCTCTTTTTTAGCCTTACTTGTTTTTACTTTTTCAGGTGATTTTTCTTTATCTATTTTTATAGTAGATGAATCATTAAAAGGAAATTTATTCTCCTCTTCTGAATCTAAAGCTCTACCGCTAAGTAAGTTTTTAATTTGCTGACCGGACAATGTCTCATATTCAATTAAAGCATTAGCTAAAGTATGCAGTTGATCTATATGTTTTGTCAAAATATCTTTCGCAAATTCATATCCTTGCGTAATAATTCTTTTAACTTCAGCATCAATTAACTCTGCAGTAGCTTCCGAGGTTTCATTATTAGGTTGTCTACCATACATATCATCACCGCTTGAACCATGAAATATCGGTCCTATTAAATCACTTAAACCTGCTTTTGTAACCATCGCTCTTGCAATATTAGTTGCACCTTTTATATCCGATGAAGCTCCTGAGGTAACTTTATTTCTACCAAAAATAATTTCCTCTGCTACTCTTCCTGCCATATAAACTGCTATAGATGATTCCATCTGTTCACGATTCTGAGAATATTCATCAGTTTCAGGAAGTCTTTGTACCATCCCAAGAGCATTACCGCGCGGTATAATCGTAGCCTTATGAATAGGCGATGCTGCAGGACAATAAAGCCCGACTAATGCATGTCCTCCTTCATGATATGCAGTCAATTTTTTTTCTTTTTCCGACATTGCAATAGAACGACGTGCAACTCCCATCAGCACCTTATCTTTTGCCTCTTCCATGTCGTGCATGTCTACTTCTTTTTTACCAAGCCTTGCAGCAATAAGAGCAGCTTCATTAACTAAATTAGCAAGTTCAGCACCGGAAAAACCCGGAGTTCCACGAGCAATAATTCGTGCTAATACCGTACTATTATATTTAATTTTCTTTAAATGTACTTTTAGAATTTGCTCACGACCGTTTATATCAGGGTTTGCAACGGCAATTTGACGATCAAACCTACCGGGACGTAGTAATGCACGATCAAGAACATCAGGACGGTTTGTAGCTGCAATGATTACAACTCCCTCATTTGCTTCAAATCCGTCCATTTCGACTAACATTTGGTTTAAGGTTTGCTCACGCTCATCATTGCCGCCGCCCATACCTATACCTCTATGGCGACCTACGGCATCAATCTCATCGATAAAGATAATACAAGGAGCATTACGTTTACCCTGTTCAAACATATCGCGCACACGGCTTGCACCAACACCCACAAACATTTCAACAAAATCAGAGCCGGATATACTAAAAAATGGAACATTAGCCTCACCTGCAATTGCTTTAGCAAGAAGGGTCTTTCCTGTTCCAGGAGGACCTATAAGTAAGCAGCCTTTCGGTATTTTACCGCCAAGCTTTTGGAACTTGCTTGGATCTCTTAAAAAATCTACTATTTCAGTTAATTCTTCTTTTGCTTCATCGATACCTGCCACATCTTTAAAGGTAATTTTTGGTCCTTTATCTGATAGCAACCTAGCTTTAGATTTTCCAAACCCCATGGCTTTCCCACCGCCGTGCATTTGACGCATAAAAAAAATCCACACACCTATCAATAAAAGCATAGGAAACCAAGAAATTAAAAAGCCTAAAAAGGTATTCATTCTTGTTTCAAGAGGTACCACTTCAATATTAACGTCATTACTAGTAAGACGATTTACTAAATCAGGATAATCAGGAGCATAAGTGCTAAAAGTAGATCCGTCATTTGAAGTGCCTTCAATTACTCTACCTTGAATTTTTACCGAATTAACGGTCTTTTCATCAACTCGTGTTAAAAAATCCGAGAAAGTTATATTATTTCTTCCGCCAAGTAAACCGTCAGATTGGAAAACATTAAAAAGTAATATTACAAAAACAAAAAGTGCTGCCCAAGCTAAAATACTTCTACCTTGATTATTCATCGATATAAAACCTAATAAAAACTTTTATCGGTACTATAATTTAATACCGGTGTTAGCAAAAATGGGTGAAACGAGATACAAAATTTGGAACAAACGATACTTCAAAGTTCCACATGTCGTTATCATAATATGATATATGTGGTATTGCTATAACTTTTTCAAGTATTTTAATTATAGGCAAGGTAAATAAAATTGCATTGTGGTTTTTGCAGGATAGATTTTTCAAAGGTTCTAAATCTAATTGTTTCTTTATCGTTTTATAATCTTCTAATGATAAATAAGTTATAACACAATCAGGAGTTTCTTGATTTTTCGTGATACAAAATCTATTATCCCAAATAATGGATTTATCTAGTAATATTTTACTCTCAGGTAATTTTTTGCCGAATTCCTTGTATACAAGCAACTCGTTTTGTATACGCTTAATTACACAGCCATGAAGTGTATTCTTAAAGTTTACGTCTTGAGTAATTAATTTCAAAATAGATTCTACCGAGTAAAAACGAGCTGCTCTAAATTGTCCGCTAATTATTATCAGTAAAAAATTAATTATTTGTACTTTCACCTCATTTGAAAACTTATCAAATTTAACTAAATCAAGAAAAGCAAAGCCATATTCAAAAATTTTGACTGCTTCGGCTATTGCTGATATTAACTCCGGTTTAAATTTATTGTCCAGTAAATCATTAATTTTAAGCTGTTGTAAGATTATCTCGGCTTTAATATAGCCTACGCCTTTAGCTAATTTTTGCCTAATAATATTTCGTCTATATTTATCAGATGAATTTGACTCATCTTCAAACCACTTTATATTATGACTGACTAAATACTCTACTAATTCACTTTTTGGAATATTATATAGCGGTCTAATTATTTGTATATTATTATACCAATTAATATTACTGCTACTAAGTCCAAATATACCGCTATTACGTTCTAATCTTAAACAAAAATTTTCTACGTAATCATCTGCATGGTGAGCAGTTAAAAGTACTAATATATCGAATTCTAGACATAGATTTGTCATTAAATCATAACGTCCTTCTCTTGCTCTTTCTTGTAAATTGGAAAAATTATTTTGATGATCAAAAGATAAACTATAATGCTTGCGATTTAGACTATTACTGATATTTTGGATATAATAGGTCTCTTGCTTCGACTGTGCCCGTAAGTTATGATCAACCGATATAACAGATAATTCTATATTATTTTTTTCTGCCCAAATATTAGCAAGATAAAGAAGTGCTACCGAATCGCTCCCACCGGAAACTGCAACCGCTATTTTAGATAAACCAAAATTACCTATTAGATTATTGATATTATACTCAAATTTTTCATATAGCATGGTTGAAAAATGTTAGTATTGTTGAAAGTTATTTTTAAGGATATCGTAGTTAATTCGGTAGTATACGAATTATATTATTCCCGCATAGGTGGGACGTTGTTGTATAGATACCGAACCATCATTGCGAGGAGGCGTTGTTGCGTGGACCGATAAAACCCACTGTGTCATCCCGTGGTCAAGCCCACGGGGTGGGTGACACAGATGAAATTGATCCACGCAACAACACCTTGCGAGGAGCAAAGCGATGTGGCAATCCAGAAAAACAATTAAAACATTTTATAAATCAGAATTTTTAACTAGATTGCCGCACCCACTTTGTTCGTTCGCAATGACTATGGAAAAATTTATGCTGACTCAGCTAAATCTTCTGAAGTTTCAGTCTTTTGTTCGCGTAAATAATCTTGTGCTTCTGATTCTGATCTTGCAACAATAACCGTAACTATAGCATTAAGCTCCGCATGAAGTCTTATTTCAACTATATAAACTCCAGTAGATTTAACTTGTTTATCAAGAATAATATTTGAATGAGAAATATTATAAGATACATTTTCAGATAATTTATCGGCTATTTCCTTATTAGTAACCGAACCAAAAAGTTTACCGTCATCTGATGCTTGACGGATAAAAACTAATTTTTGCTCTTTAATAAGAGCATTAATTTTTTCTACTGCTTCCCTTATTTGCTTATCTTTTGCTTCAAATTCATGTTTTTGTTTCACTATTAGCTCTTTATTAGGCTCAGTAGCTCTAATAGCTAATTTTTGCGGTAAAAGATAATTACGACCAAATCCGTCTGCTACCTTGAGCATGTCACCAATTTTACCTAATTTTCTTACGGGTTTTATTAATATAATTTCCATGTATTATGCCTTTATTTAGCTTGAAATACAAAAGGTAATAATGCTAAAATTCTTGCAATTTTAATAGCATTATTTAGCTTTCTTTGTTTCTTTGCACAAACATTTGTGATCCTGCTTGGTAGCATTCTACCGCCTTCAGAGACAAATTTTATTAAAAGCTCAGGATTTTTATAATCAATAACAGGTGCATTAGGCACAGAAAGAGGGCATCCTTTACGTCTTCTAAAAAATACTTTTTTAGCAGTTTTATCTCCTACCTTGCGAGTAGCTGTTTCACTAGCATTATTACTTTTTAACATTCTTTAACCTTAATTCTTACAAATTTAATTATTAATCGTTACATCAATTACCGGAGTATTCTCTGTACTCTGATTTTTTAATATTGGTGAAGGTTCACTACTAATTGAATCTGCTTTAATTGTAAGAAATCTAATGATATTTTCGTTAAGCTTCATTTTTCTTTCTAGCTCTTCTTTTACATTACCAGTAATATCTAGACCTAAAAAATAATAATGTCCTTTTTTGTTATTACCGATTTTGTAAGCTAAAGTTCTTACCCCCCAATATTCTTTTTTTATGATAGTGCCATTATTATCTTTAATAATTTTAACAAAATCATCAACGATTTTATCTATATCGTTCAATGATACGTCTTGGCGTATAATAAAAACTGATTCATAAAAGCTCATGATATATAAAAATCTCCAACAAACAAACTTTAAAATAAAGCTATTTATAGCAACTAAAACTATTAAATTCAAGTGTTATCTTTAAAAATTATTATTCCTTTGTTTTTTTTATAAAAAATTTGCTATAAATTCTAATAAATCAGAAAAATTATTACAAAAATTTTTAATTATTTACTAAATATTAATGAAGATTAATTCAGTGTTTGATAAGCTATTATCTGAAATTTTTATTATAGAAGAAAAAATAAAAAAAGTGTTAATATTTCTTTAAGTAATGATATAGAGAGAGCAGGATTTAATAGAATTAGGGCTTCAACTCTAGAAAAAGCATTAACTTATTTTTTAGTCAGCCGCTTGCTATCATGATTATTAGTGCAGAATTACAAGAAAATCCTTTAATAACAATAAATAACGTTAGAAAAATTAATAAATTTTATAAAACGCCCATAATATTTTTATTACCAAACAAGCAATTAAATTTAACAGAAATAGACGATAATGTACTATTTTTTTATAAGCCCTTTTTATCTGAGCAAATAGTAGGTACTTTAAGAGCTTATTGAGACGTTCTAAGTCAGTTTTACAGGATAATATTATTAAATACAAGAATATAAATATTGATTTAAATACTGCAAAATTATACAAAGACAGACTGAATATTCGCCTAGGTCCTACTGAGTTTAAAATTTTGCGACTTTTTTTCAGTTTCCAAATGAAGTATTTTCGCGTCAAGAAATAAGAAAATATTTATGGGAAAGCGAAGAGACCTTTAATGAATGTCTTATAAATGTTCATATAAATAGAATTTAGAGAGGCCTTAGGGAAAGACAATTTAATTATTAAAACCGTTCGTTTTATTGGTTATTGTTTAAATAAGGATAATGATTAGGCTCTGTGAAGGAGAAC
>NZ_AKVZ01000043.1 GCF_000273745.1 Rickettsia australis str. Phillips
CATTAATCTATTTTTTACTGTAAATCATAAGATTTTTTTGAGATAGGAACAACTATTACTGCAAAAATCTTATTAATTTTTGTTAAAAAATATCTAAAAATATAAATAATTTAATTCTCCTTCACATAACCTAGAATTTTGTTATCAAAATTTTCTTTGTATTTATGCATTCAATATGTTAATATCTATTAATTATATTTATTGTATACTATAATATAAAATATAATAAGATTTTATTCGTTGCCAATTTAATTATTTTATAACTAAAAGCTGTAAATTTTATGTTAAGTAAACTAAATAAGCCTGCTTTATTTGCTTTAATATTTTATCCTATTTTTATTATATCTCTTGTAGTTAAATATTCGTTTGATTATGGGATAGGACTAACTGAAGTTATTTTTATAATTGCTAGTTATTATATTAATAATATTACCGTTGGGATTGGTTTGCATAGGTTATGGTCTCATAATGCCTATAAAATAAATAAATATGCCGAGTTTGTCTTAGTTATGCTGTCTGCAGGAACATTACAAGGACCGGCTTTATCTTGGGCATCGAATCATTATAAACATCATGCTAAAACAGATACAGATCAAGACCCGCATAGCCCTTTAAAGTTTGATAATAAGGTTTTAGGTTTTCTTTGGTCTCATATAGGGTGGATGCTAGTCGGAAGCGGTAGCTATAAGTCTATTGATCGTATTACTTGGGCTAAGCACGGGAAAAATAATTTATTAAAATGGCAGCTAAAATATTATTGGCAAATAGCAGCTTTTATGAATATCGTCGTGCCTTTATTTATCGGTTACTTAGTTGGTGGTACTATACAATCGGCATATGCAGGATTTGTATTTATGGGACTTGGTAGATTCCTACAGCAGCAAGCAACATTCTGTGTTAATTCTTTATGTCACTTTGCCGGTAGTAAAAAATATTACAAAGGCACTGCCGGAGATATTTGGTGGATGGCATTATTCTTACTCGGTGAAAATTGGCACAATTACCATCATGCTTTCCCTTCAGATTATCGTAACGGTGCAAAATGGTATCATTTTGACGTTCACAAATGGATAATATTTTTAATGAGTAAAATAGGTTTAGCTTCAGAACTTGAACGTACTACAAAAGTACGTATACAGGCAAAAATGCAAGACACTTTAAGCTATCTTAGTGAAAAACAAAAGCAAAAATTGACTTTAATGCAAACAAAAATAGATCATTTATTAGAAAATCTATGCTTAAAAATTAAAGAGCTAGAAGAATCATCTATTACTATTAAAGAACAATTTAAAAAATCTTTTCTAGAAATACAAGAATCACTTAAAAATTTAGCAGAGCAAATAAGTTCTACAACGCAAATAACAGAAAAACCTTCGGAAAAATTACTAAAAATAGTTAATAAAAAAATTATTGATGCCGAACAATCTATTTATAAGCTGTATAATCAATTCAATACCTTAAATGTATCTAATTAGGCATTATTAAATAAAGATAAATATCGTCATTGCGAGCGAGTCTTGTTGCGTGGATCGGCAAGCACACTGGGTGTCATTCCCGCATAGGCGGGAATTCAGTAAAACTTACAAAAAGCTTGTTTTTTTAGGTTTATTTTGTCCAATTAAGATTATTTTTGGATTCCTGCTTTCGCAGGAATGACATAGATATCCATGCAACAACGTCTCCTAGCAATGACGGATAAGCCGGTCCACGAAACAATACATTCTTGTAATGATACAAACTATCATTTTTTATTTAACAACGTCTCTAATTAGTTTCAATTTGAATGATAAAAATTTTAGGTATAGAATCAAGCTGTGACGATACAGCTGTTTCTATAATCACCGAAAATCGAGAAATCTTATCTAATATAATCATTTCACAAAATACAGAACATGCAGTTTTTGGAGGGGTAGTACCTGAAATTGCTGCACGTTCTCACTTATTGAATTTAGATAAAGCATTAACAAATGTTTTAAAAGAGAGCAACACTAAATTAACGGAAATTAGTGCAATTGCTGCAACTTCCGGTCCGGGCTTAATCGGCGGTGTTATAGTCGGTTCAATGTTTGCAAGGTCGCTAAGCAGTGCTTTAAAAAAACCATTTATTGCAATTAATCATTTAGAAGGTCATGCCTTAACCGCAAGGCTAACTGATAATATCCCTTATCCTTATTTACTCTTGTTAGCTTCGGGTGGACATTGCCAATTTGTAGCGGTCCTAGAGCTTGGAAAATATAAAATATTAGGCTCTACTATAGATGATGCCGTAGGTGAAGCCTTTGACAAAGTAGCAAAAATGCTAAACTTAGTATTTCCTGGAGGACCTGAAATTGAGCAAAGAGCAAAACTTGGCGATCCTCATAAATATAAATTTCCAAAACCTATAATTAACAGCGGTAATTGCAATATGTCCTTTTCAGGACTTAAAACTGCCGTGCGTACTTTAATCATGAATTTGCAAGAAATTAATTATAAAGAATGTCATCATTTAGAACGCTTCAGACAAGATGAATTTAAGGAAGAGTTTGCACAGCGTACAAAAGTACATGCGCACAGGCGAAAACCGCAAAATTCGCTTGTATCAAGCTTTCTAAATGATGATGTAATTAATGATATAGCTGCAAGTTTTCAGTTCACCATAGGAGAAATTCTAAGTAGTAAGATACAGGATGCTATTAGAGCATATAAACAAATAACAAATAATTGTGATAAGAAGAATATAGTTATTGCCGGCGGTGTTGCTGCTAATAAATATTTACAAGAAATATTAAGTAATTGTGCTAAAACATATGGTTATCAGCTTATTTATCCACCTATCCGTTTATGTACCGATAATGCTGCAATGATTGCATATACAGGACTTGAGCGTTACAATAATAAGTTATTTACTCCTTTGAATTTCTGTCCAAAAGCTAAATGGAGTTTAGAGGATATTAGTAAATAAATTTTAATATTGACACTTCTTAATTTAGTAGTATAGTAAATAACTACCATGTTTCATGGTAGTTATCTATATAAAAAAGAGGTAAGTTTATGAGCAATAACAATTATAAAAACATATATAAAGCATTTAATTGTTTTTCAGAAGCAATCAATTCTGCCTATTCAGCCGTAAATAATTTTTTAGAACTACCTAATGTATTTAATAAATATCATACTGTTATTTCTTTAATTTTTTCTAAAACAGCAAAATTAGACTCTAATATAACCAATATAATTAAAAACAGTGTTATTATATATGAGATATCAACAACCTTAATAGGTACCGTAAATACTTTTTATAAAGATAAAAAACTAGTTGAAAAAATATTAAAAGATGGACAAGATGCTATTAATAAGCTTATTGAAACAGCAACCCATTTATCGCCAATAGTTACAGATATTACAAATTATTACTTAGTTGATCCGTATAAAGAAGAAGCACTATTATTTAACTTACAAATTCCTAACTCTACTAGTAATGATTATTATAAATTATCAGGTACTGAAAGTGTAACATTAACTGAAATTGAATGTTATTAACACTAAATTGACATGAATTATGGATCAAGATTTATCCATAATTCGGTAAGTAATATTTCTTGTTTATATCAAGTTATGATATCAATTTGTGAAGTATCGGACCCTAATGTATAAGCTTCCCCATGTATCAATGATTGGCTTGTTTTTCATACTAATACATAGTGTATGATCATCATCGTACTTAACATTAGTTATTTCAAATTTAGCATTTGGCAATACTACTATTTCCTTTTCTCCATCGTGTAATATAGCAAAGATATCAGCTACCTACTAGAAGGGGAATTCATTTCAATTTCATATTCAATATTAATTTGATTCGGTTTTAATTCATCTGACATATGATTATTAATAATACTCTGCTCAGAAGTTGTAGACATAAACCTCTCTGTAGAATATTCATTTCCTATGTTAAATATACCCACCTCCGATTTTTTTCTTGTTTTTCCACGCCAAGTAGTAAGATTTTCAACTTGCCTTTAACTTATTTGGTATTGATCATTAGTTAGTATTATTAAAGCACATTGCATTTCATAGGATTTTTTTGTTTTATCATACAACCTCATATAGCCGGTTTCTTTGAAATCTTTACAATGCAAAAATTCTCTAAAAGTTATACTGTTATTATCATCTAATTCTGCTTCATTGTAAGCATCGACATATTCCTTAGCTCGACTCCATCTTGTTCTTTTAATTCTTCCAGCTCATTTCAGAAGTAAATTGCTTCAATATCTCTCCTGCTGTTTCGTAATCTATTTCATTGTCATTATACATAATGCTTCACATCTCCGTTCATTAGATTTTTATTATATCTAACTTATTAATCAAAGTTAGAAGGGTAAATAAAGTAATAGACTAGACTCAAGAAAAATTAATGAGAATTATGAATTATGCAATAATTTAGTTTTCGTACGCAGAGCTTAATCAATTATCTTTATCCTTAGCTCTTCCTTTTCTCTACCTATTTTCACGATATTACCGCTACTTATTTCGCCTGCTAAAATCATCTTGGCTAAATTATTTTGTATTTCCCTCTGGATAAGGCGTTTTAAGGGTCTTGCTCCAAAACTTGGATCATAGCCTTTTTCGGCTAAATAATTTAAAGCAGATTCATCAAATCCAAGAATAATATTTTGTTGTAGCAAAATTTTCTTTAAGCTTCCAAGCTGTATCTTAACTATATCATGAATATTATTACGATTTAGCCGATGGAATAATATAATTTCATCTAACCGATTTAGAAACTCCGGCTTAAATACTTCTTTTACATATTTCATAACCTCATCTTTTACTTTATATGTATCTTCGTCCTCTTTCTGATTAACGAGTATCTCAGCACCTAAATTAGAAGTTAAAACTATAATAGTATTTTTAAAATCAACTGTGATACCCTGACTATCGGTTAATCTTCCCTCATCAAGTATTTGCAGCATAATATTAAATATATCGGGGTGGGCTTTTTCAACCTCATCAAATAATATTACCTGATATGGGCGGCGTCTTACTGCCTCTGTTAGTACTCCACCTTGATCATATCCTATATAGCCTGGAGGAGCTCCTATCAGACGAGAAATAGTGTGCTTCTCCATATATTCCGACATATCTATACGAAGTATCGCATTACGGTTATCAAAAAGAAAACCGGCTAAGGCTTTGGTAAGTTCAGTTTTACCAACTCCTGTCTGTCCTAAGAATAAGAACGAACCAAGCGGGCGGTTAATATCCTGAATACCTGCACGTGATCTTCTAACTGCATCACTGACCCCTTTAATTGCTTCATCTTGTCCTATGACCGATTCACGTAGTTTCTGCTCCATCACAAGTAGACGCTCACGCTCACTTGATAGCATCGTATCAATTGGAATACCAGTGATACGAGAGATAATACTTGCTATATCGCTTTCCGATACAATTTCTTTTAATAGCCCTTTATTATCCATACTTTCGGCTTCCTGAATCTTTTTCATAATCTCAGGTATAATTCCATATTTTAGCTCACTAGCTTTAGCAAGATTAGCGTCACGCTCGGCACGCTCTAGATTGATTCTTGCTCGTTCTAACTCTTCTTTAAGTTTTTGGGCTTGCTGTAGTTTAGACTTTTCTGCCTGCCATTTAGCGTTCATATCATATGATTTAGATTCTAATTTTTCGAGTTCTTCGGTTAAATGGGTAATTTTCTTTTTAGAATGCTCGTCATTTTCTTTTTTAAGTGCTGCAAGCTCAATTTTTATCTGAATAATACGGCGATCTAGCTCGTCAAGCTCTTCAGGCTTACTTGACAATTCTATTTTCATACGGCTACAAGCTTCATCAATCAAATCAATAGCTTTATCAGGTAAATAACGATCGGTAATATAACGGTTTGATAACGTCGCTGCTGCAACTATCGCACTATCGGAAATTCGCACTGCATGATACAGCTCGTATTTTTCTTTAATTCCTCTAAGTATTGATATAGTATCCTCAACCGTCGGCTCACTCACGTAAACAGGCTGGAAACGGCGAGCAAGTGCTGCATCTTTCTCGATATATTTACGATATTCATCTAGAGTAGTAGCACCGATACAGTGCAGCTCACCACGAGCAAGCATTGGCTTTAGTAAATTCGAGGCATCCATAGCACCGTCGGTTTTTCCTGTACCTACTAATAGATGTAATTCATCGATAAATAAAATAATTTCACCGCTTGATTCTTTGATTTCACTAAGTACTGCTTTAAGACGCTCCTCAAATTCACCTCGATATTTAGCACCTGCTATTAATGCTCCCATATCAAGCTCAATAATACGGCAGTTCATAAGCGACTCAGGTACGTCCTTACTAAATATACGTTGTGCAAGCCCCTCTATTATAGCAGTTTTACCGACTCCGGGCTCACCGATCAATACAGGGTTATTTTTCATACGTCGTGATAGTACCTGCTCTGTTCTTCTTATTTCTTCATCACGTCCGATTATCGGGTCAAGCTTACCGCTTTCAGCAAGCTCTGTTACATCTCTGCCGTATTTCTTTAGAGCATCATAACTATTTTCTGCTGATTCGGTATCTGCTTTTTTGCCTTTACGAAGCTGTAAAATAGCTGCTGCTAATTTTTTACTATTAATTCCATTATTCGTTAAAATTTTACCGGCTATAGTATTATCATAAGTTAATGCTTCAAATATACGCTCTATGGTTACAAAGCTATCCCCACTGTCTTTAGCAATGCTACTAGCTTTTTCTAAAACTTTAAGAGCTTCAGCAGAAGAATAAACTTTTCCTCCTCCCTCAACCTGAACTTTTGGGATTTTATTTAGTTCTAGCTGCACTTGATCTTTTAATAAGTTTATATTACCACCGGTATTATTAATAATGGTTTGAATTATACCTGTTTCTTCACTTAAAAGACTAGATAATAAATGCAAAGATAATATTTGCTGATGATCGTTTTTAGCAGCAAGCGATTGGCTACTAGCTACCACTGATTTAGCATGTGCAGTAAATTTATCAATATTCATATAAATAACATATTTTAATTAATAAAGTTAAATATTTTTAACTAGACTATTTTTATATAATAATTTTTAATTAAATAACAAGATATGAACAACTACATATAGAATTTTATAATGCTTTCATCATTAAAAAAACAATTTGATAACGATAAGGCGTTTTTATTAAATCATACAAAAGAATTTTTAACTATATCCGTAGTAGGCGTATAAATAAAGCTAAAATTGAAGAAGCTGTTGAAAAAAGCAGCTTTACCGAGGCATTACAGGTTTTAGAAATTGTACGTCATGAAAAAACCGGTATTAAAGCTTACTAAAACTGAAGGAAAAAATGGCAAAACTGCAATATTAATACGTGACGGTTGTAACAATCCTAATGAAAAAATTGTTTTAGGTACTGAAGCTTTTGAAATGCAATATTTAAACGCTATCAGAGGAGCTATAAGACATAGCAAAGACTGAAAATAAACCTGCGCTTGTGCTGAAATTAAATAAAGAAGCAGTAAAATTTATTAATAGTTTTAATGCTTTGAATATGGCAAAATCACAAGCAAATATCTCAAAAAATATGAAAGCTGAAATTGACAAGGTTGCTGAATTGCTAGGAAAAAATGGTATTAAAAATGCTCGTAAAAAATTAAATGTTGCTAAATATTTTCAAAATTTCAATGATGAGCATTGTAATATTATAGTAACCTTGTCAAAAGCCATCAATGATGAGGGAAAAGAGCATATTATAGTCGAAGCGGAAGTAGCTTTTAAAGGCTTAACAGAAGAACAAAAGCAAGAATATCAAAATAGAGAAGGTAAAAACTGGTATAATGTAATGCCTGAATGGGAGATGATCAGTACGCAGATACAATTCACAACGGTAAGCATGTTATCCCAACCCAGTTGCGACAAATTGTTGGCATGAAAAATGCCTTTGAGCAAATTGTGGCAATAACTGACAAAGACGGTAAAAATTTTGAAACATTGCTTACATCTAAACATGCAGGTACATTAAGCCTTGATTCCAAATGATATAGATTCTAGACAAAAAATTACCGATTTAAATGTACGCCAAGCCCAAGAATGGCTTGAAGACGGCGTTACTATTCATACTAATACATTAAACTTAGGTCCTATAGGAGCTGGCAATGATCCCACAATTGTTGATCAGACAAAAAACTATGGAAAATGTCGGTGGGAACAATACTAATACTCCTCTTAATG
>NZ_AKVZ01000044.1 GCF_000273745.1 Rickettsia australis str. Phillips
GTTAATTTAGGCTTATAGGAGTAACAAATAATTTTTCAGGAGTAAGGGATACTTTAAACAAAATAGCAGAAAATTTATCAACTGAAAAAGGAATTGATGAATTAAAAGCACATATTAAACCTAGAAACAAATCTGAACGTTTTTTTAGTATAAATAAACCTAAAGGAGATGCAGCAGAAATAATTAACAATGCAAATTTAACGGATCAGGAAAAAGAAATATTAAAAAAAGCTGTAACATTAAGAGAAAATATTGAGCAAGCAGGTAGTATTTATGCAGGCGGTGCAACAATAGGTTGTTACGGCACTAAAAAAGAAAATAAAAGAGCCATTCCAAAAAGTAGAAAAGAAACACTTGCTGGTATAATGGAGGTAACGGCTAAAACAAATAAAATTGAAGATACAAAAATGGATGAAAAGATAGATGCAGAATATGAAAAAAATCATCCTAAAGAATCCACCATAATACGCAGTGATAAGAAAGTGGTTAAACCGTTAACTAAATCGGTGTCACAGCTTAAACCAAGTATAACCACACCGGTTAAATCTAATAAAAGTCAAAATATAGGTATGGAGAAATAATGTCAGAAATTGCAATTGTAACAGGAGGTACTAGAGGCATAGGTAAAGCTACCGCTTTAGAATTAAAAAATAAGGGTCTTACGGTAGTTGCTAATTTTTTCAGTAATTACGACGCTGCTAAAGAGATGGAAGAAAAATACGGTATCAAAACTAAACGCTGGAATGTTGCGGATTTTGAAGAATGCAGGCAAGCAGTAAAGGAAATTGAAGAGGAATTTAAAAAATCAGTAAGTATTCTTGTTAACAATGCCGGTATTACCAAAGATAAAATGCTACATAGAATGATTCATCAAGATTGGAATGACGTCATTAACATTAATCTCAATTCTTGCTTTAATATGTCTAGCAGCGTAATGGAGCAGATGCGAAACCAAGATTACGGTCGTATAGTAAATATCAGTTCAATTAATGCTCAAGCAGGACAAATCGGGCAGACTAATTACTCTGCCGCTAAAGCTGGAATCATTGGTTTTACTAAGGCTCTTGCACGTGAAACTGCTTCTAAAAATATCACTGTTAACTGTATAGCTCCAGGATATATTGCAACCGAAATGGTAGGAGCGATACCTGAAGACGTGCTTGCTAAAATCGTTAATAGTATCCCCAAAAAAAGACTAGGACAGCCTGAAGAAATAGCTAGAGCCGTAGCATTTTTAGTTGATGAAAATGCCGGCTTTATAACAGGCGAGACTATTTCCATCAATGGCGGCCATAATATGATTTAAACAATTAACTAACTAATATAGATTAGAATATGAAAGAGATAGTAGACCAATTAATCTCTGAAGGAAGAGAGCTTCCAAGTAAAAATGAATATAAAGAAGTAATTAAGATATTTATCTTAATTAAACAATATAAAGATTTTCTACATGCCTATTATTATGAAGGCTGCACTTACTTATGTTGGGGATAGCATACTAATAATATAACTGAGCAATAACCCCTGTACTTTAAGGCAGTAGCTTCATTATGACAAGCAGCTCTATATACATCATCTAAACCTAAAGATACTGATTTTTATTAGGAAAAGCTTTTGATAAAGCAGGCAAATTAAGCGAAGCTGGTACTGTACTTATCCAATATACACATTGCCCAGAGAATGAGGAAGCATTTCAGAAAATTCTTGATGACATAGATCAACAATCTAAAAATAATCTTAGTACATCACAGACATTATCAAGAGAAAGTTGTTTTGTATCGAGTAGTGCAATAATTGTAATTAATAAAAGTGATAATACTGAAGAACTTGCGAAATCAGTATTAATACTAACAGACAAAGTAGCTACCCTCGAACATGATGTTACAGAAATAAAGCTAACTATTGCAAACATAAAAAAATGTTAGTAGATGCAAATATCCCGCTTACTGCAACTATAAACAACCAAATTAACGGATTGAAAGTCATTAATCCTAAATTAGAAGAATATTATAAATATTTTAATATGGCTTTACACAATGTATTTATTGCTGCTAGTGCCGTAAGTGGCGGCTTATTAGTTCCTGATGCGGGGCATTTGAAGCGAGTGGGACCTATGTATTGGGCAAAAATATTGTGTTATGCTGCTGATGTAGGATCAGCTGGGTTTTTACATCTTATTTTCAATTCTATAATAACAGTCCCTCATAATGCCGGTGATAATATTTTTAACTCTAAAGAAAAAGTAAAGCTAGTAGATGTACTTACTAAATTTTGTAAAATAATTAATAACAAAAGGATATGACAGTACCTATAGGACAAGAACTACAGAGGTTAGCTTTATTTTTTGTTAATTTAAGGAGTGCAGAAATCACAAAAAATAATGAGACGGAGTTCAGTAATTTCTTTACAGCTAAACTGCCGATGCAAAGTACATTTTTTCGTTATGATACTAATAATACCAAAGAAATGAATAGTAATCTTATGGAAAAAGTAGCCCTTCAAGATGCTATTTCTTTGATTATTTATATGCATAAGCATGCATAGGATATATTAAAGAGTAAAGAATTGTTTTTAACACAAATTCTAACTACTATAGAAGAGAGGTTTCACAAATCATGGGATGATATAAAGAAAACTACTCCCGATAATGTAGAATATGATTTATGGCAAATAGAAAAGCAATTAACTGAATCTGCAATAATAACCGAGAAAGTAAAAACCAGACAGTTAACAAGTATAAATATACCTTACTTTTTATTTGATTTCTCACAATCATATTGTCCGATGATTTCTTTATCAGGCATCAGAAGGGAATTAAAGCTTTTTTTTATAAAGAATATTCTGAAGATACACTTACGACAGAAGAGCAAGGCTGCTGCTTCTTATTCTTGGCATATAAAATATTTAGATACGGCAATGAGGCATGTCTCAAATATTTTGGTGATAATGATAAATATAGAGCGCTGATAAAACAAGTTCTCAAGGATTATCCTCATTTATTTTTTAGAGAAGAGGCAATGAATGTTTGTATTAAAAATGAAACTGATAGAAAAAAGCATTAGATGCAATAAAGTTAGAGTCATAGGATAAATTTTTTGTAGATTGCTTTCAAAAAGTATTTCCTAATTTAAATTTTGTTAAAGTTATGGTAAAACTTGAACCTAAACCGCAATTTGAACATGGGTCTGTGCTTGAATCTGACGCAATAGAGGTATTATTTTTAGATATAGATGAAAATGGTGTTATAACGATAGTAAGTGATGTTAAACAATAAATTTATTTAAAAAATGGCTAGCATATACCACATTCTTGACCGTGTTCCTGCTATTTATAAGCAGGATATGGAAATAGAGTATGAGCATTTAGCGATGCAGTTAATCAAATCCGGCAAATTACGGATAGATACCGATGATTGCTGCAATTTTGCAAAATTTACCGAGCCTGCTCTTAATATAAGCTTGATGGTTAGTAAAGAAGAACTAACAAGCCCGAATTTAATCCCTGAAACTACCAAGCTTTTTCAAAATTTATATAGAAACACTGCTTCAGATCAGAAAATAAAATCAATTTTTGACAATTTAAAAAAGCAAATACAAAAATTGCAGCCGGTTAAGAAAGAAGTAACCGAAATGTTGGCACGTCTTTTTGTTCAGTCGGCTCATCCGATCGTAATAAGATGGCTTCTTCTTAATAAGACGGAAGTATTTCTCACCTATTCGCATAATATCGGCGATATGATGGATATGGTTAGCTGGCAACGAGTAGGCGGTAATAGCGGTATGCAAAGCACTAACGGCAAGGACGTAGCTATTTTTGTTTCATGCGGCGGTAATCCTTTTGCTGAACACAATAAAGAGCATCCGACTTACGGTAATGGCTGGCCTGCCATTGCTAGGCTTCAGATTATCGCAGCTCAAGAACTTGGGCATTTTGCCGATATAAAAAGAGATGATAAAGGCAGACAAATAACTCGCCATTCAGCTAATTTCTCCGGTACTAAAGCTACCGATAAAGTACGAATTGCTAGAAAAAGTGATATAATAAATTGTCATAATTTGCTGAGTAAGCTCCTTAAAGCAGGTATGAAACAACAGATAGATTATGAAACGAAACTTAAATTTTATAATGCAAATAAAGTCAACGGTTTAAAAGTTTATGCTATAAAATTCATGATTTTTATATATAAATTTCGGCTTTTAAATTATAGCAGTAGGAATAATCTAATATTTGTAAGAAAATTTAAAACCGATAAATATATGGCATTAATGATTGATGCTATGTTTAAAGATATGCAAGCTAATTTGTCACCAAACGCTGAAGTGTATAAAAATAAAAACCCTGAAATTGAAGAAGCTGTAGCCTGTATTGAGGCACTCGCTAGAGTACCGCAACAAGCCGTAAAATGGGGATATTTAACTACCAAAGAAACTATGCATGACCTCTATAAAATATATTATAACGAGGTTATACCTTCTTTAATTACTAGCTATAATGCTGTCACCGGTGAAAATTATAAACGTGATTTTAAAAAACCAAAAAGTAGCTTCTTTTCTAAAATTAATATCTTTAGTAACAAAAAGCTAATACTAAAACCGGTTAGGAAATTATAATTATACAGATGTGAAACGAAGAATAGTAGACGAAGATAAACCTCAAAAAGAGCAAGGAATTCACAAGGAGAGGAACATAGCGTATACTTAAATACGTGAGTACTGCAGCTCTTGTAGAATGACATAGCCAATTTTTGAAGTTTATCGAGTATATATTGTTTTTATAAGAATTTAGTATTATATTTAATATAAAATTATATGACAAGCTTATCTATTACTCTACCCGATAATATAGCTAAAGCTAGTAATGAAATTGCTAAAAAGCTAGGATTATCTAGAACAGCATTTATTTGTCAAGCCATTATACATGAACTCAATAATCTTCAGCCTCAATTTGAACAAGACGATATTATGAAAAGCTTTAATGCAATGAAAAAATCTAAAATCTAGAAGAAATGACAGAAATCACTGAAAACTTAAATTCAGAATTACTAGGTCCTGTGAAGGAAAAATGGTGTAGCAAAAAGAAATATTAACATGGTGCGATATTTATTCGGCTAGGCTTGATCCTGCTAAAATAAATGAAGTTAGAAAAATACGTCCTGTAATAATATTAAATTCATAAACAATATTAGATTTTATTCCTCCTATAATTTTTATTTGTCCCTCTTAGCAGCCAATCACAACCGGAATTTAGTAATCTTCATTAGATTTCTTGTATAACGCAGCTAATAAAGAGGAAGTTGTAGGAAATACGGAACGCAGAACCGCAGCGTACACTTGGTACGTGAGGATTCGAGTGCTCGGTCGACGCACAAATTACCCTTAGCAGCAAGTTATGCACTTAATAGAACATTGCAGGTCAATAAGTATAACAAGAATTATCTATCCAAGATTAGCACAAGCTACTTTTTTATGAAGTAAATCGTATTTTACGTATTCTACAACAATTTGTTGGTGCATAAAACTACGTTTAATGTCATTCCTACGAAAGTAGGAATCCAGGAATAACTTCAATATTGATATAGAAGTTACATATTTTGATAAAATAAACAGATAAAAAACAAGTTTTTTATCTGTTTTACTAGATTTCCACCATTGTTGCGTGGATCAATTGTACCTCTGTCATCCCGT
This sequence comes from Rickettsia australis str. Phillips, assembly GCF_000273745.1. Classification (GTDB taxonomy): domain Bacteria; phylum Pseudomonadota; class Alphaproteobacteria; order Rickettsiales; family Rickettsiaceae; genus Rickettsia; species Rickettsia australis. The sequence continues at coordinate 5,685 of NZ_AKVZ01000044.1, forward strand.
GGCTTGACCACAGGATCCAGTTAAAAATACTAAAATTATTAGTATTTTTATTGTTTTTATGGACCCCGTGGTCAAGTAACTAGGTGACACAGTGGGTTTTACCGAGCCACCCAACAATCGCGTTCAAGCTACCAGCTGACACTAATGCTATTAGAACAATATCTTTAACTTTAATGCACCTTGATGGCTAGTATATTTGCTACATAAATTACAGTTATACGTTACAAGTAGCTCAATATTCTTATAAGCCGTAAGTAAACTTGCACCTACATTAAGCCGACTTTCGGCGTGCTACTGCTTGTAGTGTGCTCAAAGTAACTATCTGCCCAAATAAATCTAGCTTTCACCTTAGGTTGCTTATGGCTAAAGCTATTTACTATGGAAGCATGCAATCCCGGTACTATTTGAGTATCATTTGATAATCTAGTAGGAGCGGTTAATTTTATGTCCGCAATACCAGTAGTTAAGTTACCAAATTTACCTGCAATATATATATTATTCACCCCTGTACCGGTTTCGGTATAAGCATTATCTTTATATGTATTATATCTAATACCGATATTAGGTATTAAATTTATACCGTCCATGACAGAGAATTGATAACCGACATTACCCTCAAAACCGTAAGCTTTGCTTGTATATTTACCGCTAGCCGTTTTATAGCTATTAGGTCCGACCGGTCTTAAATCCTTCTTGTTGATTTGACTGTTACTTGCTGAAAATATTTCTTGTAATAATATAAGACCATTACTAAATTGTTGTTGACCGTATAGTGAAATAATATCACTTTCTTCTGATAATTTATCACCGGTGCTTGAACCTTTAAACTTAAAGTCAGAGTTCATCCGGCTATATGTAATACCAACAAGGCTATTTTCCCCGATGTAAAGATCACCGCTGATAGTACCGCCGGATACCGTGCCTTTATAGCTAGGATTACCTTTATATACATCTTGATTACTTGAAACGAAAGTATCGACAACCCATAATCCTTTTTTAGTCATTATATGGTTTTCTTCATCACCTGCTGCAACGGCTATCATAGTACCGCCTGATAAGTGATTATTAATATTAGCAGTTGCTGCTTCAGCCGTAACATTTGCTAACTAACCGATCTTGTTCCTTGCTCGGTTAAATGCTCTACTACTTTTTGTTGCATTATCAGGTGCAACTTGAGCTAAGTTTGCTACAAATAATAAAGATTGCTCTTGCTTTATTTTACTCACTACGATGGTATCATCATTAGCAACTTTAGCCACTTCGTTAAGCTCAGCTTTATTATTTATTAATTCTTTAGCAAGTTCTACAGCGTGCTTTTCAGGATTTTGCATAACAAGTGCAAATTTGTCTCTAATCACTTCTTTTTGTGCTCCCGCTACAAAAGTATTTTCCGTATAAACAACGATAGTATTATTGATTGCCTCAGCTCATTTTTGCGGCTCAGATTTTTAACATATTCCTCATCTACTCTTATTGCATTAGCTTGACGTTGCTGATACTCTGCTTGCAGTCTTTGCTCTTCTATTCGTCTATTATTTTCTTCGATTGTTGCTCTGTCGTTAGCCTCTTGTTGTGCTAATCTTTCATTTTCATTTCTTCTTGCTATTGTTGCTCTCTTCTAGCATTTTCTTCACGTTCTGCTTGCAGTCTTTGCTGCTCAGCCCTTTCGTTAGCTTCACGCTGAGCTTGTGCTTGTTACTGTGCTTGAACCTGCATTGCTTGTGTTTGGGCATTAACTCTTGCTCGCTGCTGTGCTACTTCTTGAGCCACTGCTTGCCCTGCTTGCTGCACTTGTAGTCCGTTCCTGAAGTTCATAGTTCCTGTAGCCGGATTATAATTATGCCCTTCAGGAATAAATGCACCGCCATTAATCCTAAAAATAGATAATACTGATACTGCATCTGCAGGATGAGCACCGTTATATTAATTATAATATTCGTATCAGCTATTACACTAGAGAGGTTATTTTGAAAAAATACACTATATCCTCCGGTTACATTAAATGTAATATTACCGGAAAATTCTACATCACTGTTAAAAATTAAGTCACATTTAAGATCAAATGTTGAACCGTTAATTTTAGCATTTCCATTGATTGGAGCAGGATTAGTATGAACATTATAAGTTCCCGCATCAAAGTTAACTTGAGCAGCATAAATATTTTTATGTAGGTTATGAACATGATTATCCATAAATGCTAACTTCTCAATCCTTTTATTTACTGCACCAACTTCATAAATATTTGGAATATTCATAAAAGTTACTTCACCTATATTAGCTTTGCTAGTAGTGATGGTACCGGCATAATCTTTATTAAACTTTACTTTATCACGATTCGTAAATTCTAAATTACCGGTATTTATTAAATTAGTTCTATTACCTCTATTATTCTGATTATACTGAGCCATATCAAGTTTTTCTTCAAATACGACATCATTACTTGCTACTGTAATCTTCTTTGAATATACCTTTTGTTTGAATTCCGTTTTCTTTCCGTTTTCAATCTGTATCTCAGCAGCTCTAAAATCTTGTACCCCTATATTTGCATGTCCTTTTACTTGAACTACACCTTGGTTGTCTACTGTATTATTGACTACAATTCCGGAACGTACATCTATATTGCACTTAGTAGCATCTATATTACTGTAGAATTATTCCCTAAACTAATATCTTCGGCAGTAATGTTATTTGCTAAGGTTACTGATATATTATCATCAGAAATACTATGATTATCTCTCCTATCATTACCAATAGGACTTTCAAAAACAATATTATTACTTTCTATTTTTACTCTTCCTTGTAAAGTGTTTCTAGCGTATATTTTAGTATTTACTTTAATAGGTCTTTGTTTCATTAGTTCCTTTTCGCTCATTACTATAGAATCAACAGCACTAATATCATTGCCGGTAATAATTAATTTAACATCATTTAAAGATTCTAAAAGATCGATTTGCACTTTTGCGTTTTTATTGCCATATACTAATGCTTCTCCTAAACCGCCTTGCCTGCAATACGGTAATTATTAGCATCACTATTAATACCGTTATGCCAATTGTCAATAAAGGTATTTGCACTATAACCGTAAATATTAATATCATTAATATTTATGTTTTTATTAAAATTAAC
>NZ_AKVZ01000045.1 GCF_000273745.1 Rickettsia australis str. Phillips
TATATAAGATTTAAATCCAATTATTCAATAGAAGTTAACAATAATGATCACATTTTTTGATATTACTATTTTTGCTATTATTACTCTTTTCTCATTTTTCGGCTTATATCAAGGTATAATCGGGTTTTCAACTAGAATACTCGGTATTATTACTTCTATAATGTTAGGATATTTCTTATATCCGTATATTTCTGAACTAATCGGGAAATATATGGAGAATGAGGTTATAAGAATAATTATTGCCGGTGTTATATCTTATCTTGTTTCTTTAATTTTATGTGTTTTTATAGTTTATAAATTTCTTGCTATAATTGCGTTTATGAGAAACGGTTTTATTGACAGATTCTTAGGGTTATTAGCAGGATTTGCTGTAGGTACTACTATCTCCTTAGTATTATTTTTTATAACAATGGTCTTTACTTCTGAAAACTATTTTAAAAGTAAATCTTTAAAAGATTTTGTAGTAAGTAGCAAGCAGAGCAAATATGGAGGAGTACTGAAAGTGTCCGTTACCACTGATTATTTAGATGAATTAAGTAAAAATATTATAGTTATAATTCCAAACGAGACTTTCAAATCTATTAAAATATTTGAAAATAAAGACTTAAATAATTTCAAAAATTCCCTTAAGAAATCAAATGATTCTAACGATGATGAGGATATATTTTCTCAAGAGTTACAAGATGAGCTTTCTAATATAGATGATGAATAGGATGTTACTTCATAGTTATTATGTCATTCCCGCGTAAGTGGGAATCCAGTAACCTTTAATATTATTCCGTGGCTGACCCACGGGATCCGGTAAAAATACTAAAATTATTAGTATTTTTTATTGTTTTTATGGACCCCGTGGTCAAGTAACTAGGTGACACCGTGGGTTTAACCGAGCCACGCGGGCAATGCTTGTGTAGCTCATGACGATTACCTATCAAATAAACACCATAGCCCCCTACCCCTTCATTAAACCGGTCTATTTCCTTTAAGTTTTATAAATCACTTAATCATAATCAATTAATAAATATTAAGTAATAGTAAATTTATTAATTAATTATTGCACATTGTAAATAAATAGTGTATAATGACCGATAAGTTAAGTGCTAAAAACATTAAAAACAATAAGTTATAGGGGAAATTATGACTAATATGAAAAAACTTTTTAATAAACTTTTACTAGCAACCAGCAGTATCGGGCTACTTGCAAGCATGGCAAGCTTTGCGGCGGTTGTTGTTGCTGTTCCGCACGAGAATAATACTTCTTACATAATGGATCCAATGCGAAGGGGAGACAGGTCTCAAGATTGGAGAAGTAATAGTGGAGCTCAGCATCAACCGCAAAACGGGGATGATATTATTTTAAGAAGAGCTCAATTAATG
>NZ_AKVZ01000046.1 GCF_000273745.1 Rickettsia australis str. Phillips
GCAAGCCTTACCGTCAGTATATGTGACGCCTTTTATTGCTTTTAGCTTAGTGCTTTCTTGTCCGCTACTGTGTGCACTCTCTGATTTTTTCTCCCTCGCTTCTTTTAAAATATTCTCAACAACGTATTTAAAACTGTCTTGTGCCTCAGAAAGAGCAATACTGTATGGATCAATCTTTAAATCTTTGATATTTAATTCTAATTCAAAAGCAATAGTAGGACTTGCACCGTCTAATTTAATGCTCTTTAAATTAGTAGCATGCTGGGTCATGCTACTATATAACCTTGTAATATTACCAACAGACTCGATATCTCTCTTCCATTCTCGCATCTTGCCGTGACACTCAAAAACTCGCACCCGTGCTTCTAAATACTCCTTAATGATTGACTGGTTACCGTCTAAGGTACCATCGCCCCTATAGTCTATTGCAAAACTATTATTAGCTCTTCTACTAACTGCAAGAATTAAGCCGATTAACCAATTAGGTATTTCATGTTGCATATGCTTTGCATATGACGAACCATCCTCGTTTGTAACCGTTTCAGGTAGCATTGCATAACTGTTAATCTTGAACTGATTTCTAACTTTCTCTGCGTCACTATCTGGACGCTGATACACTATATCTTCTAATTCTTGTGCGGAGGCATGAAGCTTAACGTACTGTCTATGACGGGACATGAGCACCAAAAACGCCTCATATCCAATAGAGCGGTCAAAATATACATGCAATCGGTCTACTGTCTCACCTTGCAATTTGTAGCCAGTTAATGCGTATCCATGATTTAATTTGATCCGCCTCTTATTATTTGCAGCGTCAGCCGCAGTATCAATATTGACTATATCATTTGAGCCATCTGCTTTATGGACTAATACCCGTAAAACCCCAT
>NZ_AKVZ01000047.1 GCF_000273745.1 Rickettsia australis str. Phillips
GTGCCGTAGTAGCTATTACACCATTTGCTATATTTTGTTCTGTATTTCCACCACCTACTTGCTCGTTTACTAAGCCTTTGCCAAATGCTCTAATAGCTTCTTGCTCTGTTACAATATCACTTCCTTTTGATACTAAATGCACCATTAAAGCGTCTGATAATGCTATTGCTATATCTTCTTTAGTAAATACTGGCTTTGTATAGGAAATCTTACCTAATATAACTTCAGGATTCTCTCTTATCTTCCTGACGTTCTCAGCTATAATCTCTTTGTTTTTTGCCTCAAGCTCAGTACCTTGCATATGATGCGTCACGCCACGGTGCTTAGTCGCCTCTTGTGCTATCCCAAGTGTTTTATATGACTTAGCAGTTACCCTAAATGGTAATCCTGCCTCCTCATATACTTTGTTGATTTCTATCTCGCATTCATCTCTTAAAAATATAAAACTCTTGGACTTGCTAGCTCTCTATCCTTTACTTTTCCAATTACTACTTTATCATGCTCTAAACGCTCTAGCCTTCTTGTGAAATACTGTATATGCACATGTGGATTATCAGGATCATCGTAATGTATATTCACGTCACATACTATGCCTCGTGATACTATATTTTTTTGCACATATACTTCTACTAACTTAATGTTTTGCTCTTTACTGACTTCTCGTGGCAATGAAAACTCAACTTCTGATCCTGTTATAGAATCCTCTCTTTTTTCTCTTGCTTCAGCAGCATTCCATAACTGCTCTCTATCTTGTAACCATGCAGCGTCTTCAAAACCTTCAGGTACAAATATCTTGCTATATACTACTCCTTTCTTCTTAGTAAAATCATAAATAATACTTATTTCCTCACCAGTTTCTTTATCGATAGTTTTATATACTAATTTTGATGCAGAAATATATGCAGCTTTAGCAACAGCATTTTGCCCCTTGCTTCTTTGTATATTTGAACGATGAAAGTGATATAACGCCATTTATAAAGAACAATCTTATTATTAATACTTCGTAGATATTTTTTCTACTCACTGAGCGCATGACGTTTTGTATCAACAAAACGTGCAAGTGCGCTCTTACGAGAATGCTACTACTATATCATACTACATGATTTTCTTATACTACTTTTTTCTGTTTGTTTCACTAGGGGGTTTT
>NZ_AKVZ01000048.1 GCF_000273745.1 Rickettsia australis str. Phillips
AATATATAACTTAAACTATGACTTTGTACAAATCACAGCAAATTAGCTGTAAATAAATAGTATCAAAATTATCAATAATATTATGGAATCAAATAACAGAAATACCCATAACTTAAGGTCAGTAACAGATGCTAAAAATAAGTCTAATGAAAGACCAAAACATGATACATTTATTCGCAAAGCTTTTGAAAATCCAATAGTAGCTAAAGAGTTCTTTGAAATGCATCTACCAAAAGAGATTAAGGCTATGTTTTCCTCCCATACTCTTAAAATGGAAAAGGAAAGCTTTGTTGAAGCCGATCTTAAGAACTCTATATCTGATATTCTATTTTCTGCTAAGTTTAATGATGAGACCGGTTATTTATGGATTCTTCTAGAGCATCAAAGTACTCCTGATCACTTCATGGCTTTTAGGCTCTTGAAATACATGATGGATATTATAGGAAGACATTTAACTTTAAAACCGAATTGTAAACATTTACCCTTTGTATACCCACTAGTGTTCTACAATGGAGTACAACACTATAACGCCCCTAGAAACTTCTGGGACTTATTTAAAAATAAACAGTTAGTACAAGATATTTGGAATAAAGACCACCAACTTATTAATGTTCATGATATTCCTGACGAAGAGCTAAAGAAAAA
>NZ_AKVZ01000049.1 GCF_000273745.1 Rickettsia australis str. Phillips
CGGTCGAAAAATGATACAGATTTTCAATATGTACCGGCTGAAAATTGATACAGTATCATAAAAAAATTATCTGATATTTAAGTCATAAAATTATCCTCCTGTTTATTAATAATTTCTATTGGCACAAGACCAGCCTTCTTTTTATCCTTAAGCCTGAAACTATCACCTTTAATATTGAGTATAGTGGAGTGATGAAGCAGACGATCTAAGATAGCAGCTGTAAGAGCACTATCCTGAGCAAGACTATTATGCCATTGCCCAAATGGCAGATTACTTGTAAGAATTATGCTACCTTTTTCGTAACGCTTTGCTATAACTTGAAATAACAGATTAGCTTGTTCCTGTTTTAATGGCAGATACCCAAACTCATCTATTATAAGTAATTTATATGGTAGTATTATTCTTTTGAATATGGAGTCCAGGTTTCCCTGATTGAGCCCAGCATTAAGTACAAGCACCAAATCTGCAGCTGTTGTAAATTTAGTCTTAATGCCACATTGTGTAGCTGCATAACCAAGAGCAATAGCTATATGGGTTTTTCCTACTCCAGAAGGACCAAGTAAAATAATATTTTCCTGTCTTTCTACAAAAGATAGAGACCTTAGACCTTCCAGAATCTTGCGTTTTATTCCTGTAGCAAAATCATAATCAAAATTATCCAGCGTTTTAATAGTAGGAAAACCTGCCATTCTGGTGAGTATTGATTTACTTCTATTCTGTCGTGCCAACAACTCTGTTTTTAATATTGACTCAAGGAAATCCGTATAACTTGAGTCTTCTTTACTAGAGGATTGTGCAATATCAAAATAATTTTCAGCTATCTGAATAAGGTTTAAAGAGTGGCACAGCTCTTCAATACGTTGGTGCTGCAGGTTCATAATGCCTCCAGTATACTTTGGTATATGCAAAGGGAATGTTGTAAGGAAACTGTAGAAAATCGTTCCCCTTTATCTTCCATAATCTCTAGTGCTGCAGGATGACTACCGCTATAATCCAATGGTAATGGCTGAAGATTTCTCCTTTCAAACTTTAATCTTTCTGCAGGTATTTCACCCGTTGTTCCATGTACACGCAGATTCGCAATATCCCGCAACCATTTTAGTACCTCCGAATTTGCAGTATCCACATCCAACACTAACTCTGTAGTTTTTAATTTTGTTGCTAATGGATTATAAAAGCTTTCTCTCATATATCTGTTAAATCACTCAACCTTGCCCTTAGTTTTTGCTCTATAAGGCCTACACACTTTTAATCGAAAACCAT
>NZ_AKVZ01000050.1 GCF_000273745.1 Rickettsia australis str. Phillips
ATAATGTTTTGCAAAATCCAACATTCCTTTATTAAAGCGGTGGATACCATGGCCATATGTATCTCTATCTAATATTACTGTCTTCATATTGTCATAAAGTACTTCTTCCGGTACTCCACCAAAATAATCAAACGCCCGTTTATGACACTCTATTAATGTTACTAGTTTCTCATTGCTAACAAATTCTACATAGCTTGCTCGGCTAAATCCTAAAGTAGCAACAAAAGCTGATAGAGGATTTTTCCCTTTACGAAATTCAATCCAATCAACTTGCATTTGTTTACCAGAAGCAGTCTCAAATCTTATTATATTCTCCTGTTTAGCTACTGGCTTTATACTTCTTCAATAATCCCTGAGTTGCGTTATCCCGCCTGTGTAACCCAACTCTTTTATCTCCTGCAATAGTACATACCAGGCAGAGGTACAGGATGGGCTGACTTTATTCTATCACTCAAGTAATCTTTATATGGGGCAAGCTTTGTTACCAACTTCACCCTATCCTTATATTTTGGGGTACCATCATATTTTAAATACTTACGTACCGTATTTACTGATATGCCAACTTCTTCGGCTATAGTTCTTAGACTCTTTCCATGTTTATGCAAAATTTGTATTTCCATTATTTGCTCCAGTATTATCATTATTCATTACCTCCTTACCAAGAGGATAGTATACTTTAATACTGTATCAATTTTTATCCGTTGCACTGTATCATTTTACTTCCGTTGCTAACACTATGCTTCTCTATCCCCCTTCTAAACCTCTTGCGATAGGTATCAGTAAGGAAGTTATAGTACTAGAGCAAGATAATTTCTCAAAACAACAAATTAAGAGATTTTTTAGAAGATATTGTGCTGATTACAGATATAAAAAACTTCTTGTTGAAGGTACTCAGCGTTTTAACTTAGATGGCACACTGGCAACTTTAGTTACTAAAGAAGAAGTCCCACCAAAAACTAACAAATTCTCTAAACCCCACAAATATTAAATTTCTAATAGCTGATATACCTGAAACATCAATATAATACTAGAACATGAAAATATTACCTACTAAAAGCGATATACAATTTATTAATACAGTGATAAAATATGACATATTACAATACATAGATAATCCTCCAAAAGAACCATTACATATAAACGAGTATATACAAAGATTATCTGGATATCTCAGGTTTATTCAACATCAAGAAATATTACCAGAACTATACAAACCGTTAGAACAACATATAACCGCTTGTACAAAGCATTATGCTAATAATAGCATATCGTTATCATTAGATGAATTAGCTAAAGAAGACACAACCACTCATTTTACATCGACCGATAAAATTAAGGATGACTTAATAAGTTTATTGGGCATCAATAATTATGAATTAATAAGTGAGTTATAGCGATTATTTTTACAAGCAGTTTTGCTCATCTTCATCATAATTTATTAAAAATATTTAAGAATTACAATATGCAATCCAGTCGCTTATACAATAACGCTTGCCTTATCGAGGAAAATACAGATGCACAAAGAAAAAACACAGTGCCGTACGATCATAAAAAACGACGTGAGGAATTAAATCAGATAGTACAGAGTCAAGTAGAAAAACAACAACAAAAATTAATACAAAAAAACAAATCTATAGCAAGATAAGTTAATTTTTTATTAACATATTAGTATAC
>NZ_AKVZ01000051.1 GCF_000273745.1 Rickettsia australis str. Phillips
GCAATAAGTCCTCCAACGCTAGTGCCTGTTATTATTGGAAATAACTCCGTTATAGATTTACCAGTACGCTCCTCTATCTCAGCTAAAACCACTAACTCCGCTATCCCTTTTACCCCTCCTCCTGATAATGATAATATCCGATTACTCTTCACAATATCAGTTTTCTATATTTGATGTTACATTTTGTTCTTTATTGCTCATTTTCTCGCTCCTATCTTTTTTGATAATTTTAATTGATATTTATATAATGTTTTTTAAAATTACTAGTAAGTCATTATTAATAGCTAAATTATTAACTTAATACTCCACCTCGATTAATATACTGCTCTATCTCTTTTGTAATATGGACCTCTATTTCTGCGCTATTCTCTAAAGTCATTTCTTCTTCACTTTCGTTTATCACTTCATCGAACATATCCTCATATCTCTTAGGATTAAGGTCCATTGCTTTGTCATAATACTCCAAAGCCAACTCGTTATAACCAAGACCAGCAAGAGATAGTGCTTTGTTATGATATGCATGATGGTCATCAGGATTTACGCTTATAGCTTTATTATAACATTTGATTGCATCCTCATATTGCTTAAGGCCGTCAAAACTTATTCCCATATTGCAATATGATGAAACACAATTAGGATAAATTTTGATCGCTTTCCTATAACACTCTATTGCCTGAATATACTGCTGATTATTCAAATATCTATCTGCTTTATTGTATAATTTCATATATTTTTTATGTATCTTACGTATGTCTTCTTTTATCATACTACACCTATTATCTTTAATAATTATATTCTATATATTTAAAACTAAAAGTTCCTGATATTCTAGATATAGCATAGCCATAATGATTCTTAAGCCAGTCCGCCATAAATCTTGTTGGCATGGTGAGCGTGAGTAGGCTAGTTTCTGTGCACTCTTTAGCTACAGCTTTCGAAAACCAAGCTTCATCTATGTTATTGCCGTACTGCAGTAATAGCGCCTGCCTTACTTGACGCCATACGCTATCTTGCTTCAGAGAGCTTAAAGGGGTGCTTCTTGGGTTAATGAAATGCGGCTCTGATGTAGATGCACTTTGTGCTTCTTCCATATTTTCTTCTTCCTTCCCTACTACTGCTTCTGATATTTTCAATTCTGTCTTAACTCTATCAAGATAGCAGTTATTATTGCCGTATACTGAACATACTTCTCTCATTAATATCTCTCTTTGCATATCACTTAAAGCTATATTCTCAGGAAGTAATATAGTTAATAACTCCCTACTACTACTTTCTATGAATTGTGCGGTTGTAAGGATTGAATGCGATATCTCAGAGCTAAATCGCCCTGCTATCTTCTTTTTGACCTGTGATATCTTGCAAGTACCACTTGAACTCTCCACCTTGATTAAATACTGCTCGCACTCCAATACTCTTTTTTCCTGCTCGTCTATGTTACAGCTAAATCTAAAGCTTGGATTATTAACACGCGGTCCTTGATGATGCTCGTTCTTTAATGCTTTTATCATGTAGCTTGAGAAGGTAAATTTGTTCTTAAATCTCTTCTCAGGATCTTTGATATAAAGCTTTAACAGTAACTGGTTTGTGAAGTTAGTACTAAATTCTCTATTTGCTTTAAAGTTAAACTCCTTTGCATCTTTCTCTGATAGTGGATAGAAGTACCTGAGGTCTTTATTTTTTCTGTCATTGATTGCTTGAGATTGAGAGGTTGTTTTATTATGGATAACAGTATTACATTTGTTTGGAATGTTTATTTTATTTTTTTATCAGATATATCTTGGATGGTGCTAGAAGCATTTGCAGCA
>NZ_AKVZ01000052.1 GCF_000273745.1 Rickettsia australis str. Phillips
ATAAAATCCTTAATAATATTTTTAAAGATTTAGATGAAAGTGAGCTCTGCTCACTTTCCAAATGCTGTGAATGTAAAGTTTGTGAGAATGTTTGTAGTTTTATCTGATTGTTTTTTCTAAGGTGTCTAGTGCTTCATTTTTTCATCTAGGTTTTTATCGATATTTGCATCTATATTTTTATTACTTATTTTTATTATTATATCTTTATTATTATAGGCATTGTTTTTTGGCATACTAGGCATTGTTTTTTGGCATGCCGCCTCAGAACATTGATAAGTATCAGGTTTTTTAGTTTCATTTTCTACATCTAAACATTTAGTATCACTGAATTCTAATGCTACTTTATTATCTGTATTTTTAATAAAAAAGTAAGGAATGACAAGAGGATTAATAGATATCACAAAAATTGATTTATCATATCTGTTATCATCTGGATCATCTGACTTTGTATATGTATGTTTTACTTTAATGAAAAAATCAGACTCTTGTTTTCTGATATATGCAAATATTGTAGTTAACGTACCTCTACTGATATTATTTGCTTTCATTAATTCTTGTGAAGTAGCTGTAAAAGAGAATTGACCCGTAATCTGATAATTCTTATAAGCAGTAATAATACAGTTTAAGTAGAAAAGCTTGTGTTTAGGAGTCATAGAATCTTTAAATAAGTTTTGAATGAATGTTAAAGTAATAGGTACAAATAGTTTAGTACGTATAATATGTTGTAGATTCGATTCATTAGTGAGTCTCTTGCTATCTACATTAGAATTAGATGATTCATTATTTGATTTTGTCATATAAGAGATCAGGAAGTATTGGTATTATCTTGTTGACCTTATCTGATCCATTTTTGTTTTTGCTTCTATGTACTTGTAATAACCCTGCTTGTTCAAGCTTTTTTGTAATACCTAAAATGGTACTACGCATATTACTAGCTTCTTTATTTGTGTATCCTAAAATCCTAGCAAGTTTTTCTGAAGAATAAATTATTTCTTCTGCATTCTTACTTAAAGCTGAACTGTATAAAGGAAGTATCTGAAAGAAATATATTATATCTATAGGCAATAGCTTATCGGAGTACTCACGCACAATAGCTGCAAACAAACAAGGAATAATAGAAATATAATTTCTATTATCAGCAAGTGTTAACTCTTGATTATATTGTTGTTGCGTGTAATCTCTGAACGCTTCAGGATTAGTTGGTAAAATAGGTAATTGTAATTTAGTAATCATGATGTGTTGCATTTGATAACTTGTTATAATTTTTATTAAATTCCTTTAATTCTTGTTCTGTATCACAAGTAGTAGAAGGGATTCCAAAATGTGTTAAAAGAAGCATTAGATTTTTTTCGACTTGTATTTGTCTTATAGCTATTAACCTCAGATCATTTCGTACACGTCTATATTGACTAGCTAAATCCGTCGTATCAGATAAAAACACTTCACGAAACACATTAAGATCGCTCTCTATTTGATGTAATTTAGTATTGATATCAGAAAGGCTCATGTTAATACCCTCCTGATGTTTGAAACTTTGAAGAATTTGATAAGCAAATGAAAGTATAAATCAACAAAAGTAAGTACAGGTTAGAACGTAACTTAGATTTAATAGATGCTAAATTATCAGAATTTTGCTTGAATCGTTGATTTGTTGAAGGTTTTATATGCCCCAAAGATAACAGGGACTTGATTTTTAAGAGAGTGTACGATATACTCATTATA
>NZ_AKVZ01000053.1 GCF_000273745.1 Rickettsia australis str. Phillips
CATCATGAGTATACAATATCATTATAATATCCGCAATGAAGTAGTATCTACACAAAGCAATACTACGCGCATAACTATACTAATTTCTCCAAACACACATCATTTAGAACAAGAATAAAGCAAGTAGCTACAGTATCATTGCTATTTTTATCAATGGTGACAGGGGAGGTATTTGCGGGAGACAAGAAACCGAAAAGCAAAGCCTCATCAGGTAGGAAGCACGAGGTTACATTTGAATCTATTAATTTAAGTAGCTCTTTACCTGATGTAGTACCTACTTTACCATTTCCTGATTTAATACCATCAAATCCCCCAGTGAATCCACCACCTCCTCCACCCATGCCGCCATTACTGGACATAGTACCACCTGTAATATTACCTGATGTGGTACCAGTCCCTCCAGCACCACCTATGGCACTAAGTCAGCCTCATTTGCTAAGTGATGCTGGTAGTAGTAAATCAGATAAAAAATCAGCATTATTCCAATCTATTAGAGATTTTGGAGGAAAGCTATTTAAGTTAAAAAAAGTCAAGGAAGAGCCGAAAGTGGTTGTGGTTTCTAGCGATGAAGCTGATTTAATGAGTCAGATTTTAGCAAGAAGAGAAGCAATAGCTGGGGAGAAAAAGAGTAATAAGTTCAAGAAGGCAGCAAAAAAGGTAATAGTATTAACAACGGAGGAGCAAAAAGCAAGGGATACTGAGATATCACAAAAGATAGCAGCGAATAAAGAAAAAGCTGCAACACTTCGCAAACAAAAGGAGAAGGAATGGGCTATTAAGGCTAAGCAGATAGAGGCAGAAGTAGAGATTGAGAAACAAGAAAGCAGCAGAACATGCAAGAGCCATGAGGGAGCAAAAAGCTAAAGAAAGCGGAGGTGATAGCAGTACAGTAATTGCCGGCATTGATCCGGTACTTCACAACAATATAGTTGCTGATTTACGGTCAGAAATTAATAGCCTTAAAGAGCAGTTAACACTCAATGGTAATGTGATATCTGAAGGTATAAATGATTTAGGCTTAAATGGTAATGCAAGAAGCAAAAGATCATTAGAGGGTAATAGAATAGTAGAGACTAAGGATCAAAGTACGTCAACAGACGATTTAACTGTATTAGGGGCTAGATTATTTAACGAGAAGCTAGAGAACTGGGAGTTTGAAGAAGATGAAGCAGTTATAGATGAAGTAATAAGCACATATTATTCTGCTAGTGATAGCGGGTATGATGATGAGGCATTAGAAGATAGTAGCGATACCGATAGCAATAATAGTTTAGATACAAATGATGTGGTGTCTAAAATAGTATCACAATCTAATTCTATTGTATCAGAAACTGTCCAAGATGAATTAGCGGATGTGGAGCAAGAATTACAGTCACAGAAATTAAAGGAAGGGGAAGAAGTAGAGGATATATTAGGTGAGGACTTAATTACTGATACAGGGGGTATCCAGCAGATGCAAATAATAG
>NZ_AKVZ01000054.1 GCF_000273745.1 Rickettsia australis str. Phillips
CGCAAGATTCAATAAGAGAATCTTATTAGCAAGCACAAAGACTAGAAAATTCAATAAGCACTCATAAGAACAATATAGATAGTCATAATCAAGGAATTAGTCATACACGCAGTAACTCAGCTAACTTTGATAAAGATATGTATCAAGATGTATTAAATGCTTATCAAAATAGGTATGGAGGAACAGCAATAGATGCACAAAGAGAAGTAGCAGCAGGAACGTATAGAGCAAGAGCGATCTTCAGAGACATAAGCGGTGCTGCAGCACAAAGAAATTTACAAGAGATACAAAGAGCAGGCAGTAATATAGCAAGCTCTAATAATGTAGATAATTTTGTTCAAAATCACCAGCTAGATAATAATATTGGCAGCAAAAGAGATGAATTTGCAAGAGATCATGGTATTAGAACAGATGCAGAAGTGATAAGCGGAGAAATCACAACTAAAGGAGATAATCTTAAAGCCCAACATGATACAAGATACAATGATAACCTTAGTCAATATGACGATTCTCATCAACACATAAGTGATCAACAATATGCAAAACAGCTACAAATTAATCAATATGAAGAGGATAGAATTGGTAAAGGAAAATTTGGAACTGTTTTTGGTGCTACGGATGGAGTAGGTAGACCATCAAGTCATAATCCAGACAGTCATAATAAAAAGCAGCATGAACCTAAGAAACAACAAGTAGTCGCTCAATATACGGATCCACATAAACCATTTGATAAAGATGAAGCACAAGCTTTGATGGATTCCGTTAGTAAGAACAAGGATCAAGGGTGAGGACGTCGAGTGAGTGCAACATTAACGATCGCGATAATAAATATTACCGGGACGGTAAGAATATAATGTGCTGTTACGCCAACCAATATCAGTGTTGTTCAGCGTAGAACTATGTAAATGGTTAAAGTTATTAGCACTTTCTTTAACATTTGCCATGACAGACCAAACTTTACGGTTAAATAAAATAGAAATAGGACAGTTTTTAAATATGAAGAATAAAGTAGGAATAGCAAACAATGATGGAATAGCAATAAGAGCTGAAATAGGATCAGACACCTTATATTTATCTAACAGAAGACATATTAAAGCAAATGATCCGATGGTACTAACAATAACAAAAAAAGCCATAGGTAGATCTTTTGGTACCTTTAACTCCCGACCTTCACTATTTAC
>NZ_AKVZ01000055.1 GCF_000273745.1 Rickettsia australis str. Phillips
AAAATAAGGTACTAAAATATTAGATGATTACACTAGGGGCGGACAGATTTTTATCCATAAAGTAAGGATGTTCAGGCAGGTTATTGGAGTGTCGTCATTTTGGTCATTTGTTATCGCAGCTTTGTTAGTTATTTTTTTTACTCTACCGCAATACAAAGCAATTAATATATTTGCTGCAAAAACATATATGCGAGCATCTTTTGTAGACTTTTATTTGGAATATTACTCCTAAAATATCTGAAGATTCACAGAAGCGTGAGCCAAGGATCGATATATATGACATGTCCATAGATAGGGCATCAAGGAGTGTTAAAGTCGTAACTATCTTAAATACGCCAAAATACAAGCAAGCCTATATGATGCTAAAAAGATATATAGTCAACACCTCGTTACTTGCGGCAGGTAGTGCAGTCTTTCTGGTATTTCTAGTGTTCATGATATGGAGTAAGTTTGGAAAAACTGCAAGAGCAACAAAGCATATCAGCGGCAGCACAATTAAAACTGCATCAGAAGTACAAAAATATCTTAAAAAACATAATTTAATAGGTCAGTTTTACATTGGTGACATGCCTTTAATCAAGAACACCGAAACTAGACATTTCTTAGTTACAGGTAGTACTGGTAGCGGTAAAACTAATCTAATTAATACATTACTGCCCCAAGTAAGGACGGCAAAGCACCCAGCTATCGTAGTAGATCAGACTGGAGAGATGATAGAGCGATATTATGATCCGAGTAGAGGTGATATCATATTTAATCCATTAGATGCTCGTTCTCATTCATGGGATTTTTGGCAAGATGCAACCTCGAATAACGTAGCAATAGGCGAGGTAGATCCAAGACTTGAGAAATTTGCTAAAGTCCTTTTTTCTTTTGATAGACGTAACACAGGAGGGGGCAATGATCAGTTTTGGCAAAATAGTAGTGAGATATTATTTACCTCATGTGTTGAGAGTTTAATCAAAAAAGATTGCCGCACTATTGCTGCACTTAAAAAGATACTTACTAAAGTAAATAGACAGGATTTAGCAAGTTTACTACAAGGAACAAGAGCAGCTAGGTATTTTTCCAAAAACAATACTACTACCGCAGAATCTATTTTGTCCGTTATGACGACCTCGGTCAGACCAATTTGTTTACTGCAAGATAGTAAGCAGCAATTTTCTTTAAAGCATTATTTTCAAAATATTGAAAAAGGTAGTAATAGCTGGCTTTTCTTATCGAGTAGCCCGTCGCAACGTGAAGTGACTCTACCGCTACTTGCCTGCATCTTAGAGCTTGCAGTCTCATATCTAATAGAATCAGGTATCAATGAGCAAAGACGTATGTGGTTTGTGATTGATGAGCTTGCAAGTCTTGGAAGACTCAACTCGCTCTCTTCACTTCTTGCAGAAAGTAGAAAATATGGTGGTTGCGTGATGGCAGCAACTCAGTCTTTAAATCAGCTCTTTGACAAATATGGTCATTATGCCGGCAGTACTTTGTTTGATCAGTTTGCGACTAAATTTATGTTTCGAAGTACCGATCCAAGTACTGCTCGTTTAATTACTGATAT
>NZ_AKVZ01000056.1 GCF_000273745.1 Rickettsia australis str. Phillips
CTGCAAGTGCTGCTTATGTTGTTGAGTGTAGCAATTATAGTTTTTTTAAAAAAATATGTGCCTAGTGGTATTATTTTCAGCAATAGTAGCAGGTGGTACTGCGTATTTAGTAACTACTGTCATTGTCAAATAAAAAGGGACCACTAAATTACGTGAAAAAGGGACCACTTTATTTAAATGTGTGATTTATAGACATAGTTACAATAAGGATGTAAGCTCAAATGTAATTTAGTTATAAAAAAATACCAGTATGGACTCTAAGATTAAACTACGTTTAAGTTGGGTTAAATTATATCAAGAGTCAGGTAATGCAGGGAAAGTTTGTAGTCACTATGGTATTTCAAGATCCACCTTACGTAAATGGTATAAACGTTATGAGTTATTGGGTGTTGAGGGTCTACATTCTTTAAGCAGGAAACCGCATACATTTCCTTTTCAGAAATTAAATGATATATCAGAACAACAAATACTAGTTTTAAGAAAAGAAAGAAAGTTAGGAGCAAGACGGATTCAGAACGAACTAAAACGTTTACATGGCATTTCCTTTTCTACTGCTACTATACATAAAGTCTTGCAAAAACATAATCTTGGGAGGATACTCTTAAAGAGGCATTATCGTAAGCAAGTAAAACGTTATAGTGCTAAAGTTCCAGGGGCAAGGATACAAATGGACGTGTGTAAGATAGCCAGTAATTTATATCAGTATACTGCCATAGATGATTGCACTAGATATAAGATATTAGCTTTATATAAAAGACGTACTGCAATAAATACAGTATCTTTTTTAGAGAAAGTATTAGAGCGTATGCCATTCCCAATACAACGTATTCAAACTGATAGAGGACAGGAGTTTTTTGCGTATATTGTACAAGATTATCTAAAAGAACATAAAATTAAATTCCGTCCGATTAAACCGTTGTCACCTCATCTAAATGGTAAGGTAGAAAGATCATAAAAGACTGATTTTAGATGAATTTTATAGTAGTGTTGATATACGGAGTATAGAATTACCAAAGCAATTACATAATTGGGAGCATTATTATAATCATAATAGGGGTCACACTTCTCTTGCTGGGAAAACACCTTGGGAAAAATATCAGGATCTTGAACCGTCTGTTCCTTCTATACAAGAAATTGAGAAAAATTATGATTCGTTACAAGAACCATTGATTATGCAAAATTATAAATATAATAAGGAACTAAAGAGCATTATTAAACATAAAAAGGCACTATCTGTATAATTAATTAGTCGCAAATTAAACAGACATCTTGGTTGTAACTATGTCTATAAATCACACAATTAAACTTCTCTTGTTCGCTTTTATTCAAAATATTCATTCTAGGCATAATAAAACCTAATTAACCTTGTTCTTAAAACGATCGTTTTGGAAACATGTAACAGACTCACAAAAGCCTAATGAAAATCTACACAAAAAATGTTTCAAAACATTGTTCTTATTTATATGTTTCGCTAATATAACAAAAAATCGTTTTAGGAATAAGAAAATATGCTCATCGGATACGCAAGAGTCTCAACGTTAGATCAAAACCCTAATCATCAAATTGATGCTCTTAATGAGGTAGGATGTAAAAAAATATTTACGGAAAAAATATCAGGTGTAAATAAGCAACGTATCCAATTACAGGCTGCTCTTGATTATATGAGGGAAGGCGATACACTTGTAGTCTGGAAATTATCCCGCCTTGCAAGATCGCTTACGCAAGTAATTAGTACTTTAAAAATCCTTGAAGAGAAGAAAATCGGTTTACAAGTAATCACTCAAAATATAGATACCTCAACACCCGAAGGGAGGCTTTTCTTTCATATGAATGCAGCATTCGACCAGTTTCAGCGGGAAATAATCGTAGAAAATACAAAAGCCGGGTTAAAATCTGCTCGTAAAAATGGTAGAATCGGTGGGAGACCTAAGTTTATGAGTGATGATAAAATGCGTACAGCAAAAGCTATGCTTAAAGACAATGAAAATTATCCGTTTATTTCTGATATTATAAAAACGCTAGGTATAGGCAGAACAACCTTCTATAGATATTTT
>NZ_AKVZ01000057.1 GCF_000273745.1 Rickettsia australis str. Phillips
CTCTATGTACATATGGCAGTTTTGCTCAACGAGTTATTCTTCCCAAAATCTGATCCAAATGTAGCAGCATTTTTGTCTGCTGCTGCTTTTTGCTCCACTTACGCCTTAAGACCCTTTGGAGCATTAATTTTTGGCTATATAGGTGATACCATAGGTAGAAAAGTAACTGTTATTATTACTACATTTATGATGGCTATTTCTTGTATTGTTATGGCTAATTTACCAACTTACGACCAAATTGGAATGAAGGCTGTTGTCATTATGACAGTATGCCGCATGATACAAGGTATCTCATCAATGGGTGAAAGAATAGGGGCTGGAATTTATATTACTGAAATCATAAAACCTCCTATACAATATGCCGCTGTTACATTAATAGGTTGTTTATCTGCTTTAGGTGGTACTTTTGCTTTAGCTGTAGCTTCTCTAGTAACTTCACAAGGTTTTAATTGGCGAATCGCTTTTTGGATTGGTGCAGTTGTAGCAGTTATCGGCTTTTTAGCAAGAACATCTCTTCGCGAAACACCAGAATTTGTTAATGCAAAACGACGAATCACAAATATCTTAGATGCAACTAAATTAAAAGCTCAAAAGATTAATCCTATTATTCAACAAAATGTAAGTAAGAAAACAATAATTGCAAATTTTTTCACATTATGTGGAGGACCAGTCTCTTTATATTTTACTTATATCCATTGTGGAAATATTCTAAAAAACTCTTTCCATTATACTGCAGCACAAGTAATACATCAAAATTTTATAGTTTCAACAATCGGATTAGTAATCTACTGTATAATGATATATCTTAGTTATAAGATATATCCATTAATAATATTAAAAGTTAAATTATTAATATTTACATTTATAATGATATTTTGTCCCTACTTATTAGATAATATAACATCACCTTTGCATTTATTATTAATACAACTAGTACCTATAACATGCGGACCTGCACAAACCCCAGCTATGCCAATATTTTTTAAACATTTTCCCATTTTTAAACGTTTTACTTATGCAAATGTAACATATGCAATAGCACATGCTCTCATGTACATTATAACATCTTTTGGGATCACATATTTTGTACATATTTTTGGACACTACGGATTATTGATTATAATAATTCCTTTAATTGTAGTATATACTTTTGGTCTATATCATTTTGAAAAACTTGAAAAGGAAGTTGGTAATTATCCAAAGAAAATAAGTGATAATGATCTAAAAAATAATCCGGTATTGTAAGAGTAGCAGAACATAATTTTATAAGATTAACTTCTATGTCTAATAACCCCAAGTATTTAGATAACACTAAAAAATGATACATAGTCTCGTCTACAATTTTTTTAATTTTCTCAGGAGATTTAGCACCTATGGTCTGCATGTTATGGAGTCTATCAAATAACTTGATCAGAAGTACATCATGTTTTTTCTCTTTATATAATATTTCAACTATTTCAGCAGAAGTAATTTTGTTGTATTCTTTGACTCTTGTTAAATCCATTACTTGATTTGATATTTTCTCCCCAAATAATACTGCTATTTTTTCTTTAGTAAGCTCGGTATCCTCTATAGTATCATGTAGTATACTTGTTACTATAATATCAGTTCTAAATAGATAATCGGCAACCATACAAGCTACTTCTATAGGATGAGAATAATAAGGCTCACCAGACCGACGCATCTGACTACCATGATATTTCCTTGCATAGTAGATTGCTTTCTTTACTGCTTCAATATCTACTGGTATAGTTCTTACTATCTTGTTTAGAGCACTTACTTTATCCAATAACTTTTTAGCATAAACACATACCTCAAATTTGTCTCGCCAGTTATCTAAATCTTCCACAATCAAGCCTTTATAAGATAATTTGCATATATCATCATTTATTCGTTTACTAAATGGTACTACCAATAATATGTATATCATTCTCATTGTACCATGGAATATTATTACCATCAATAACATTATATGGCACCGTTATATATGGACGCCTGGTTAAAAACAAGTACTAAAATAAAAAACAGTTAATGATAAATGAAGCAGTCATATATTCGGCATCAAAGTGCCATAATGGTTTCTTGCATTCTGTCTAAGATCCTGGAGAGATTCACTCAAGTTAGCGGTATCTAGGTACCATGACGTTAGCTCGGATTTCATCCAGAATGCTTATGTATTATCTCTTTAACCCGCCGTTTTATTATTCTACTTTGTTTTTATTTCTTTACCCCTATCTAGTTTAAAAATTATATAGTTTATAATTTATCCTAAATCTTAAGTACTATTATACCAATTGGTAATTTCTGTTCTTTACCAGACAGGCATAAGCGATTCTAGCCAATTTATTAGCTATAGCTACTGCAATTACATTGAACGATTTCCCTTTTTCTTTTAATCTTTCAATAAATTCTGATAACGCTCCTGATGTCTGATTAGTTTTATAGCTTCTCATCAATAAAGACCTACCAGCCTGTATTAGCATTGTTCTTGCATATCTATCACCTTGCTTGGTTATTCTTCCTAGAATGATCTTACCTCCAGTGCTATTTTGTTTCGGGACAATTCCAAGTGAAGCAGCAAAATCCTTAGCAGAATCGTATGCTTCAACCGGTTTGATGCTTAAAATACTTGCGTTAATTGTACCAATTCCTGGAATAGTTTCTAAAATTTTTGCCTTCTTGGGGTTCTATTGGGGAATCGTATTT
>NZ_AKVZ01000058.1 GCF_000273745.1 Rickettsia australis str. Phillips
TAGAACCCCAAGAAGGCAAAATATGTCAAACTATGATCACAAAATAATCAAACCTAAATTAGGATTATTAGAACTTGCAAAACAACTAGGCAGTGTTAGCACTGCGTGTAAAGTAATGGGCTACTCAAGAGATAGCTTTTACCGATTTAAAGAACTGTATGAGACAGGAGGAGAATCTGCACTTACAGATATAAGTCGTAAGAGACCTATACTTAAGAATCGTGTATCAGAACATATAGAACAAGCAGTAATAAATCTTGCTATAGAAAATCCTGCTCTTGGTCAGCTTCGTGCAAGCCAAGAATTATTAAGACAGGGCATTATAGTATCATCCAGTGGGGTTCGTTCTATTTGGCTACGCAATGATCTCGAGACTTTAAAGAAAAGACTCAAAGCTTTAGAAGCTAAATCTGCACAGGATGGTATATTGCTTACAGAAGAGCAACTAGCTGCTCTAGAAAAAGCAAAACAAACTAAAGAAGCACATGGTGAAATAGATACGCAGCATCCAGGGTATCTTGGCTCTCAAGATACATATTATGTAGGTAATATGAAAGGTGTAGGTAGAATCTATCAACAAACATTTATTGATACTTATTCTAGAGTTGCTATCTGTAAACTTTATACTGATAAGACCGCAATAACATCTGCTGATATTTTAAACGACAAAGTAATACCGTTCTTTAATAATCATGAAGTACCGCTACTGAGAATCCTAACAGATAGGGGAACAGAATATTGTGGAAAGGTAGAAAATCATGCTTTTGAGTTATATTTGGCTATTGAAAATATTGATCACACTAAAACTAAAGCTAGATCTCCTCAAACTAATGGAATATGCGAAAGATTACATAGAACTTTAAAAGATGAGTTTTATGATATTGCATTCCGTAAGAAGATTTATAACTCATTAGAGGATTTACAGATTGACTTAGATCAATATTTAAACAAATATAACAACGCAAGACCTCATTCTGGAAAGTTTTGTTATGGGAAAACCCCTATGCAAACTTTCAAGGATAGCATCAAAATTGCTAAAGATAAGTCTATTAATTCTTACTTATCTGACAGCTCTCTTGCTGCTTAATCAATCTCCGCCTGTCAGGTCAAGTGTAGTGTTTTACATCTAACATCGCTATTTGTACTTACATCTGTTTGCTGTTTCCTCTGATTATGCTCTTCATTCGTCATTCTTGCAAATCCTTAAAATCTCATAGTCATTGTATGTTCTAACTCTCTTTCTAGATGTAGCTCCTTAACTTCTGCTTTTACCTTTGTAAAAGTGTTAGCTATTTGCTTCTCATCTACAAAGCTTGGTATATTATTTTGGATCTCATGCTTCATATATTTA